>CAZUBB010000051.1:0-16687 GCA_964618485.1 uncultured Pirellulales bacterium
CAGGTCCATCAGGTGGTCGTCAACCTGTTGACGAACGCCATCCAGGCCTCGTCCACAGGCCAAACGGTTTCGATCCGCATCAGCCAGGACGAGCGAGAAATCGGCGTCCATGTGGAAGACCAAGGAACGGGGATCCCGCCACACGTGCTACCGCGCATTTTCGATCCTTTTTTTAGCACGAAGCAAAGCAGCGCACAAACAGGCATGGGACTCGGTCTCTCCGTTTCTCGAAACCTGATCGAGGCAATCGGCGGGCGCATCGAGGTCAAGAGCGTTGTTAAACGGGGGAGCCGATTCTCCGCGATTTTTCCTCGGCTCGCACAGTCCGCGGAGACAGCTCATGCCTGAAGCCGCACACGCTCGCATCCTAATTGCCGACGACGAGCCGCTTTACTCGAAAACGACGGCCGCCTTGTTGCGAAAGGCCGGCTACGAATGCGTTTGCGCCGCTAATGGAAAAGAAGCGCTGGACGCCCTTGCCAAGGAGCAGTTTGACCTGGTGCTCTCAGACCTGAATATGCCCGGGAATCTGCGTCTAGAACTGCTGCATGAAGGAAGGCGCAAGTGGCCGGATGTTCCGCTGATCGTTATCACCGGGGCACCTTCGCTGCCCACGGCGATTGAGAGCGTCCGACTGGGAATCGCCGATTATCTGCTCAAACCGGTGAAGTACGACGACCTGTTGACCAGTGTTAGGCGGGCACTGAACCATCGTTTCCAACATGCGAATCATCGTGTGGCCGCCGAGACAGAACGCCGATTTCCTGACTTGATTGGCAATAGCCCTGCAATGCAGGAGCTGTTCGAAATCATTGAACGGGTGGCGGTCACCGACGCCAATGTATTGATCACCGGGGAGAGCGGTACCGGCAAAGAGGCCGTCGCGAAAGCGATCCATCGTCGCAGCCCACGTAGGGAAAAGCCGTTTCAGGTCATCGACTGCACGGCGATTCCAGAAACGCTCTTCGAATCGCTGCTGTTCGGTCACATGAAAGGCGCTTTCACCGGCGCTATCAAGGACCAGCGAGGCCTGCTCAGCCATGCCGACGGCGGAACGGCGTTTATCGACGAGGTCGGCGAATTGCCCGCGCCGCTTCAATCTAAGCTCCTTCGGGTTATCCAAGAGCAGACTTTTATCCCGCTCGGTAAAGCCGCCGCGGAAACGATCGATACGCGATTCGTGTGCGCGACGAACCGCGATTTGGCTGCGGAAGTAAACGCGGGGCGGTTTCGGCGCGACTTGTTCTACCGCCTCGCGGTGATTCACATTGAATTGCCGCCGCTACGGAATCGAGAGAATGATGTGGTACTTCTGGCGGAGCATTTCCTTGCTGAGCTTCAGAACGGTGCTTCCCAAACGAAACACTTTGCCCCAACTGCGCTGGATCTCTTGCGGCAGTACCGTTGGCCCGGCAATATTCGCGAACTGCGCAATGTCGTGGAGCATGGATTGGCCATGTCGCGCGCGGAAGCGATTACGCCGCAGGATCTGCCGGGCGCGGTCCGGCAGACGTCCCCAGCCGCTCCATCGAGTCGAGCGGCCCACGCAGCGGGCCCCCGTTCGCTGGCGATGGACGACGCCTCTCGGGCATATCTGATCACACTTTTGCGCGAGAACCGCGGAAATATTTCACGATCGGCCGCTCAGGCTGGAATGTCTCGCCAGGGGATGCACAAACTTCTCAAGAAGCACGAGATCAGCGCGACCGACTACCGCTCTTAGTGCTACGTCAAACCCAGAAGGTCGGGTTGGCTTGAGGGGGGAGCTTCCGGCAACACGGAGGTGTCCCATGAACAAGAAGTATTGCGACACCCCAGGAGTTGCGGATTCTGGAGCTTCGGCAACACGCGAAACGCTGCGGCCGCTTTCGCCACGTACGGAAGCGGCCATCCCGAGCCAGCTCGTTAGGCGAGAATTTCGCGGATCACCTGCCGTGGCTCGACGCCGGAGAGCCGAAAGTCGAGGCCTTGGCGGCGGAACGTCAATCGCTCGTGGTCGAAACCGAAGCAGTGCAGCAGCGTGGCATGAACATCCTGCACGTGTACTGGGTGCTCGATCGGATGGAAGCCAAAGTCGTCGGTCGCGCCGAGCGTCATACCCGGCTTGATCCCACCCCCGGCCATCCACATCGAAAAGGTTTGCGGATGATGGTCTCGGCCGAGTTTGCGTCCGAGCGCCGGATTGGATTCGACCATTGGCGTGCGGCCAAACTCTCCGCCCCAAATCACTAGCGTGTCTTCCAACAGCCCACGCCGTTGTAAATCTTGCAGCAAGGCCGCGCTGGCCTGGTCGGTCGCGAGGCAATTGTTGCGGACGTTGCCTTCCACGTCGCTATGGGCGTCCCAGCCTTCGTGATAAATCGTCACGCATCGGACGCCTCGCTCGATCATGCGCCGCGCCAACACGCAGGCGCGCGCGAAGGATGGTTTTGCCGGGTCGCACCCGTAGAGTTCCAACGTCTCTTGCGTTTCGCTGCCGAGGTCGCTTAGTTCCGGCGCGGAGACCTGCAATCGCATTGCCATTTCGAACGCCGCGATGCGCGTATTGATTTCTTCGTCGCCGGTTGCTGCAAATTGCCGGTGATTGAATCGGTTAACCAGGTCGACCGTGTCGCGTTGCAGCCGAGCGTCAACTCCGGCAGGACTCGCGACATCGAGAATCGCGTCCCCCTGCGTGCGAAAGCGCACGCCCGCGTAGGTCGTCGGCAGGAATCCGCTCGACCAGAGCGCGGCGCCTCCGCTGAGTCCGCTGCCCGTGCTCATCACGACGTAGGCCGGCAGGTCTTCGGTTTCGGCGCCGAGGCCGTACAGAATCCAGGAACCAATCGACGGGCGTCCCGGTTGCTGAAAGCCGGTGCTCAAAAAAGTCTGCGCCGGGGCGTGATTGAATTGATCCGTATGCACGGTCCGCAGGATGGCGAGCTCGTCGACGACCTTGGCCAGGTGCGGGAGCGCGGACGAGATCTCCGCGCCGCAGCTCCCGTGTCGCGCAAATGGAAACCGAGGTCCCAGCACCGCCGCGTCCGAACGAATAAACGCATAACGCTGCCCGCCGATGATCGAAGGGGGCAGAGACTGACCTTCGTATTTGGAAAGCAGTGGCTTGTAATCGAACAACTCCAGTTGGCTGGGCGCGCCCCCCATGAAGAGATGTATCAGCCGTTTTGCTTTGCCTGGGAAATGCGATGCCCGCGGCGCGAGGGGGCTCGCCGCGCCGGCGGTCGTCGTGGATTGCGCGAGTAGCCCCGCCAGTGCGATTCTGCCGAGTCCGACGCCGCAATCGCGCAGGAAATAGCGGCGATTCACCGAAACGCCGGGGGGAATATAGTCCGGCATCGGTCAATTCCTAGTAATCGCTTCGTCGAGACACAACAGGGCGCGGGCCAGCGTGGTCCAGGCGGCCCGCTCGCGAACTTGGACTGGAGAAACGCCTTCCAGGTTTCCGCCGGCGATCTGCGCAGCGTCCAACTCCCCAGCCGCGAGGCGGCGGCGCTGCTCCGCCAGAAATGTGGCCAAGTCCGCCCGATCCTCGTCAGTTGGATCGCGCGTGAGCACCCGGCGCATCGCCAATTCGATCCGCGCATCGTCGGTTCGATGGCTTTCAGCGAGCATGCGGCCGAGATGCTGCGCCGCTTCTTGAAAAATGACGTCGTTCAGCAGCGCCAGCGCTTGGAGCGGCGTGTTCGAGACATCGCGGCGGGCAATACAAGCGGTCCCGTTCGGGGCATCGAATGTCTGAAACACGGCGAACGGCGCAGTACGCTTCAGCAGCGTGTAAATGCCGCGGCGGTAGCGATCTTCGCCGACGCTCACCGTCCACGAAGGGCTGCCATAAGCGACCTCCGTAACGCCGGCCGGTTGTGGAGGCCGCACGCCTGGACCGCCCATTTTACTGCTCAACAGGCCACTCGCGCGCAAGGCGAGATCGGAGATTAGCTCCGCGTCGAGCCTCTTGCGCGGAAAACGCGACAGATACGCATTCTGCGGGTCCGCGGCGAGCGATGTTTCGCTCGTTTGAGACGCTTGGCGGTAAGTGCCGCTCGTTACGAGGAGGCGATGCAACCGCTTGAGCGACCACCCCTGCTCGACGAACTCGACTGCGAGCCAATCGAGTAACGCTTGATCGCTCGGCGAGGCGCCTTGCACGCCGAAGTCTTCGGTCGTGGCCACAATGCCGACGCCAAAGAGCGCCGCCCAGTGGCGATTGACGGTCACTCGCGCCGTCAGCGGATGGTTCGGGGAAGTCAGCCAGCGCGCCAAGCCAAGTCGATTGCGCGGTTGATCCGCAGGAAACGGCGGCAGGCTGCTCGGCGTTCCAGGAGCGACTTCCGCGCCAGCGCGCAAGTATTCGCCTCGTGCATACACGTGCGTCTTGCGCTCCTTGCCCACGGGGCGCTCGCGCAGCACCAGGGTATGCGGCGAATTGGGGCGCTTCAACAATTCGCGAATCTTTTGCGCCGGCTCGGCCAGCTCCGGGGCGGTGAGCAAGAATTCTCGTCTCAGCAGTTCACGCTCGCTGGGAGTCAGAGAATCATCTGGACGGAGCAACAAGGCTTCCAGTTCAGCCGGCAGATCCACCGCGACCGCATTCGGCGCCGACGTCACAGAAATGCGGAACTTTCCCAAGGAGCTGGCGAAATGCCGCCCGAAGTGGAGTGCGACCTGCAATTCCGTGGCATCGCTCAAGGGCTCCGCCAGCGTAAAGACCGCCGTTTGGCGTTCGCCGATGCGGCCATAAATTGCCCAACCGGTTTGGAAATCGCCATCCACCGCCAAATCGGCCGTGACCGGGTTGTCACCGAACTGATTACCGGAAAAGGTCTGCGAAGCGCCGGTGAATCGGACCGGCTGCCCGTCCACTGTCACCTGCAACTCGCTGAGGAAAAAATCGCCACGCGTCCCTTCGTAGTACGTTAATCCCGGACCATTGCCGGGCAGACGCTCGTCCGGCAGGGCTTCGATACGGATCGCCGTTGCCCCACGAAGATCGCCTCGCAATCGCAGTTGATACGTGTCGTGCTTGGTGATGTCGCCGGAGACGAAAATCGTGTCATCCGCCTCGAGTTGTAGCAGCGGCTCGTTGGACGACATCTCGGTCGGCCGCAGCGATCGCCAGGCGACAACTCGCCCGCGTTGCTCTTGCAACCAGGCGTTGAAACGCTCCGCAATCAATGCGTTTCGTCGCTCTTGGTCCGACTCTGAGTTGTTCGCTGCGGCATCCGGCAGCGGCCAGGCCGCGGGGAGCGTCTCCAAAAGTTGCTCGGACTTGGCGAAATTCTCTCGGTAACTCGCGTCGCTCGCTTCATCCGGCAGTGGAAGCTCCACATCGTCCGCGTTGTTGAGCAGCGCCATCAGGCCATAGTATTCCGATTGCGCGATCGGATCATACTTGTGGTTATGGCACTGGCAGCATTGCATGGTCAGCCCCAGCCAGGTCGTGCCGGTCGTCGCGACACGGTCGCAGAGGGCGTAGAAACGAAACTCCAGGGGATCGATGCCCCCTTCTTCATTCAACAGCGTGTTGCGGTGAAACCCCGTGGCCACGCGCTGCTCAAGCGTAGCGTTTGGAAGTAGATCGCCCGCCAATTGTTCGACCGTGAACTGATCGAATGGCAAATCGCGATTGAGCGCCGCGATGACCCAATCGCGATACGCCCAGATCTGACGCTCGCGATCCTTCTCATAGCCGTTGGTGTCGGCATAGCGCGCCAGATCGAGCCAGGGACGCGCCCAGCGCTCGCCATAGTGCGGCGAGGCCAGCAGACGATCCACGAGTCTGGTATAAGCTTCGTCCAGCGATGAAAACGAGACGTCCGCGAGGAACTCGTCCACTTCTTCCGGTAGCGGCGGCAGCCCGATCAGATCGAGGTAGACGCGGCGAATCAGCGTCGTCGCATCGGCCTCCGCTGCTGGCGCTAAGCCGGCAGCCTCCATGCGGGCCAGAATAAAGTAATCGACGGGATTGCGCGGCCAATCCAGGCGCTGCACCGTCGGCAACTCCGGCCGCCGCGGTGGCACGAATGCCCAATGCGGTTCGTAATTCGCGCCTTCGGCAATCCACCGCGTGAGCAGTTCGATCTCCGCTTGGCTAAGTTGTTTGCCGGTGTCCAACGGAGGCATCCGCTCGGACTCGTCGGCGGCGGTGATGCGCTGCACTATGGCGCTGACCGCAGGTTGCCCCGGCACGACGCTCGCCGTTCCGTCGCGATCTTTCAGAACGCTTTCGAGTTGATCGAGCCGTAGCTCCGCTTCGCGGTGTTCTTCGTCGGGCCCGTGGCATGCCAGGCACTTCGCCGCCAGGATGGGGCGGATTTGCCGGCTGTAATTTACCGGCTCGCCGCGCACCGCGATGTTACACACGCCGGACGCGACCAGCATCGGCAGCAGCGTTCGGTGGAGCAGGTTGCGCATCATGAACCGACATTTGCCCTGTGGGGTGAGCCTGAAAACGCTCCAGGCTCTCAATTCTCACAATTTTAGCAACGCGTCCCCCTCCTCGTGTCTAGCGCATTCGGACTTTTTTAGGTTTTTTCCCGCCATGCGGTCCAATCAAGCCGCGATTCGAGGGGGAAGGCGCCCGTCCGGAGCTATTTCGAACGTCGATCTTTGGTTCTGCACGGACTTTCTCCGTGAGGAACGAGGTTCTTCACTCTTTGATTCGGCAACGTGCCGGCAGCGCTCGCATTCATAAATTATTGGCTCGTTGGGCGAATAGAATCCATCGTGCGGTTGAAGCCACTGCCGCCCATTGCATTTTGGGCAACATGCCGACGTGGCATCGCGGAGGATGTCTACGGCAAACGCGCCCCCCCAAAGTAAGCGAAGAAACAGCTTGCGATCGTTCCACCAACCAGTGCCAAGATGCGCACCGTGGTAACGAGATATTCGTTGGTCCACACTTTGTAAACAAATACCGCCCAAGCAGACAGAATGACGGCTGCCACAAACCCTCGCCCAAGGCGCTTTGTCCACAAACGGTGGCCGGCCGCGCTAATACGCATGGTCGTGTGGTTTCACTGAGAAGCGATGACGCAGCAATGATTGAATTCTAGCAGGCTGCTGAAAAACCTCGATTTCGAGGCGTGCGGTCTCTTTTTGCAAGTTGTTTTGTCTTGACCGGGCAGGCAGTTGAAAGGAGTTCGGTCATCGGATGCGGGGCGACGCTCGTCGAGCGATTAGGCTACGGGCGCCAGGCGTCTCATTCTGACGAGGTTGAACGCGGCCACCGACACTACCAACAGTTGCCGCAGTTTCCAGCGACCTACTACTCGACTGCGATCCATGCCTGCGACCGTTTTCAGCCAACCGAAACACTCCTCAGTCTTCTTGCGGCACTTCTGACTCAGCGAATATCCCTCCGTCTTCATGCGTCGCTTCATGCGTTGACGCGCCCGAATGCCAGCGTGTCGTTTTTGTGTCGCACCGTCTTCAGTTTCGCCGGCTCGCGCACCAACGGAATGTGCGGTTCGATCTGGCGAGCTTCCAACTCCTGGAAAAACTCGCCGTCATCGTAGCCCTTATCGGCGCCGATCGTCTTGGGCACGCGCTGATGTTCCGCTTTCAGATCGTCAAGCATGTCGGTCGCGGCCTTGCGTTCCGCCTCGCCGTTGGCTTCCGTCACCGCGACCCTCAGAATCAGGCCATGACGATTCTCGTTCAGCACGTGCCCCAGGTGCGAGAGCTTGGCTTCTTTCCCGCGCCCTTTGCGGTAGAGCCTGGCCTCGGGATCGGTCTGGCTCGCATGCGTCGAGTTGGTCCGCTGCTGGCCGTGGAAGTCGACGTCGGGATTGCGGGGCCTGAAGCCGTTGCCGTCGGACTGGGGTTGGCTCGTTGATCGCTTCTGCACTGATCTTTCGTTCCGCGGCTGTTCTTTCTTAGGCTGTTCATCTTGCGGCCGATCGTCTTGCTCCGGCTTCGGCTGAATGCTCTTGGCGCTGGCGAAACTCTCGATGAGCGTGCCATCGACGCTGAAGTGCTCGCTGCAGTGATGCTTCGCCAAGGCTTCCGCGACGACCGCCTCGAAAAACGCCTGCGTGAGACCGTGCGTCTCCAGCCGCTGGCGGTTCTTGCTGAACGTGCTGGCATCGAAGGCGTCTTCGCTCGGTTGCATGTCAAGAAACCAGCGAAACAACAAGTTGAGGTCGTTCTGCTCGCACAACTGACGCTCGCTGCGGACGGAATAAAGGGCCATCAACAGCATCACCTTCAGCAATCGCTCCGGAGGCACGCTCGGCCGACCGGTCACGCTGTAGGCCGCTGCAAACCTCGCGTTCAGCGAACCCAGAATGCGATCCGCGCGGCGCTTGATGTCGAACCGAAATGGCTCCGGAGTCGCTAAGCCATTGTCGCTCAACGACTTGCGATTGCACGACAGATCGGGAGTCCTTGCGACGAGCGTTGCCGTCGGGCGTGAGGATGAAAACGGCCTGGGTTAGCCCCCAAAAAAGTGGGGGTGTGCCCTTCCGTTGCGTAAGTGTTTCGTGGCGGCATGCGCCATAATTCGTTCCGATGGCGCGATCGGGCCCCTTTTTTCATAGTGCCGCTCGACACGCCGCCTGGGGGGATTGAGTTGATGTCGCGGCGCGTGACGATGTAATTACTGCACCGCAATCGTTTCGTCCGTTTTGGGAAAGCCCGCGTGGAAGTGAACATCCATCCTGGGGAGTGACGGACTGGTCGCGTCTTTTCGGGCTGGACAACAGATTGGACACACGAACATGACTGCCGAAGAGCGGCCGAGCGGAATCGGGGATTATTCCCGTTCGCGCGACAATCATTACAACGCGACCGTCGAGTCGATTCGTGAAGTGCGCCCGTGGCTGCGCATCTTTCGCTTACGTCCCGAATTCGGTCGCCTCCGCTATATTCCCGGGCAATATACGGTGCTGGGGCTCGGCAGTTGGGAACCGTGCGTGGCCGGAACGAGTCCAGCGCCAGCGCCTCAGGCGGAGCGGCTCGTGCAGCGAGCGTATTCCTTCGCGACTTCCATGCTCGACGCGCAGGGGGAGCTGGTTTGTGCGGGGGACGAAGAGCTCGTCGAGTTCTATATCGTGCTGGCCAGCGGAACCGCGGAACATCCCGCCGGATTAACGCCGCGGCTATTTCATCTCCGCGTTGGCGACCGGCTGTTTCTCGGCCCCCGCGCCAAAGGGACGTACACGCTCGCACCCGTGGGCCCGCGCGACGACGTCGTGTTCGCCTCGACGGGAACGGGCGAAGCGCCGCACAACGTGATGTTGGCGAAGCTGCTGTCACAGGGGCATCAAGGGCGCATCCTTTCGGTCGTCGGCGCGCGCGAGTGTGCGGATCTGGCCTACGAGCCTGTGCATCGCGAGCTCGAACGCCGTTACTCGAACTACCGTTATGTCACACTGACGACTCGGGAGCCACGTAATCTCGATTCCCGGCGATCGGACTTTGTCGGCAGGCAGTACGTGCAACAGTTTTTTGCTGGAGGCGAGTGG
This sequence comes from uncultured Pirellulales bacterium, assembly GCA_964618485.1. GTDB lineage: Bacteria > Planctomycetota > Planctomycetia > Pirellulales > JALHLM01 > JALHLM01. The sequence continues at coordinate 9,465 of CAZUBB010000051.1, forward strand.
GATCGACTGTGGGGGACCATCGATCCTGGCAAGACGCATGTGTTCGCCTGCGGGAATCCGAGTATGATTGGAATTCCGCACGTCGACCGCGACGGGCATCGGCTCTACCCGGAACCGACCGGCCTGGTCGAGGTCCTGGAATCTCGCGGATTCCAGGCCGACGCTCCGCGCCAGGTCGGAAACATTCACTTCGAAAAGTTCTGGTAACGCTTCCACCGCGATTTTTCAGCGCGGCATGGTGGGGACGATGAGCGTCAGCAATCTTCATCGGCTGTTTCACCCGCGCAGCATAGCCGTGTTGGGGGCGAGCGATGTGGTGGGCAAGGTCGGCCACACGGTTCTGCGCAATTTGATCGCGCATGGCTTCCCCGGCGCGATCTATCCGATTAATCCCAAGCGGGCCGAAGTCCAGGGGCTGGGATGCTTCGCCGAGCTCGGCGCGCTGCCGCAGACGCCGGACCTGGTCGTCGTTTGCACTCCGGCGAGCACGGTACTCGGGCTTATCGAACAATGTGGAGAGTTGCAAGTTCCCGGGGTCATCGTCCTGAGCGCAGGCTTCGCGGAATGCGGCGCGGGCGGACGGGAACTGGAAGCGCGCCTGCGTGAGGGGCTCGCGAAGTTCCCAGGATTGCGGGTGATCGGCCCCAATTGCCTGGGCGCGATCGTGCCGCGAGCGAAGTTGAGCGCGAGCTTTGCGAGCGGCATGCCGGCCGTCGGTCGAGTGGCGTTGCTGTCGCAATCCGGCGCACTCTGCACGGCCATTCTCGATTGGGCCGCTACGCAGCAGATCGGTTTCTCCTATTTTCTCTCGCTCGGAAACATGCTCGATGTCGGCGTCGCCGACCTGCTTGATTACCTCGCTGACGACGCGTCCACCGACTCCGTCGTGATGTACTTGGAATCGATCACGAACGCCCGGGCGTTCATGTCCGCCGCTCGCGCCTTCACTCGGCGGAAGCCGATCGTCGTTTACAAGTCGGGGCGCTTTCAGGAATCGGCCCGGGCAGCGAGTTCACATACCGGCGCCATGGCCGGCGTCGATGACGTCTACGAGGCGGCGTTTCAGCGGGCCGGAATCGTGCGCGTTTACGAAAGCGACGACTTGTTCGGTTGCGCCGAGCTACTGGCGCGCGCGCGGTTGCCACGCGGACCGCGGCTGGGGATTGTCACCAATGCCGGCGGGCCTGGCGTCATGGCTTGCGACGCACTGCTGGCCGCGAACGGCAAGCTCGCGAGACTGTCCGCCGAGACGCTGCAGGCCTTGAATGCCGCTTTGCCTGCCTATTGGTCGCATGACAATCCGGTCGACGTGTTGGGCGACGCTACCCCGGAGCGCTATGCAGTTGCGGTGGAGTCCGTGCTCAGCGACCCGGAAGTCGACGCTGTTCTGGCCATTCTCACGCCGCAGGCCATGACCGATCCCACGGAGACGGCCCGCGCCGTGGGAAGTCAAGTGATGAAGACCGCGAAGCCGCTCCTGGCGGCCTGGATGGGCGGCGTCTCCGTTGCCGAGGGCGTGGCTACCTTGAACGCGATGTCCGTGCCCACGTTCGATTCGCCGGAACGCGCCGTGAGCGCGTTTTCGCGGTTGGTCCAATACGCCCAGCGCCGCGAATTGCTGCTGGAAACGCCGAGATCGGTGCCGTTGAACTTCACGCTGCCGCGCAACGCGCAACGCGCGCGAGCGAACGAATTACTGCGCACCGGCGCGCCGCTCTTATCGGAACGGCACTCCAAGGAGCTGCTTGAGCTGTATGGAATTCCCGTCAGCCGCACCGTGCTTGCGACCACTGCCGACGAAGCGGCCCGGCTGGCGCGCGATTGCGGCTTTCCGGTCGTGCTGAAGATTGAATCTCCGCAAATCACGCACAAGTCCGATGTCGGCGGCGTGCGGCTCAATCTTGCCGACGAAGCGGCGGTTCGCGCGGCGTTCAACGGGATCATTAGCGACGCGCGCCGACTCCGCCCCGATGCGGAGATTCACGGCGTTACGGTCCAGCCGATGTTCGCGGACGTCGACGGCGTGCGGTTGATCGTCGGGTCCAAGCGGGATCCTGTCTTCGGACCGGTAATCATGGTCGGGGCCGGGGGCGTGATGGCCGAGTTGCTCCACGATCGCGCTTTGGAATTGCCGCCACTGAATGAGCGCCTGGCGCGTCGCATGCTGGAGTCTCTGCGGTCCTGGCCGCTGCTGAATGGGTATCGCGGCAAGCCCCGGATCGCCGTCGATCAGCTCGTCGAGACGCTATTGAGGTTTTCGCATCTCATCGCCGACATTCCGCCGATTCAAGAGGCCGACGTGAATCCGTTGATCGTCACACCGCAAATGACGATGGCCGTCGACGCGCGATTCATTGTGGAGGCCACGCCGCCCGCAGAGATCGACGCTCGGCGATTCGCTCACCTCGCGATTTGTCCCGATCCCGAGGTCGTCACGGAACCTGCGCCGCTCGCGGCCGGCGAGCAGATCGATTTGCGTCGCTTGGGCCCGGAAAACGGGGCGTAAGCTAAGGCGACGCCGTGGCCCACGCTCGCTTTCCGGCCAACTCGCGTTCCGTCGTCAGCACGCGCTGCGTGGTGCGTACCACCGCGTCGGGATTCAGCGAAATGCTGTCGATTCCTTGCCGAATCAGGAACTCCGCGAACTCCGGATAGTCGCTTGGCGCCTGACCGCAGATGCCGATTTTCTTGCCTGCGGCTTTGACGGTCTGGATCGCCGACGCGATGGCGTCCATCACCGCCGGGTTCCGTTCGTCGAACAGGTGCGCCACGGTGGACGAATCGCGATCCACGCCGAGAATCAGTTGCGTCAGATCGTTCGATCCGATGGAAAACCCGTCGAACACCTCGGCAAACGCCTGGGCGCTGATCACGTTGCTCGGGATCTCGCACATCACGTAGATTTCCAGCCCGTTCGCGCGCTGCTTCAGTCCGTGTTTGGCCATCTCCGCGATCACGCGGCGCCCTTCCTCGACCGTGCGGCAGAAAGGGACCATCAGCTTGACGTTGGTGAATCCCATCTCCTCTCGCACCTTCCGCATCGCCTGGCACTCCAGGGCGAATCCGTCGCGGTAGCGCGGATCGTAGTACCGCGCGGCGCCGCGGAAACCGATCATCGGATTTTCTTCGCTCGGCTCGAAACCCTGACCGCCGACCAAATGTGCGTATTCGTTGGTCTTGAAATCGCTCAGTCGGACAATCACGTCGCGGGGGTAAAACGCCGCGGCGATCATTGCGACGCCTTCCGCCAGACGATCCACGAAGAACCGCGGCTTATCCGCGTAGCCCGCCGTGCGCCGGTCGATCTCCTGGCGGAGCGCTGCGTCTTCCAGTCGTTCATAGCGCACGAGCGCCATGGGATGAATCTGAATGTGATTGTTGATGATGAATTCCATCCGCGCCAGCCCGACGCCATCGTTGGGCAAGAAGCTCAATCCCAGCGCTTCGTCAGGATTCCCGACGTTAACCATGATCTTCGTGCGCGGCCGGCCCATCGAACTCAAGTCGACACGGTCGACGTCGAAGGCGAGCGCGCCTTCATAAACGAGGCCGGTGTCCCCTTCGGCGCAGGAGACCGTCACCGACTGGCCGTCGCGAAGCGCTTCGGTGCCGTGCTCCGTGCCCACGACCGCCGGAATTCCCAACTCGCGACTCACAATCGCCGCATGGCAAGTGCGCCCGCCGCGGTTTGTGACGATCGCGGCGGCGCGCTTCATAATGGGCTCCCAGTCGGGATCGGTCTTGTCCGTCACCAGCACCTCCCCCTGCTGGAACACTTGCAGTTGCCGGATCGAATCGACTTTCCGGACCGGACCGGCCGCGATCTGACTGCCCACGCTGCGCCCCGTGGCGAGCACTCGAGCCGTCTCCTTCAGTCGATAGGTCTCCAGCAGCTGCGCATGCCGCTGCGACTGCACCGTTTCCGGCCGCGCCTGCACAATGAAGAATTCGCCCGTCTGTCCGTCCTTGGCCCATTCCATGTCCATCGGGCACGCGGCGCCTCGTAGCTGGCTATAGTGCTCCTCGATCTGCACCGCCCACCGCGCCAATGCCAGCACCTCGTCGTCGGTCAATGCGAACCGCCCACGATCTCCGGGCGAAACCGGCACATTGCGCACCATGCGGCTCCCGCCGACGTCGTAGATCAGCTTGAACTCCTTGCTGCCGAGCGAGCGTTTAATGATCGGTCGAAAGCCCTGCTTCAATGTGGGCTTGAAGACGCAAAATTCATCGGGATTGACCGATCCTTGCACGACGTTCTCGCCCAGTCCGTAGGCGGCGTTGATCAGCACGGCGTCGGAGAATCCGGTCTCCGTGTCAATGGAGAACATCACACCGGAGGAGGCCAGGTCGCTCCGCACCATCCGCTGCACGCCGACCGAGAGGGCGATCTTCAGGTGATCGAAGCCCTTGTCGACGCGGTAACTGATCGCGCGGTCCGTGAACAATGAAGCGAAGCAACGCCGGCACGTATCGAGCAACGCCGTCGGCCCCTGCACATTCAGGTACGTCTCCTGCTGCCCGGCGAAGCTGGCGTCCGGCAAATCCTCGGCCGAGGCGCTGCTGCGTACCGCGACGTCGAGGCGCACGCCGGCCGGCAGCTTCGCGTCTGCTTCTAACTCGGCATACGCGGCCACGATCTCCGTCGCGATCTCCGGCGGAAACTCCGCCTGCAAGATCAATTGCCGGATCTGATGGCCGCAATGTCGCAACGAATCGAGATCGCGAATATCGAGTTTCCCCACCAACTCCGCCAGGGCGCGATCGAGCCCGTTCGCCCGCAGAAAATGGCGATAGGCCTCCGCCGTCACGGCGAACCCGTCAGGCACGCGGATTCCCTTGGCGTTCAACGCGCGGAACATCTCCCCCAGCGATGCGTTCTTGCCACCCACGAGCGGCACGTCTCCCATGCCAATTTCGGCAAACCGACGGGTGAACGATGGAGTGGCCATCTCTGACTCCTCGTAATTTCTAGGGGGCCGCGCAACTTGTTTAGCCATCATTGGGGCAAACCGTGTACCGTTGCGTCTGGAAGCGCAATGCCCGCCAAGTACGCCCAAACTCCTAGAGAGTAGCGCTTCCAGAAGCACATTGTGCGGTTGCGCCAGTGCGAATTCGCACCGTCATGTGCGGCTCCGTCGCGCGACCATCGCGAAAACTTGCCGCGATGGAAAGTGCGCTAGTTCCCTTGAGGCCGTCCAGTCGGCAATAATACTCGCGGCACGCCGATTGCGATGGTCGGGCGCATTCGCACTCTGCCTTGGACAACTCGGAGTACCTTCCGTGGACGCGACGACGCTACTGCAAGAGCTCGAGGCGCTGGCATTCTCCAGCGGGCTGTCGCCACGATCTCTGGAGAAACTCGCCGCCGCGGCGAGCTTGATGCAAGCGCCGGCCGGCGAAGTCTTGTTTCGCGAAGGGGAACGCCACCCTTACTCGTATCTCGTGCACTCCGGCCTGGTCGGCATCGAACTCCATGGGCCGCCGCATGGCGCGATTCGTATGCTGACGCTCGGCGCCGGCGATCTGGTCGGCTGGTCCCCACTATTCGGAAACAAGGTGATGAGCGCCCGCGCGATTTGCGTGACCGATGCCCAACTCTTCATCCTTGATGCGCAGAAGTTGCGAGCCGCCTTCGAGGAAGATCCTCGCATCGGCTATGAAGTCATGCGGCAGGTCGCTGCCGCGCTGGCCCGGCGGCTTGTGGCCACGCGCATGCAGTTGCTGGACGTGTACCGCTCCGAACCGCCACAGATTCCGGAGCCGACGGATGTCGATTAACTCGTCTCCCGAGAGCTCCCAGTTTCTGCCGCGCTCGGGCCTGCAGCGACTCATCGACGTCCTTGGCGAGCGTGGCTACACGGTCGTCGCGCCCGGGCTCAGCCAGGGCGCCATCGTCTACGAGCCGACTAAGGATGCCGCCACGATTCCATTGGGCTGGATTGAAACGCAAGAGCCCGGCCAATATCGCCTGATCGAAGACGCCACGGCCGGCTACTTTAGCTACACCGTGGGACCGCATTCGTGGAAGCAATTCTTGTTTCCGCCCCGGGCGGTTGTCGCGACGAGCGAAAAAACTGACGAAGGATGGAATGTCGCTCCGCCTGTGGATGACGGCATTGCATACGCCTTCCTGGGCGTCCGCGCCTGCGAGATCGCGGCCATCGAGGTACAGGATCGCGTGTTCCTGCAGCAAAACTACGTCGATCCCATTTACGCCGCACGACGCGAGCGGGCTTTCATCGTCGCGGTCAACTGCACGCGGGCGGCCAGCACCTGCTTCTGCGTTTCGATGCGCACGGGACCGCGCTGTCAGCGCGGCTTTGATCTGGCGCTAACGGAGTTGACGGACGGTTTCGTACTGGAGGCCGGCACGGACCGCGGCCGCGAGATCGCCGCGCAACTGCCGTTGCGCGCAGTCACGGATGCGCACCTCGCCGCGGCCGAGCAACTCCGCCGCCGCGCCGTCGATCAGCAAACGCGATCCCTTCCGCTCGATGGCCTGCGAGACCTGATGCTCAGTCGTCTGCAACATCCCCGCTGGAATGAAGTCGCCGAGCGCTGCCTCTCCTGTACCAACTGCACGCAAGTCTGCCCGACATGCTTTTGCAGTTCTGTACAAGAGGTCACCGATTTGGAGGCCGCGAAGGTCGAACGCGTCAGAAGCTGGGATTCCTGCTTCAATTTTGACTTCAGTTACATGAACGGCGGCGTCGTGCGGAATACGATCCGTTCCCGCTATCGCCAATGGCTGACGCATAAACTGGGCGGCTGGTTCGACCAGTTCGACACCTGCGGGTGCGTCGGCTGCGGTCGCTGTATTACGTGGTGTCCCGTAGGGATCGACCTCACGGAAGAAGTCGCCGCGCTGCAAAGCGAGTTGCCGTCATGAACACCCCGCTTCGCGCCGCCCAAGATCCTTGGCTCGCGCATCGCGCTACCGTCGTCGAGATGACCCCCGAGTATTATGGGGTGAACACGTATCACCTGCGGATCGAACCGCTGCAGGATCGCCCCTACTGCGATGTCGCGCCGGGACAATTCAATATGCTCTACCTGCCGGGCGTGGGCGAAGCGGCGATCAGCGTCAGCGGACATGACAACGACATGGACACCTGGGCGCACACGGTGCGGACCGCAGGAGGCGTGACGCGGACGCTGGAGCAACTCGGAAAGGGCGCCCAACTCGCCGTGCGCGGACCCTTCGGTCGCGGTTGGCCGAT
>CAZUBB010000051.1:16697-22534 GCA_964618485.1 uncultured Pirellulales bacterium
GATGGAGTCCGCCCTGGGCCAAGACCTGGTGTTTGTGGCAGGCGGAATCGGCCTCGCGCCTTTGCGACCGGCAATCGAATGGGCCCTCGCGCACCGCGCTCAATTTGGGCGGATCACGTTGATCTACGGCGCCCGCTTGCCGGGCACGTTGCTCTACGGGCGTGAGTATGATTCCTGGCTGCAGCAAGGCCTGCAATTACACGTCACCGTGGATCGCGCGGAACGAGGCTGGCTCGGCAACGTGGGCGTGGTCACTCTGCTGGTCGATCGCCTCCGTCCCTTGAACCCAGATCATACGACGCTCTTCGCGTGCGGCCCGGAAGTCATGATGCGATATGTCTCCAAGAGCGCTCTGGCGCGTGGCCTTCCCGAAGAACGGCTCTGGCTGACTCTGGAGCGCAACATGCAATGCGCCGCGGGATTCTGCGGGCATTGCCAGCTCGGGCCGGCGTTCGTCTGCCGCGACGGTCCCGTGATGCGGCACGATGTCATCGCACCGTACCTGGAGGTGGAGGCGCTATGAACGGTCCGCGCCCACGACTGGCCGTCTTCAAGTTCGCGAGTTGCGACGGTTGTCAACTGTCGCTGCTCGATTGCGAGGATGAACTGTTGGCGCTCGGCGAGCGCCTCGACATCGTTCACTTCCTCGAAGCCACGAGCCGCGTCGAAGGCGGCCCCTACGATGTCGCCCTCGTCGAAGGTTCGGTCACCACGCCCGACGACCTGAACCGCATCAAGGCGGTGCGCAAGGCCGCGAAGTTCCTCGTGACGATCGGCGCTTGTGCGACGGCCGGCGGGATTCAGGCCCTGCGTAATTTCGCAAATCACACGTCGTTTCTCGCGGCGGTCTATGCCTCGCCGCGCTATATAAACTCGCTGGCCACTTCCACCGCCATCGCCGAACACGTGCGCGTCGATTTCGAACTGCGCGGCTGCCCCATTAACAAGGCTCAATTGCTCGAGGTGATTCGCGCGCTCTTGGGCGGCCGCCGCCCTGTCACGCCGTCGCATTCTGTCTGCCTCGATTGCAAACGCCGTGGTACGGTCTGTATCATCGTGGCCCAAGGGGCGCCGTGCCTCGGTCCCGTCACGCAATCGGGATGCGGCGCGATCTGTCCCGCGTACGATCGCGGATGTTACGGTTGTTTCGGCCCCTGTATTCAGCCGAATCTGGCGAGTCTCAGCGCGCAGCAACTCCGTAATGGCGACTCGATTGCCGACGCCGTGCGGGGGTTGCGTCTCTTCAATGTGAATGCGCCCGAATTTCGGCAAGAAAGTGATCGGCTGGTCGACCTCGCGACCGGCCTTCCAGCGCCCGAACCCCGGCAACTCCCATGAGCGAAGTGCGACAAATCCGCGTCAAAGCGCTCTCCCGCGTGGAAGGCGAGGGTGGGCTCGATGTCGAGCTCGAGAACGGCGCTGTCCGCGACGTCCGTCTCCACATCTTCGAGCCGCCGCGCTTCTTCGAGGCCTTCCTACGCGGCCGTACGATCCACGAAGTTCCCGACATCGTCGCCCGCATCTGCGGGATCTGCCCCGTGGCGTATCAAATGAGCGCCGTGCACGCGATCGAAGCCGCGCTGGGCGTACCGACAACTCCCTTCGTGCGGTCGTTACGACGCTTGCTGTATTGCGGCGAATGGATCGAGAGCCATGCGCTGCACGTGCACCTGCTGCATGCGCCGGATTTTTTTGATTGCGAGAGCGGCATCGAGCTCGCGCAACGCTTCCCCGACGCGCTGCGCCGCGGCCTGCGCATCAAAAAGCATGGCAACGATCTGCTCGAAATCCTCGGCGGTCGGGCGATTCATCCGATCAACGTCCGCATCGGCGGTTTCCACCGCGCCCCGACGCGCGCGGAGTTCGCGCCGCTGATCCCGCATTTCGAGTGGGGACTCGACGCGACGATCGAGGCCACTCGGTGGGTCGCCACGTTTCCTTTCCCGGAGTTCGAACAGCCGTACGAGTTCATCGCCCTCACGCATCCCGACGAATATGCGATGAATGAAGGCCGGCTCGCCTCGAGCACCGGCGAAACCTGGCCCGTCGAGGCATTCGAAGAAGTCTTCGAAGAACGCCAGGTCCCGCACAGTACGGCGCTGCACGCCGTGCGCCGCGACTCGGGAACGCCTTACCTCGTCGGTCCTCTTGCACGGATCAACTTGAATTTCGCGCAACTGAGCCCTGTGGCCCAACAAGTGGCGCAGGAGATCGGCTTCACGCCGCCGATGATCGCGGGCGAGGGCGGCTGGATCCACGCCTATGGGGAGGCGTTAACAACGCTACACAGTTACACGCCGGACGCCCCTCACGTCGACGTGACGCCACGCGTCGGTTCCGGCTGCGCCGCGACGGAAGCCCCGCGCGGACTGCTCTACCATCGCTACGAAATCGACGAAGCCGGACTGATTCAATTCGCCACCATCGTGCCGCCGACGTCGCAGAACCAACTGCAAATCGAATCCGATCTTCGGGCCTGGCTGCCGCGCGTCTTGAGCGCCGGCGACGCCGCCTTATCCCGTACCTGCGAGAACGTCGTGCGGAATCACGACCCCTGTATCAGTTGCTCCACGCATTTCCTCCGCGTCAACATCCGGCGAAGCTGAGCGCATGACACAGACGCTTATCATCGGCGTCGGCAGCCACTTCGGCGACGACCAACTCGGTTGGCGCGTCGCCGAGATGCTAGCGGCACGGCCGCTTCCCGGAACGCAGGTTACGAGAGTCGCTTCGCCCGACGGACTGCTGCACTTGCCGAACAGCTCCAACCACTGGATGATCGTCGACGCCGGAGTGGACGAAGTTCACACCGGCGCGGTCCTGCGACTCGAGTGGCCGTCGGAAAACATTCCCGCGCCGCGGCCGCGCGGAACGCACGATTTAGGACTCGTCGCTGCGCTCAAGCTCGGCGACGCGCTCGAGGCTCTACCTCGGCAAGTCACGCTCTGGATCGGCATTGTGCGCGAAGACGTTACGCCGCTGGAACTCTCAGAACAGGCGGAAATGCTCGCGAGGGAGATCGCGAACCGGATCCGCGACGAATGTTCGGCATCATCGCCCGCCAGGCAGGAGCGAGCCGTATGCACGAAGCATCCCTGATGGCCTCCGTGTTGCGCCAATCGCTCGGTATCGCGATGGCCAACGGCCCCGGCGACATCGTCGAGATCCACCTGTCCTGCGGTGCACTTTCCGGCGTCGAGCCCGCGCTGCTCGCTACGGCCTTTGAGCGTTTGTCGCCGGAGTATGGATTGGCGGCGGCCACGTTGTGCATGCACGAGCGGGAATTGACCGCCGCATGCGGCGAGTGTCAATTGGAGTATCGCGTGAACGATCTGGAATTCTCCTGTCCCAACTGCGGCTCGACCGACGCGGAAGTCATCGCGGGCGACGCCGTGATCATCGAAGCCATTACCTTGCGATCGCCGTCAGACGCCGCCGCCACGAGCGTGATCTCATGACTACGGTACGCGTCATCACCATCGCGCGCGACGTGCATGCCCTGGCGCGGGAGTCCGCGGCGGAATTCCGGCTGAGAATGGCCGAGCAAGGAACGCTCGTCGTGAATGTGCTCTCCTCACCCGGCGCCGGCAAGACGTCGCTGCTGGCAGCGACGGCCGACCACCTTCGCGCTCGCGCTCGGGTTGCGGTTCTGGTCGGCGACATCGCGACCGATCGCGATGCTCAGCGTCTGGCGACTCATGCCCCGGCGCTCCAGTTGACGACCGGCGGCGCCTGCCATCTGGAGTTCCCACTCGTCGAGCAGGGTTGGCGCGCACTCGACGCGCCCGGCACGGAAATTCTCTTCATCGAGAACATCGGCAACCTGGTTTGTCCGGCGTCGTTCGACCTGGGCGAGCACTGCCGCGTCGTGCTATTAAGCACCACCGAGGGAGACGATAAGCCTGCCAAATATCCCAAGGCCTTCCGCACCAGCCACGCGATGGTGATCAGCAAGTGCGATCTGCTTCCGTACGTCCCTTTCGAACCGGCGCGCGCGGCGGCGGATGCCAAGCGAATTCGCCCCGACCTGGCCGTCTTTGAAACGAGCGCGCGGCCTGCGGCGGGTCTGCAACCGTGGTGCGATTTCCTGTTGGCCGAACGCGAACGCGTCTTGAGAGGCGAAGCATGCGGCCTGCGACGCTAGCCGATCATGCTGCCGGCGCTTGCCGCATTCAATTGCGCGGTCAAGTGCAAGGACTCGGTGTGCGCCCGGCGATCGCCCGGCTGGCGAATCAGTGCCAACTGCAGGGCCAGGTACGGAATACGTCGCAAGGCGTCGTTGTTGAGATCGAAGGCGACCTATCGGCGATCGAACTTTTCTTGCGTCTGCTTCGCTCGTCCTTGCCGTCCCGGACGCGACTCGACGAGTTGCTCATCGATACGGTGGAACCGTCAGGCTGCGACCGCTTCACGATCGAGTCAAGCCAACAGTTTTCGCGCAACGAAGCCGTGGTCCCCGTCGATGTGGCGATTTGCCCGGCGTGCCTGGAAGAGATGTGGACTCCTGGCAACCGTCGTTACCGCTATCCGTTCACCAGCTGCGCGGCTTGCGGCCCCCGTTATTCGATCATTCGCGAGATGCCGTACGATCGCCCGCGGACCGCGATGGATGCCTTTCCTCTCTGCGACGACTGCGCGCACGAGTATCACGACTCGGCCGACCGCCGCTTTCATGCTGAAACGATCGGTTGCCCAGCGTGCGGACCGAAGATCTGGGCAACGACTGCCGAGAGTCACGAAATCCTTGACGGCGAGAAAGCGATCGCTGCCGCCGTCAACGTAGTGCGCGAAGGGGGCATCGCGGCGATCAAGGGAGTTGGCGGCTATCAACTCTTGGTGGACGCCACGAACCGCGAAGCGATTCGCCGGCTGCGCGTCCGCAAACAACGCAAGTCAAAGCCATTGGCCGTCATGGTGCGCGATTTGGCCGAGGCGAATCGCTGCGTCCTCGTCGATCCGCAGGAAGAACATTGGCTCGCATCGCCCGAGAACCCGATCGTAGTGCTGCGCCGGCGCGAAGCTTGTCTGCTGCCGCAGGAACTCGCACCCAACATTGGCAGCCTTGGCGTACTCCTCCCGACAAGCGCCCTGCATGACATTCTGTTGCACGACATCGGACGTCCCGTCGTTTGCACGAGCGGCAATCGCGAAGGCGAGCCGCTGGCCGCCGACGAACGAGACGCCGCAGCGCGACTGCATGGCGTCGCCGATATCTGGCTGCACCACGATCGCCGAATCGATCGCCCGGTGGATGATAGCGTGCTTCGCGTCATGAATGGTCGCCCCAGCTTGCTGCGGCTGGGGCGCGGCTTCGCGCCCTGTGTGTTCCCCGGCCCGAAGAATGCGATTGATACCGAACCCATCCTGGCGACGGGCGGAGAAATGAAATCCGCCGTCGCGGTTTGGACGGGTCGTCAGGCCGTCTTGGGGCCGCATGTCGGCGAGCTCACGGAAGCGCGAACATGCGACCGCTGGGCGACGTCGTGGCAGCGACTCAGCGCCCTCTACGACGCAACGCCGAGCCTCGTCGCGCATGACGCGCATCCGGATTATTATTCGACGCGAGCTGTGGAACAGATGCCTCAACGTCGCCTGGCCGTGCAGCATCATCACGCCCACGCCGCCGCCGTGCTCTGGGAACACCGGCGCTTCGAAGAATCGGCGCTGGCTATCGTTTGGGACGGCGCAGGTTACGGAGATGACCAGACCATCTGGGGCGGCGAGTGCTTCATTGCATCTTTGCAGCAAGCAAGGCGAATCGCACACTTGCTCCCCTTCTCGCTCCCCGGCGGAGACCTTGCCGTTCGCGAGCCGTGGCGGATCGCCTGTAGCCTCTG
>CAZUBB010000052.1:0-21704 GCA_964618485.1 uncultured Pirellulales bacterium
GACGTTCACGGTCGAAGACGCCGCCAACTTTCAATTCAACACCGACGAGCTCAAAACGCTCGGCGACATCTCCGCCGGCGCGCAGGCCGATGCGGCGCTGAGCCTGATTCGCTCGGACGTGGCCGCGGCAACCTATGGCTACACCGGGACGGGCTACACCATCGCCGTCATCGATACCGGCATCGACTACACGCATCCCGCGCTGGCCGGCGCCTACGTTGGAGGCTGGGATTTCGTCGATAACGACGGCGATCCCCGCGACCAGAATGGACACGGAACGCACGTCGCCGGCATCGCCGCGAGCAGCGCCTCGAGCGCCCATCCCGGCATCGCCCCGGGGGTGAAGATCATCTCGCTCCGCGTGCTCGGCGCCGACGGCTCCGGCAGCTTTGCGAACGTCGAAAAGGCCCTGCAATGGGTCGCGCAGTACCAGCAGCACTACAACATCGTCGCCGTCAACATGTCGCTGGGGGCGGGGAACTTCACGTCCAACCCCTGGCAATTCCTGGAGGATGACTTCGCCACGCTGGAATCGCGCGGCGTGTTCATTTCCACGGCGGCGGGAAATGGCTTCTCCACCTACGGCAGCCAGTTGGGGCTCGGCTTCCCGGCCACGAGCAACTACACGGTCTCGGTCGGCGCGGTCTGGGACTCGAACTACGGCGCCGTGAATTTCTCCAGCGGCGCCCGCGATTTTTCCACGGGTCCTGATCGGCTGACCAGCTTCTCGCAGCGCAGCTCCAATCTCGATATCGTCGCGCCGGGCGCGTTTCTCACGAACGCCGCCATGGGAGGCGGCTGGGCCCGCATGGCCGGCACGTCGATGGCCGCGCCGGTCGTCGCCGCGGCCTCGGTGTTGATTCACCAGGCCCTCGACGCCAAGGGGCTCGGCCACCTCGCGACGCAGAGTTTCATTCTCGACGTGATGCAGGACACCGGCGTCACGATCGTCGACGGCGACGACGAGCAGGACAACGTCACCAATAGCTGGCTGAGCTTCAAACGATTGGACCTTGCCAACGCCTTGAACGCCGTCGCGCAGATGAACGGCAGTGGCGGCGGCGGAACGTCGAATCCCGGCACCTCCAATCCGGGCACGTCGAACCCTGGCACGACCAACCCGGGGACGACGACGAATCCGAACACCAATTACGTCCGCGCCTTGTACAAGGAGATCCTGGGGCGGGATCCAGATTCCGCGGGGCTCGCGTACTGGACGCAACTGATCGTCGGCGGCGTGAGCCGCACCTCGGTGGCGCGGTCGCTGATGAACAGCCCCGAGTATCGCGGCCGCCAGGTCGATACGACCTTCGGCGACCTGCTGGGACGCACCCCTTCGAGCGCCGAGCGTTCCTTCTGGTTGAACGCCCTTTCGACGGGCACCGATCGCACGGAGTTGGTTCGCTCGCTCCTTTCCAGCAGCGAATACCAGGCGGCCACCGGCACGCTCGGCGGTTTCGTCGACTCCGCGTATCAGGACGTGCTCGGCCGCGCGGCCGAGGCGGCCGGCAAGGCGTATTGGGTCAACTTTCTGTCGACCGGCGGCACGCGCTCGCAGTTCGCGCAGACGTTGCTGACGTCGAGCGAGTACCGTCTGAACACGATCGGCAGCTACTACCAGGATTACCTCGGTCGCACGCCCGGACCGTCGGAAAGCAACTGGTGGCTCGGCCAGGTGCAAAGCGGCGCGGTAACGCTCGGCGCGATCGCTCAGAGCTTCCTCGGCTCGGACGAATACTTCGCCAGTGCGCAACAATCGTCCGGCGCGAGCTACTTGGCCGCCGATGCCATCGTCAACCAACCGCAAGCGCCGGCCAGCGCCCCGGCGTCGCGGGCGGCGATTTCGTCGGCCGATAGCCTGGTTACAAGCGCCACTCGCACCCTGAAGTCGCAGCTTTCGACCGTCGTTACCACGGCCGATGCACTCGATCGTTGGCAAGCCACAGAACGGGCCCGCGCCGCGGCGCTCGGCGATGTCGACGACGATGCGTTGCTTGCTCTGAGTGAGAGCGATCCGTCGTTGATCGACGCGACGCTTGAATGCGGCGACGACGCGGGCGACGATGCGCTATTGGAAAGCGTCGTAGCGAAAAGCCTCGCCGCGCACGGCGCCATCGACGACGCGGTAGCCGAACTGTAGGGCGGGCCGCGCATATTCGATCGCGTGGCGCGCGCGGTTTTGTCGGAATCGTCACGCGGGCTCTCGTTCGCAAACGAAAGGCCCGCCGTTGCGCGATGGCGGGCCTCGCTGAAGCATTTCGCGACCCGTTTTGATGCGGGACGTTTCAGCGCACCGCGAATTTTTCCAGCCGCGCGGCCCGCCCTACGTTGTCTCCGGCCGGATGCGCGTAGTGGCAGCGCGGGCGAATACGAGCGAAATGAATGCTAACGCCGCCAAACCTAACGTCCCGGGCTCCGGCGCCGGGACTCCTTCGCCGCCGAAATTATTGCGGACGTCGTTCAGGTCCTGCAAGTTCACGCGGCCGTCGCCGTTGGTGTCTCCCAGGACGCTGGGGCCGGCCTTGCCGAAGTTGTTGCGGACGTTGTTCAGGTCGACGAGGTCGACGACGCCGTCGAAGTTAGTGTCTCCTTGAGGGCCGTCCATCACCGCGCGGATCGTGAAGACCTGTCCTGGCACGTCGGGCAGCACGATCTCGCTCACCAGCGCTCCGGCGACGCTCGCCACGAGTCCGGCAGGCACGTCGACGGGAGGCTGGTCGGGCGCATTGGGATCGAGCCGGTTGTAGGTCATGAACTGATCGAGATTCAACGTGAATGGCACATTGACCGGCAGCGAGATGATCGTCGAGACGATTGGTTCCGACAGCGAAGCGCTGTTACGAATCTGCCCCGGATTCGGCGACGGTTGTTGATCGAACGAAAAGCGATTGAAAAAGTCGCCGCTTGCTGTCAGCGGCGGCAGGCCCGATTCCGGCCCCCCCAGTCGCGCTTCACCGTTGAGGAGCTCCGTCGTCGTGAAACCGGACTCGCCGAGATTCTGCACGACGATCTCCAGGTCGGCGTCGTTGATCGCCAGGTCGTTGTTCAAGTCGCCGAGCAGCCCCGAACCCGTCTGGCCAATCCGCTGCGTGATCCACGCCACGTCGCCGGGATCGGTCACGCCGTCGTGATTCAAGTCGCCGGTCGGGCCGATGGCGCTGGACGATTCCAGGCCGAACAGCACGTCGAAGTGCGACTCCGCGAAGAAACCTTGCGACGGATACTGCCCGACTTCCGGCGGCGCCTCGTCGGGGCGGGCGAAGTCGATGATCTGCGGGCTGCCCGACTGCAAGATACGCACCTGCACCGGCACGGTAACCACGCCGGCCGGCGCGGTCAGGTAGTATTGGCCGGTGCCGGCGCTGGCGTACCAGTTGAAATGCTTGGGGCTCGCGCCGTTGAAATACCAACCCTCGCCGCCGGTCGATTTTCGCAAGACGCCGCCGGTAACGGTCGCGGCCGCCCAGGAACGCGAGTGCGCGCCCCGCGTATCGACGGCGCCGGTATCGACGTAAGCGAACGTCGGATGCGACGAGACGGGACTCACGGTCAGGTCGAAGACCGGCGAGAAGTCGTGCGAATGGGCGCTGGCTGTGGCGGTGCCGGCGGCGGCCAAATTCGGCGCGAACAACGAAGCGACCGCGACCAGCGAGCACAAAAGTGCCCGCCCAATGCAGATTGTCATGTACCGTCCGCCTGGAATCAGGGCTAGTTCATCACGATGAAGTGGAACCACCATGATAATTGGCAGGATTCCACTTTACAGCGAAATTGCTCGGGCGTGGGCCGGCGGCAAAAGCACATCACCAAGGTGGCTGATAGTATCGGCGGTGGAAAAACTCAGCCGCCGCGCGAATACGCTAGCGCCTTGCCGAGGGTAGTGCGGAGTTGCACTTCGTTATCGCCGACGGAAAGCACTTTCCCATCAGGCCCGATGACGATCACCGTGGGGATGTATTTCACGCCGAGTTGCTGGATCGTCTCACCGGCCGACACGCCCACGGGCCACGGGACTTCAAAGTGCTGGACGAACTTCTCGACCGCGGGCGTATCCTCTAGCCCCTCGCTGGTGAGCGCCAGGAACTCCACGCCCTGCGGGTGGAACTCCTGATAGACTTTGACGAGGCCCGGCGTCTTTTCCGCGCACGGACCACACCAGGTGGCGAAGACATCCACCACGACCAGCTTCCCGGAGGTCTCTGGCCGCCCTCCCACCCACTCGGCGGCCTGCAGCGCCGGCGCCTGCGTGCCGGGAGCGATGAGCAACCCCTGCGGCTGCATGCACCCGGCCAGCATCGCCACGGCCAGCAGTAACGCGAACTTCTTCGGCGGTGCGGTGTTGCGCATGGGGATTCCGTGACGGCTTGAATACAGGACGATGCTCGCCACCGAATTGTAGCCTGCCGACGCGGAGCGAGCGAACCGGTCCCTTGGCGGGGTTGTCTGAGCGTTCGTATACTCAATCGCTTCGAGTTGAAACCTCTCAGGGAACGGAACACTGCCCATGACGCGTGTCGCCATTTTGGGCGCGACCGGCTATTCGGCGCTGGAACTCATTAAGATTCTCCTGCGTCACCCGCACGCCAAGATCACGGTCGCCACGAGCCGCCAGGAGGGGAACCCGCACATCGCGGCGGTGCATCCGTCGCTGGCGGGGAGGCTCGATCTGCGGTTGGAGGACCTGGGACCGATCGCCGCCGCCGCGCGAGCCGACTGCGTGTTCTGCTGCCTGCCGCACGGCATCACTACGACGCACGTGCCGCAGTTGTTGCAGACGAAAGCCAAGATCATCGACTTAAGCGCGGACTACCGCCTCAAAGACCCGGCGGTCTATGCCCACTGGTACGGCGAGAAGCACGGCGATCCGGACAACCTGCCGCTGGCCGTCTACGGCCTGCCGGAACTGTTTCGCGAGCAGATTCTCGGTGCGCGGCTGATCGCCAACCCCGGCTGCTATCCCACGTCGGCGATTCTCGCGTTAGCGCCGCTCTTGAAGGCGGGATTGATCGAGCCGACGGAAATCATCATCGACAGCAAGAGCGGCGTCTCCGGCGCGGGGCGGACGCCGAAGTTGACGACGCTCTTTCCCGAGTGCAACGAGAGCCTCTCGGCCTACAACGTGGGGCGGCATCGTCACACGCCGGAGATCGAACAAGTGCTTTCGACCGCCGCCGGCGCCGGCGTGGAGGTGATCTTCACGCCGCACCTGGTGCCGATGGACCGTGGGATTCTCTCCACGAGTTATTCCAAGCCACGCGGCGACGTGACCGAAGAACACCTTTTTTCGGCGCTGCGGGCATTTTACGCGAACGAACCGTTCGTCCGTGTTGTCGATCATCTGCCCGCCACGAAGGATTCGACCGTCACTAACTACTGCGACATCACGGTCCGCGTGGTGCGCGGCAAAGTGCTGACGATCAGTTGCCTCGACAACCTGATCAAAGGCGCTTCCGGCGCGGCGGTGCAAAACTTCAACCTTCTGTTCGGTTATCCGGAGACGACCGCGCTGTGAACGCATCGATCGGTTTGCCGCAAGGGTTTCATGTTGCAGGGGTCCATTGCGGGATTAAACGCAATCCGCAGAAGCAAGACCTCGCGCTCTTGGTTTCCGACCGCGCCGCGACGGCCGCGGGCGTGTACACCACGAACCTGGTCTTCGCAGCGCCGGTTGGGCTCGATCGCGCCCGCACGCCTGGGGGCGATTTCCGCGTCATCGTCGTCAACTCCGGCAACGCCAACGCCTGCACCGGGCCGCAAGGCGACGCCGATGCGTTGAAGATGGCGCAATTGGCGGCCGAGGCGGTCGGCGCGAAGCCTGAGCAGGCGCTGGTGCTGTCGACCGGCGTGATTGGCTTCTATCTGCCGCTGGAAAAAATCGCCACGGGGATCGCCAACGCGGCGAAGCAGTTGGGCGCGAGCGAAGATCATATCGTCGCCGCGGCGCGCGGAATGTTGACGACCGACACGGTGCATAAAGTCGCCGCCCGGACCGTCGAGATCGGCGGTCGAACGATTCGGCTGTTGGGGTTCGCCAAGGGCGCCGCGATGATCGGCCCGCGCATGGCGACAATGCTCGGCGCGATCCTTACCGACGCTCCGCTCGCGCCGGCGGTCGCGCAAGCGGCTCTCGTCAGCGCGACCGAGGACACGTTTAACTGCATCACGATCGACGGCCACATGAGCACCAACGACACGGTGCTGATGTTGGCTAACGGCGCCGCAGGCGGCGCACCGTTGCAGGGAGCCGAACTGGCGAAGTTTTCCGCGGCATTGACCGATCTTTGCGGTGAATTGGCTCGGTCGATTCCTGCCGATGGCGAAGGCGCCACGCACCTGGTTACGCTCGACATCGAAGGCTGCAAGACGCGTGACGACGCGCGGCTGATCGCCAAGGCGGTCTCCGAGAGCGCGCTCGTGAAAACCGCTATCGCCGGCGGCGATCCCAATTGGGGACGCATCGTCTCCGCGGCGGGCTATGCCGGCGTACCGTTCGACCCGCGAGGCGTGAACCTGTGGGTGAACGACATTCAACTCTATCGCGACGGCGCTCCGGCCCCCTTCGATAAACCGGCGGCGAGCGCGTCGATTCGCGACAACCGTGACACCCGTATTCTCCTGACGTTCAAAGAAGGAACCGCGAAAATCCGCTTCTGGACCACCGACCTGACGGCGGAGTACGTCCGGCTGAACGCCGATTACACGACGTAGGTAATGCCGCCATCGTTGCGGCGCGGTATGCTATGCGCGTGGCGAGGGATAACGATTTGCTAGCTCATCAGGACGAGGTGTGCCCATGATGGCTGCGCGGTTGACTGATATGCATGCCTGCCCGATGACGACGGGCCCCGTGCCGCATGTGGGCGGGCCGATCGTCGGCCCGGGGGCGCCGACCGTGTTGATCGGCGGCCTGCCAGCGGCGCGTGTCGGCGATTCGCTCGTTTGCGTGGGGCCGCCGGATACGATCGTCAAAGGTTCGGCCACGGTGCTGATCGGCGGCGCTCCCGCGGCCCGCATGGGAGACATGACCGCCCACGGCGGAAACATCGTCATTGGCTGCCCGCTCGTGATGATCGGCGGCTGAAAACTGGAGCCGAAAGCGTCAGCGCCCGGAGTTTCGCGTCGCTTCGCCGCTGCCGTCGCAATCAGGTCGCCAGTGGTGCGATCGCGTGCGCGTACTTGGCCGAGTAATCACGCACACCGGCGGGGCGTCCGAAGTAATAGCCCTGGCCGAGCTTGAAGCCGAGTTGCATGCAGGTCGTCGCTTCGCCCTCGGTCTCGACGCCTTCCGCGAGCGGCACGGAGTTGACTTCGATCGACGCGCGGACCAGCGTGGCCAGGAGTTTCTGCCGTTCGGCCGGCGCGAGATTAATGCCGCGAATCAGCTTCATATCGAACTTGAGATAGTCCGGAGCGGCTTCCGCCAGTTCCAGCAGCCGCGATTGTCCCGCGCCGAAGTCGTCGTACGCGAGCCCGATATCGAGGTCGCGCAACGTCTGGCGCAGTTCGCGAATCACGCTCACTTCCGTCACGGCGGCCTCGTGAATCTCAAGCGTCATCCGCAGGTGCGGCAAGTCCTCGCGCAGCTCGCGCAGCGAATCCATCAGCCCGGGCGCCTGTAACTCGCTGGGATGCGTGTTCAAGAACAGGTTCGGCGTCCCCGGGATCATCGATCCGGACTGAGCGCCCACGGCCCGCAACAACCGGCTGAGCTGCGACTCTTGTTGCAATCGCGCCGCGGCCTGGAACATGGCGTTGGGCGTCTTGATGCCGAACAGCCGGCTCCGCCCCAGCACTTCGCAGGCGATCGGTTCCATCGATTCCAGCGTCACGATCGGCTGGAAGTAGGGAACGACCGCGCGCGTATTCATGAGCTTATCGAACTGCACCATCGCCAGCGCCGAGGCCGAGGCGTCGGTCGGAATGGTGTGCGTGTCGGGCGTTGCGCCGCTGTCGGCGCCGATGACCTGGAAGATCACGTTGCCGAACTGTAGCAGATCGCCCCCCTGCACGAACGCATCGTCGGCGATGCGCAGCCCGTTGACGAAGGTGCCATTCGTGCTGGAGAGATCGCGCACGCAGAGGCCGTCGCCCATGGTGCGCAGATCGGCGTGGATCTTGGAAACGCTCTGGCACGGCAGCGATAACGCCAGGCCGGTGCGGCGGCCGACCAGGAACGGCGAGCAGCTAATCGGAATCTGGCGGACCGTACCAGTCTCTTCGATCTGGCCGGAGAGATACCAGCACACGCCGCTCGAATTGACGTCTGCGTTGTGCATAGCCATGGTGCGATTGCGGCGAGCTTTGGAAACCGGGTTACCTCAGCCGATTCACCTCGCGCACAGCATCCTTCGGCGACGGCCGGGCCGAAATCGTCGATGTCGTGGCAGTGCCACCCGTCGCCGGCAGGACGCCGCGGCGCGGGAGCTTCACCGATTAATTCTAGTGCGCATTTCCCCTCATTCTGGGCCACGGGCCTGCGGCAGGAGCGCTGCCCGTGGAGCTGCCATCGGTCCTGGGCGGGTCGAAGCGATTGTGCTATTTGAAGCGTTCGAGGAAACTTAACTGGTAGCGCAAGCCTGGGAGGACGAAGAAGCTAGACAGCGGCGTCGGGCGCAATTTCGTCCGGGAGTCGCGAAGGCCACCCACTGCGGACATCGCCATGCACCACTTCGGATTGAGCAACGCCGCGATTTTGCTGATCGATGACGAGGCGGAGACTTTGACGGAACTGGCGGAGACGCTGAGCCGCTTCGGCTTTTCGTGCCGCTGCGCCAAGAACGCCGCCACAGCGAGCGAGCTGGCAATTCGCTCCACGCCCGACTTGATCATTTCGGACATCAATCTCGATGGCCAAAGTGGCCTGGAGCTGTGCGCCCACCTGAAGGACGAGCACCCCATGCTGGCCGACGTGCCGGTGATTTTCCTCTCGGCGGCGCAAATCCCGCACATCGTCAAGAAGAGCCGCGAGGCCGGCGGCGCCTATTACCTCCGCAAGCCCGTCGACCCGGAAGTGCTCATCGAACTGGTCGACAAGGCGCTCTGGATGCCGCACCTCGTCTCGCATCAGGCGAACCGCGCCAGCGTATAGGCGCTGCGTTTCGCGAGCCATAAGCGTGAGATTCGCGAAATCTTTGTGACAGAAGCGCTGCGCGTTCGGCGAACGTAAGCTTCGCCCGCCGATGCCTGTCCGCCGTCGCGAACCTCTCTCAAGCGCCGGTGTCCGTCCACGACCCCGCCGAGGGGCTGGACCTTCGGAAGCGGGCCGGTCATGGTACATGTCCGGAACGTCGCTCACCGAGAGAAGGCGCGCGGACCATGGCGGATGCGGAACTAGGTTATTGGCGAAGGCCGGGCGGGTTGCGCGAGGTGCTATTCCTCGCGTTTCCGATGGTCATTTCGACCGCCTCGACCACGATCATGCAGGTGACGGACCGGCTGTTCTTGGCCTGGTATTCGCAAGACGCGCTGGCGGCGGCTCTGCCGGCCGGCGTCCTCCAGTGGACGTTCATGAGCTTCGCCTTCGGCGTGGCGATGTACGTGAACACGTTCGTCGCGCAGTATTCGGGCGCGAAACGACCGCGGCGGATCGGCGTGGCGGTCTGGCAGGGAATCTTGCTGGGAGTTTTCGCGGCGCCCTTCATGCTTGCGGCGATCCCGCTCGCACCGGCGCTGTTCGGGCTGGCGCAACATCCGCCCGAAGTGCAAGCGATGGAAGTGCCATACTTTCAGATTCTGACAGTGGGCAGCCCTGCGCAAGTGATCGCGATCGCCATCTCGGCGTTTTATTCAGGGCGCGGTCAAACCAAGGTCGTGATGCGCGTCAACGTGTTCGCGGCGATCCTGAACGCCGCACTCGACTATTGCTGGATCTTCGGCGTACTCGGTTTCCCGCAGTGGGGAATCGTCGGCGCCGGCTGGGCGACCACCATGTCACACTGGCTGACGCTGGGCGTCTGGTTCGCGCTGTTCTTGCAGAAGGAGCATCGAACCGAGTTCGCGACCTGGCCTGCGCGATTGTTCGACGGAGAGTTGTTCCGACGCATGTTGCGCTTCGGAGCGCCGCAAGGGCTGCAGTTCGCCGCGGAGGTGGGCGGGTTCTCGTTGTTTATGGTGGTCGTCGGTCAACTCGGCTCCGTGGAGTTGGCCGCGAGCGGACTGGCGCTCAACGTGAATATGCTCGCCTTCATGCCGGCCTTTGGAATCGCGATTGCGGCCGAAACCTTGGTAGGGCAGCGGCTGGGCGAGAACAATCCGGACCTCGCCGCTCGCTCGACGTGGTCGGCTTTCTTACTGGCAATTCTCTACACGAGCGCCATCGGCATCGTGTATTTCTTCTTCGGCGAATGGCTGCTGATCCTGCATGGCGCTCACCAGAGCGATCCAGAATCCTTTCCGCCGCTCCGCGACATGACCGTGCTGCTACTGCAATTCGTGGCGGCGTATTGCCTGTTCGATACGGCGAATATCATCTTCTCGTTCGCGATCAAAGGGGCCGGCGATACGCGCTTCGTACTGAAGACCACGTTCATCATGTCGTGGATGCCGGTCGTCGCCGCGTGGGTCGGCATTCACAAGTTCGGTTTAGGCATCCGCTGGTGCTGGCTGGTGCTCACCGCGTGGATCCTGGCATTAGGAGTCATCTATCTGGCTCGCTTCCTCTCAGGAAAGTGGCGCGAAATGCGGGTCATCGAGCACGCCGCGCTGCCGGACGTGGAAGCGGAAAACGGCGCAGCGCTCGAACCTTGCGCTGTCGAGGCCTAACGGCAAAATGGACAGGCCTTCACCGTTTCGTCGCCAAACGGTAAGTCCAAGTAACCGAGGCCGCGCGCCAGCGTGATGGCACCGGTGAGCATGACGCACCAGGCGGCGACTTGTAGGACGCGTCGCCGAGCGCGCGGGCCGATCAGTGAGACGCCCGTGCCAGCGAGGATCATCATCGGCCAGGTCCCCGCGCCGAAGAGCGCCATGACGGCTGCGCCGCGCCACCCAGCGCCACTGCTCGTGGCGAGCGCGAGGTAAGCGTACACCAGTCCGCACGGCAGGAACGCGGTGAAAAGCCCGGCCAGGTAAACGCCGCGGAAGCCAGGCTCAGTCAACAGCGATTTGAACATCGAGCCGGCCAGGCAGGTGATGTGTTGCAACCGCGCCGCGCGCGGCCGCCAGATACCGGTCGTGAGGAATCCTTGCGCGATCAACAACACGCCGGCCAGCACCGCCAGGGCGGCGGGGGCATTGAGCCAGCTCTCGCTCGCGTGCGCCAATCGCATGCCGCCGAATCCGGCCAAGGCGCCGCCGACGGAATAGGTTGTGACGCGGCCAAGACTATACGCAATCTGCCGAGCGACGTTCGCCGACCAATGCGTCGAACCGGCGCCGATCGCGAACGCAAAGCCCCCGCACATGCCGATGCAATGCGCGGAGCCGAGTAGTCCGCCTAAGAAGATCAGCGGCCATTCGATCATACGGCGACCTCCTCGGAGGGCGCGAGGGACGCCTGTACGCGCGGCGCGTCATCGCCAGAGAGCGTTGTTGCCCCTTCCGCGGTGACTCCGCTTCCGCGCAAGCGCAGCGAATTCGCCACCACAAACAAACTGCTGGCGACCATTGCGGCGGCGGCCCACATGGGGTTCAACCAACCGGCGGCTGCCAGCACGATGCCGATCACGTTGTAGGCAAAGGCCCAAAACAAGTTCTGGCGGACGACGCGCATCGTGAAACGCGCGAGCTCGATCGCCCAGGGCAGCCGCGTCAAGTCGTTGCCGAGCAGGCACACGGTCGCCGCGTCGCGCGTCAGGTCGGCGCCGGCCCCCATCGCAACGCCGACGTCGCTCGCCGCCATCGCCGGGGCGTCGTTCACGCCATCGCCGACCATCGCCACAGGGCCGATCGCCTGTTGCGCGCGTTCAATGGCCGCCAACTTTTGCGATGGCAACAGTTCCGCGTCGACGTGAATCCCGAGTTCCTTCGATAGCGCTGCGCCGCGGGCGGCGTGGTCGCCGGTCAACACGCCCAACTCCAGTCCCAACGCGCGGCATTGACGAAGCGACTCGGCGGTGCTCGCACGTAATTCCTCCTGAAACACGAACGCCGCGCGCACCTCGCCGTCCCAGCCGAGCAACGTGAACGATTCCCCTTCCGCCAGCGCCCGCCGCACGCGCCGTTCGACGGCGCCGGAGAGGTCAAGCCGCTGTTCTCGAATGAAGGGAAGATTGCCCAGAAAAACTGGGGATTGCGTATCGAGCCGCATCGCCATCAACCCGCGCCCCGGCACGTGGCGGATGTCCCCGACCACGGCGTCCTTCAGGTCCCGCGGCAAGGCGCGGGCGAGCGCCGTAGCAAGCACATGTTGCGAACCTCGCGCGAGCCCGCCGGCGATCTGGGCAACTTCACTGGCGTCCACGCCGCGCTGCATGACCGTATCGGAAAGTTCGGCAATGCCCGTGGTCAGCGTGCCGGTCTTGTCGAAGAGGATGCCGCGCACCGTTGCGAGCCGCTCCAGCGCTTCGCCGTTGCGAAACAAGACTTGCGATTCGGCAGCGCGGCCGAACGCCGCCCAGATGGCCATCGGCGTGGCGATTCCCAGTGCGCAAGGGCAGGCGATCAGCACGACCGCCAGCGAGGCCAGCATGCCGGCCTCCCAGCCGTCGCTGACGGAATGACCAAAGAAAGTCGCCACGGCGATCGTCGCCACGACGGGAGTGAACCACGCCGCTACGCGGTCGGCCATGCGCTCGTAACGCCCTTGCCGCAGGCGCGCGCTGCGCATGGCGGCGATTAATCGCGCCAAGGTGCCGGCTTTGGCCGGCGCGGTAACTTCCATCCATAGGTCGCCGTCGAGATTCAGCGATCCGCCGAGCAACTCATCCCCCGGTTCCTTGATCGAGGGGCGGCTTTCGCCGGTCAACAACTGTTCGTCGATGCTGACGACGGCGTTGCGCACCCGCCCGTCGGTGGGAATACGCTCTCCCGGCAGCACGCGCGCGACGTCGCCGAGGGCAAGCTCCGCGAGCGGCAATTCGATCCAATGCTCGCCGCGCCGCACGCGCACGACGTCAGGAAGGAGCTTTTCCAGCGAGTTCAGTGATTCCGTGGTCTTGATCTTGCCGGTCGCTTCCAGCCAGCGGCCGAGCGTGACCAGCGTCAGCACGACGCAGCCGACTTCAAAGTAAATCTGCCCCGCGCCGCGAAACACGTTCCACATCGAATAAGCGAACGAAGCGAGCACGCCCGCCAGGAGCAGCAGATCAACGGAGAATCGTCCGCGGCGCAAGTCGCGGAGCGCGTTGTCGGCCAACGGGACGCCCAGCAACCACAACACCGGCAGCGCGAACAGCAGGCTCAGGTAGCGGAACAATCCTTCGAGCGTGCTGGCCATCGCGCCGCCGTCGAGATCGTGCGAGTATACGTCGCCGGTCCAGAGCGCCATGCTGAAGACGCTCTCGTTGAGCGTGAAGAACACGGCCAGACCGAGCCGCGTGACCGTCGCGCGCGCCGCGCCCGCGTCGCCGCGCTCGTCGTTAATCGCGGCGGCAATCCGGCAGCCGAAGCAGCAATACTGCTTCTCCGCAGCCGGATCGCGGGCAACAGCGCCGGCGATCGGGAGGCCGCAATAGTCACAGCCGGCGATCTCCGCGGCGCGACCGCTCATGACGGAGTCAACAATCCTGCCCGCAGATCGGGAAAGAGGTATTGAATGGTGTAGTACACGGCGAAGATCCAGAACAACACCCAGATCATGCGCACGTACCAGGGAATACGGCTGCCGACATAGCGGTGATGCTGGTGCTCTTCGCGAGCCGTGGGATCGTCAGGAGGCATGGACAGGCCGGAGGTTGGAGGTGGTGTTGTTCTTTCACCACGGAGGCACGGAGGACACGGAGAGGAGACAGAGAGAGTTAGGTATTTTGAACCGCGGAGGCGCTGAGACGCGGAGAGAAGAGAGGATTTGGGTGAGTGAGCGTTGAGATTGAATTAACGTTGAGCGGCCATCATTTAACATCTGAGTGCACAGCCGGCCTGTCATCGCTAATTCATCTTTCACTCCCTCTCCTCTCAGCGCCTTTGCGGCTCCGCGTTTCAAAATCTCCTCCTCCGTTTCTCTCTCCGTGCCCTCCGTGCCTCTGTGGTGAAATTCTGTGGTGAAACTCTGCGGTGAAACTAATCCCAAGAAACGCCAATCGGTTTACGCCGCGTTTCCTGTCGGTTCAGCAGGTTTTCGTTATCCAGCATGGTGTATTTCGGGGCTTCGATGTCGCGGAACATGCCGTGGAGCGTGGCCCAGCCGAACAGGCATAAGAAGCCGAGGCTCGCGAGCAGGTAGTTGAGAATTGGCGAGATCGCGAACGCGCCGTCGGCGTCGCCGCGATAGATCGCGACGAACTCGACGAACTTGCTGCCGAATCCCCACAGGCTGGGAATCAGGATCGCGACCGCGAGCAAGCCAGTGATCCAGCGACGCAAGCGGCGGCCATTCAGGTTTTCGCGCGGTTCAGTTTTCATCATCATCTCCCGACGCCGCCGGTTCGAGCGGCTGGTATTGCTCGTAGTACGGATAGCTTTCCAGCCAGGAACTGAGCCATTGAATGTACGTGATCAGCCCCAGCCCCCGGGCGTTGGGGCGGTTGGGGTCGCCATCGAAGAACCAGGGATACTCCGGCATCGGCGAGCCGTCGCTGACGAGCGTCGGTTGAAAGAAATGCACCGCATGCCAGTCGTTCGAGCGGCGCCCCCCTTCACGCGTCAAGTCCGGGCCGACGCGGCGCGTTCCGAACATCACGGGGCGTTGCAATTCGTTCTGGTATTCCCACGACTGGGAAACCGCGCCCCAGCGATCTTCTTCGCGCGAGACCGGCCGCACGAACTGGCTGTGGCAATGCCAGCACCCCTCGGCGACGTAGTTCTTGCGTCCCACGAGGAGCGCTTCGGCGCACTTCTCGCGATACCAGGCCGCTTGCGCCGCTTCGTCCGCGGGCGGCTTGCCGTAAGCCGCTTCGAACGATTCCGGGTAGCGCTTGTGCAGATCCTCGAACTGGTACTGCAAGTTCTCGTTGACCAGCTGCGAGACGTCCTGCTCGGGCAGGTGCCGGTACATCTGGATCGGCACCAGCGCGTTCGACACGAAGGCCAGCAGGAAGAAGCCCAGCCCGCCGATCAACAGTACGCCTGACTTACTTTCAAACATGCGCGGCCACCCCTCGCTTCGCCGTCAGCGTGCGATACAGGTTGTAGAAGAAACAAAGCTGCCCGCCGATGATTGCCAAACCGGCGAACAGACGGATGATCCAGAATGGCTGCGAGCCGTCGACCGAGACGTCCCACGGCAGCAGCGAGGCCCAGAAAAAGCCTTGAAACATGCCGGCCAGGCCCAGGTCGACGAACATCACGAACAGCCCGACGGCCGAGAGCCAGTAGTGCCATTCCAAGAGCGAATGGCTATACCAGTCGTTCCCGCACAGCCGCGGAATGAGATACACCATGATGCCGATCAGCCAGAAGCTGAACACGCCGAACATCACGAGATGGGCATGCCCAACGACCCAGTCCGTGAAGTGAATCAATGCTTGGAAAGTAAGCGTGACCTGCATCGCGCATTGCAGACAGGTGATGAAATAAAACACCATTCCGGTATAGAACCAGCGGATGGGAAGATTCGTCACCACGGCGCGGCCGGAGCCCCAGATGGTGCCGAAGAAATTGATCACCACCGTGGTCACGACCAATTCCACGGCCACCGTGGCGATCACGGCTCCGTACTGCAGGAACATGGGAATCGGCGTGTAAAGGAAATGGTGAATGCCGTTCAGCGGATAGAAGAACGCCAGCCCCCAGAAGCCGACCAGCGACAAGCCGTGGCTCCAGATCGGTTTTTTCAGCAGGATCGGCACGAAGTAGTACATCAGCCCCCAGCCGAGCGGCGTGACGAACAGCCCGACCAGGTCGTGAATGAAGAGCCCCGCAATGGCCCCGCCGCTGCTGCCCGGCACCCAGTATTGCGGCAGCAGGTTGCCCATGGCGTAAGTGAGGAACGTCCACACGAACGCCGCCATGAAGTACCACAGCGTGACGTACAACGGCCCCGGCGTGCGCACGATCGGCGCCATGAAGTTCACGGCCACCAGGAGGAGCCCGACGAGCGCCAAGGGGTCGATCCAGATCGGCGTCTCGCCCCACTCGAGACCTTGGGCCTCTCCCAGCAGAATGCCGACCGCGGTGGCGACGACAATGAACTGCCACGTGCCAAAGATAAACCAGCTCAGCGCTCGGTTGGCGACGGGGCGCAGCGTAAGCCTCGGGATCGCCCAATGCAGGGTGCCCAGGAACGCGTTCGCCAGCCAGCCGTAGGCGATGGCGTTGGTGTGAATCATGCGCCAGCGCCCGGGAGACAACAGTTCGATCCCCTGGAGCGGATTCCAGCGCACCAACTGGAGCGCCATCAACAGGCCGCCCAGCAGCGACGCGGCGAAAAACGTCAACGCGGCCAGGTAATAGGCGAGGACGAGCTTGCGGTCGACCAACTGGTCTTCCGAGAGCTCAATGTCCGAGGCCGGCGCTGCAATCGTGTTCATCTCACCTCCACGCGATAGGGCCGATACACGCCCAACGGATAAACCACGGCCATCGTCCAGCCGAACACCAAATGCGTCAGCGCGGCGACCCAGGGGGGAATCTCTTCGACAATCCAGTTGCCGCCGAACAAGAGCGGCTGCAACCAGCTCAGCAGCAGATAGAAGTTCACCAGCCAGACGACGATCGCCAGGGCGCTCGTCAGCAGCAGCCGCCCGCCGAGCGACGCCTTGGGGGCGAAGCGGGCGATGGCCAGTTGAAAGACCATTCCCAGCAGCATTCCGGTCCCCAGGTACAGGCAGCAGCCGATCGCCAGCGTCATGCCGCTTTCGATGGTGCGCGCCTGTTCGCCGAGCGGGAAGGTCAGGTATACGCGAATCAACTCCAGCGGATGCTTGCCGACGAGCAGGGCGCCGACGACGTTGAACAACAAACTGGTCGCCGCGCCGAAGATGCCCAGCAGGAAGCCGGTCGTGGCGTAGTAGGCCGTGTAGAACGTGGGCGGCTGCCACGGGGGCGCCTCCTCGCGTTCGACTTCGGCCTCTAATTCCTGCACGCGTTGGCGCAGACGTTCTAGCTCGGCCGCCTTGTCAGCAGTTTCCATCATTCCACCTCGCCCGCCTGGGCTTCTTCGCCGGAACTCTCGGCCGCCTCGTTCGACGCGGCGCCTTGGCTCGACGGCGCTTTCTCCTGTGGCACGGGCGGCAACGTGCTGCGCCGTTGATTCGCGACGTGCAGCACGTAATGCACCAGGTGCCACATCGTATCGGGATCCTTCGCCGTCGCGGGATCTTTCCCTGCGGGATCGAATACCTCGCGGAAGGCCGGCATCGGCGTGCCATTGATGCCAGAGGAGATGCGCCGATAGATATCAATCGGGCGCTGGCCGCCATGCAGCATGCCGGACGTGATGTCGGCCGCGTTCGTGGCGAAACCCCAGGTGTCGGTCCCGACGTTGTCCTGCGACTTGCCGCGGCCGTCCGGGCCATGACACTTCGAGCAACCTTCGCTCAAGAACGCCTGGCGGCCGAGTTCGATCGTTTCCGGAGTCATCGCCGGCATGATCGTCAGCGGTCGGACTGTTTCCTCCGAGCTCTCGGCCCAGGAGGCCAGCACTTCCGCCCAGGCATCGGCCAGCACCGCGTCTTCCTCGGCTTCGGCGTAGGCCCCGAGTAAGTATTCCGTTTCGCCGCGCTGCGCGAGGAAGATCACATAATCCACCACCGCGTTCAGCTCCGACGGCGGCAGCAACGCAAACGATGGCATCGACGTGCCGACGATCCCTTGGCGAAGCGTACGGACCAGGTCTTCGCGCCGCGGGCGTTTCCCGTAGGGAGTGCTGGTGAACTTGAAGATCCCTCGGCGATAATCGCGCGGGCGCGGCTTCAGGTATGCGGCGGCCGGACCGTTGCCGTCGCCGGACGCGCCGTGGCATTGCGCACAGCGGCGCGTGTAAATCTGCGCGCCGAAGCGTAGATGCGCCAGTTCCTCGGCGGTCGCATCGGGTTTGAGCGGCGTGAGCGGCGTCCCGAACGTCGCGGCGAGCTCGTCCGTGATCTTCGCGCGCACTTCTTCGTCTTCGACCTTCGTCAACTGCTCACTAACGCTCCACTCCGGGACCGGGGGAGGTTCGCAGCCGGCGACGCACCCCAGGAGCACCGCCAGGAGGGAAAATTTACGAGCGGTCATTGGCAATTCGATCGCTGCCTTGGGGAGATTATTGGTGCGAGTAGGGAATCATTCGCCTGCGACCCGGTCGCTTCGCAGATCAAGTGCCAAAGTCGGGGAGTGCCGGCACAGATTTCGACTTTGGTCCGCCGACTCGCCTGCTAATCGTTGGCGCACAAGAGCTTGCGAGTTCTGCTTTCAAATTGGCGGAGGAGGCGTGGTTCGTCAGGACGGTTCGACAGCATGTGCGAAGACGGCACAACCGCACACCGTCCGCTGTGCGGTGTCAGCCAACGGCGGGGTGAGCGAATCTCAAAATCGCTGGGCGACAACGCACAAATCAGTGCGAAGATTCTTCTGGAGTGCGTGGCGCGGCGTTTGCAATACTGGGCTCGTGAGACTACCGAGGAGCGCTGTATGAACGCCGTGATGGAACCAATTCCAAGGAAACCGACGACGGTGAGCGAGACGAGCGATGAAGGTGAAGTTGCAAATGCCAAGCGCACCAAGTCGGCAGCTGGCATTTCGAAGACGGTCGTCAACTTTTGGGTCGACCTGACGCTGCTGCTAGTGCTAGCGGCGTTGAGCGCCGTGGCCGTGGTTGTGCAGTTCGTCTTCCCGCGCGCCGCCGCGGCCGAGGCGTGGACGATCTGGGGGTATTCCTACCACGCCTGGAGCCGGTTTCAGTTTGGCTTGACTGGCGTGTTCTTGCTGGGGGTCCTCCTCCATGTGATGTTGCATTGGACCTGGGTCTGCGGCGTCGTGGTCAGCAAGATCTGGCGGCGCAAGGGACCCGTGGTTCAGCCGGACGACGGCATCCGGACGCTTTACGGCGTGGCGACGTTAGTCGTCTTCCTGGCGACGGTCGGCGCGGTCGTGGCGGCCGCGGCGTTTGCCATGCACGGGCCGGGCTGACCGCGCCGGGACGCTCGACAAACATATCGGGTTCAGCCATCATGCTGCCAACGCCGCGAACGCAGGGCCTGCGCGCACGCTTACACTCCGAGACCATCGGCATGACTCCGCACGAGGGGGATTCCGCGGATGCCTTTGCGCATCCGTCAGAAATCGTCGATATCGAACAGCGACTCGCGTTTCTGGAGTTGCGTCCTGAGGACCGCGACCAACTACATGAGTTGAATGCATTGATCCAGCGGCGCCGCACCGCGTTCGTCGAGGCGTTTTATCAGCACCTCTTTCGCTTCGAGGCGACGTCGAAGTTTCTCAAGGATCCGGAGTTGGTCGAACGACTCAAGGCGGCGCAGCTCGAGCACCTCGACGCGATGTTGCTCGCCGACTGGAACGACGCCTACCTGGAACGTTGCTTCCGTGTCGGCGAGGCGCACGCTCGGGTGGGGATCAGCCCGCAGATCTTCCTGGGGGCGTACAACCTCTATCTGCAATTCTGCCTGACCGAATTGGCCGAGCGGTGGGGCCACGGAGGCGAACGATTTCTGGCGATGACCGCGGCCGTGCAGAAGGCGGTGATGTTCGACATTGGCCTCACCCTCGAGGCATATTTCGACCGAACCACGGCGAACCTGCGGCGGGCGCTCGATCTGCTCTACCAGGCGAACGCTGAATTGCGCCAATTCGCGCAGCTCACCTCCCACGACCTCAAGACGCCGCTGGCGACGATGGTCAACCTGTGCGACGAGGCGCTCGACGAGTTCGAAGAGCAAATCCCCGCCGAAGCGGCCAAGCTCATTCAAGCGGCGCGCAACCGCGCTCTGCGGATGAGTACCACGATCGATGACCTGTTGCAGTCGTCGATCTCGCTGCACGAGGAACAAGCCCCCGAAGCCGTGGCGCCCAGTGATGTGCTGACCGAGACCGCCGAGTTACTCCGCCCCCTCTTGGAGCAAAAGCGGATCGAGCTGGTGCTGCCGGCGCAAATGCGGATGGTCCGGGGCAATCGCATCCGCCTCCGCGAGGTGTTTTTCAACTTGCTCTCGAACGCCATCAAGTATAACGACAAGTCGCGGGGAAAAATCGTCGTCACGGCAAAGTGCGACGGAGGCGCCTGCACAATCTCATTCGCCGACAATGGCCCCGGCATCCCGCCGAACGAATTGACGCGAATTTTCATTCCGTTTCGCCGGGTCGCGGCGCAACGAGATATTCCGGGGTCCGGCCTGGGACTCTACTTCGCCAAGACGCTGGTCGAGCAGCAAGGCGGACGCATCTGGGCGGAATCGCTGCCGGGCCACGGCAGCACGTTCCACGTGCGACTGAACCTGGAACCGCCGCCGGAAGCAATGTGAGGTTCTCGCGTCTGCCCCGATGTGGGGCGTGTGGCGGACGACCCGGCGGCGCGATAAGCTGACTCGTGCATGAAGTTACAAGAAATCGCGATTCTGCTGCCGTGCCATAGCCTGGAGGATTTTCCGTCAGACGGGGACGGCGCGACGGCCGAGGGCCTGTTCGCGGGCTGGACGGCGCTCTGGCATCCGGCGTTCCTGGCCGCCGCGGGACGGAAACCGACCTGGCATCGTGCCGACAACCCGCCGACCGAATTCGAAGGACGGCTGTTCGTCGTGCCTCCGGCGAGCGAAGACCGTCTGCAGCCGGACTGGATCGAACGCGCCCGGGCCGGTGGCGCTATCGTGATCGCCAATCAAGTTTCGCGCGGGGCGATTGTCAGCGAAGCCCTGGCGGCCCTCGGGGACGGCGGGCCGGCGATCGAGGCCGAGACCGTGGCCGATTTCTTTGCACTCGGCTTCGCTTACCTGATGGTCGAACTGCTGACGCGCCAGATGCGGTACATGAGCAGCCTGGACCAGATTCATATGGAGAACCAGTCGGTTGCGGCGGCGCGGGCTGCCGTGGCCGGCGATCAAGAGACGCTGTCCAAGCACCTGACGCGCTGCTTCGATGCGCTCCAGGAATCGCGGGAACGATTCTATCCCGTCGATTCGTATTTGATCGACTTGACCCTCGTTGCGGAGACGACGCTGCGCGACGGGCTGCGCAAAGAACTGGAGCGCGGAGCGATCACCAACTATCTCTGCAGCGGCGAGACATTGCAAAAACTGTTCGAGGCCGCGCCGGACAACGGAGCGCGACTGCGCGAGGCGATCACCCACCAGAAGGCGTCGATCATCGGGGGCGAATGGCGCGAGACGGAATTGCCGCTGTTGCCGGTGAACGCGTTGCTCGACAACCTGGCGCGCAGCGGCGAAGCGTACGAGCGTTTGCTGGGAAAGCGGCCGGTCATGTTTGGGCGGCGGCGCGCCGGGCTGTCGCCGCTCCTGCCGCAGGCGCTGTCGCGTTTTGGATTCACTGGGGCGTTGCACGTGACGCTCGACGACGGGTTGTTTCCGCGTTCGGAACAGAGCCGGATTCGCTGGGAAGGGGTTGACCGGAGCGCCATCGATTGCCTGGCGCGGACGCCGCTCGACGCCAGCCGCGCGGAGAGCTTTCTCGGACTCTGCCGGGCCGTAGGTGAGTCGATGGATCGTGATCACGTGGCC
>CAZUBB010000053.1:0-21651 GCA_964618485.1 uncultured Pirellulales bacterium
CGAAGCAGACCAGGCACATGTCGTCGCTTTGGTCTTGGTCGCCGACGAAGCGCTTGACGTCGTCCAGGAGGTTGCCGGCCAGCGTGTCGACGGTGTCGCCGACTTTGCTTTGGCAGAGTTGCACGATCCGGTCGATGCCGTAGAGCTGCAGCTCGCCGTTCATCGCCTCGCTGATGCCGTCGGTGTAGATCGTCACCGTTTCGCCGGGCGCGAGGGGGACGACGGTCTGCTCGTAAATCCAGTCGGGATCGATCCCGATCGGGACGCCCTTCGTGTCTTCGCCGAGGTCCACGACCTTGCCGTTGCGCTGGCACAAGAGCGGCGACATGTGGCCGCCATTGACGATGGTGATTTCGTTCACCGCGGGGTCGATGACCACGATCGCCACGGTGATGAAGCGATCGTTCAGCACCCGCGCAAAGCTCACGTTGAGTGCGTTCATCGCCGAGGCCGGCGTCGATTCGGTCGCCAGAAGGTAACCGACCTCGGCCGACAGCTTGGCCATCAGCAGAGCGGCGGAGACCCCTTTACCGGCCACGTCGGCCACGACCACCGCGAGGCGGCCGCCGGGCATGGGAATGTAACCGAAGTAATCGCCGCCAATCTGACTGGCCGGCTCGTAGAAGCTGTAAAACTGGTAGCCCGGCAGGTTGGGCGTTTTGTCGGGCAACAGCGCCTGTTGCACCTGGTGGGCGACTTCGAGGTCGCGTTCCAGGGCGCGGCGTTTGAGCAACTGGGCGTGATTTTGGGCGTTTTCGATCGCCAACGCGGCCTGCCAGGCGACGCTGGCCAGCAGATCGAGGTCATCCTGCTGGAAGCGGCTGCGCTGGTCGAGCGTGTCGATCTGGATGACGCCGAGCGCCTTGCCGTCGCTATCGACGAGCGGGGCGCACATCATCGAGCGGATGCGGAAATCGGCGATGCTCTGGCTGGTCTCGAAGCGATCGTCGCTGGCCGCGTCGGCCGAGAGGATCGCCTGCTTGTCGCGCATCACCTGGTTGACGATGGTGCGGCTGATGCGGATCGTCTCGTCGTCGTCGCGGCGGCGATGCCAAACCGCGGCCGGGATCAGGGCGTTCGTTTCTTCCGAGTGCAGGACCACGAAGCCGCGATCGGCCTGCACGAAAATATGGCCGAGCGTTTGCAGGATCTTCGGCAACACCTCTTCCAGGTCGAACGCCTTGGCAAGGCTCTGCGTGATCTCCAGCATCGCGCGGAGCTTGAGCTCCGGGTTCACCGACATGCGGGCCGGCGTGCGAGGGCTGCCAACGTCGACGCGGGAGGTCATCGTCGAGCTGGGGAGCGGGCCGTCGTCATCGACCAGCAAGGCGCGGGAGCTATCGCTCAGCCCGGGCGGATAGAGCCGGAAGGTGAAGAGCAGATTGCAGATTTTGACGCGATCGTTATCGCGGAGTAGCCGCCGTTTGTCGATTTTCTCGCCGTTGACGAAGGTGCCGTTGCGGCTTTCCATGTCTTCGACGAAGAAATCGCTGCCTGCTCGGACGATCCGGGCATGCTGCCGGCTGACCGCCTGGACGTCGAGGACGATATCGCAATCGGGATGGCGGCCGAGAACGGAACTTTCCCGGTCCAGGGCGAAGATCTGGCCAGGGGTCTGCCCCTTGAGGAGTTGCAATACAGCCATGGGTCGGAAAGAGGAGCCGGGGAAGGCTCAACGCAGGTCGCGGCCAGGCGAAACCACCTCGCCGAAGGGGCACGGTCGCGGGGCATGGGCGTAAGGGAGATTCTAGTTTGCCCCAAAAGAGCTAGTCAACGGGCTGGGCGGGCGGCGCTGAGGGCAGGGGACTCGTTACTAGCCCCACGGGCTGGTGGGGATTGCGTCAAGCGGTACAGTTGAATTGATGATGTTGAAGCGCGAGGGGTTTTCGTTTGAGTTGCTGCACGCTGACGCGCTTTCGAGTGCGCGGCGGAGTCGATTCGCAACGCCGCATGGCATGGTCGAGCTGCCGGCGTTTATGCCGGTGGGGACGGTCGGCACCGTGAAAGGGTTGACCATCGAACAGGTCCGCGCGACCGGTGCGCAGATGGTGCTGGGGAACACCTATCACTTGGCGCTGCGGCCCGGCGAGGAGACGGTGCGGGAACTGGGCGGGCTGCACCGCTTCATGGGTTGGGACGGGCCGATTCTCACCGACAGCGGCGGGTTTCAGGTGTTCAGCCTGGCGCAGATGACCAAGGTGACCGAAGACGCGGCGACGTTCCGCTCGCACATCGACGGCAGCCTGGTGGCGCTCTCGCCGGAGCGCGCGGTGGAGATTCAAGAGGCGCTCGGCAGCGACGTGGCGATGGTGCTCGATCACGTCATCGGCCTGCCAAACACGTTCGAGGCGCTCGAGGACGCCGTGGCGCGGACATCGCGCTGGGCGGAGCGTTCGCTGCGCGCGGCGCGGCGGCCGGATCAGGTGCAGTTCGGCATCGTGCAGGGAGGATTGTTTCCGGAGTTGCGCGTCGAGAGTGCGCGGCAACTTGTGGAACTCGATTTTCCCGGCTATGCGGTCGGCGGGTTGAGCGTGGGAGAATCGCCGGCGGAAATGTACGCGATGCTGGACGTCACCGTACCGGCGTTGCCGGCGGATCGACCTCGGTACTTGATGGGGGTTGGCACGCCGCGCGATCTGCTGGAGGGAATTCGGCGGGGCATCGATCTGTTCGATTGCGTGATGCCGACGCGCAACGGGCGGAATGCGCTGGCGTTCACCGATCAAGGGACGCGCCGCATGCGTAACTTGCGCTATGCGCGCGACGCGGCGCCGCTGGAAGAGAATTGCCCGTGCCCCGCGTGCCGTCACAGCCGCGGTTACATCCGGCATCTGTTCATGGCGGGAGAGATGCTTGGCCCCGTGCTGCTTTCGGCGCACAACCTGACGTACTACCAGCGTCTACTGGCCGGGGCGCGCGAGGCGATCGCTCGCGACGCGTTCACGACGTACGCGAGTGAGAAAATCGCCGGGTGGGCGAAGGGGGATGAGGTCGAAAGCAGCGGAGAAGCGGTGTAACGGTTATGCGAGGTCAGGCAATCGGCGCGGACTCGCTGGCTCGCTGGACGTCACGCTTGGAATAAGCCATGTTTTAGGTAGCTCCGTTACGGCTTACCAACGAGGTCCGCGATGTTACGTTCCAAAGGCTGGCTGCTCGCCGCGGGCTTCTTCTTGCACGCGGGCTGTGTGCGGCAGACGCCGCCGCCTACGCTTGAGGCGATTGAGGCCGCTCGTGCAGCCGCGCCACAGCGGAAGACCGTGGTTCTCAAGCCGATTTTGCCGGCGGTCGAGGTGGTTGTTGATCTGCCGCGCTCTGCCGCGGGGAGCCTGGCGCAGATCGGCCCGGCGGCGATTCCGGCGCTGAAAGAAGCACTTGTGGACGACAACCCGCAGGTGCGCCGTCAGGCGGCGCAGGCGCTTGGGAAGATGGGGCCCGACGCCGCACCGGCGGTGAGCGAGCTGACCCATGCGCTGAGCGACGCCGATCCTACGGTCCGCGAGGCGGCCGCGCAGGCGCTGGGGAAAATCGGCCCGGCAGCGGCGCCGGCGATTTCGGAATTGATCAAAGTGCTGGAAGAACCGGCGCCGGTCATTAAGGAACCGTTGACGGCGGCGGCGGTTGAGGATGAGGAACCGTAGTTTCGAGCAACAATCGAGCTGCATCGCACCACCATGGCCACCTACGGCGATATTTCTCTGGAAAGGATGGTCCGCGCCGTGGAACGCGTTCGGAAGCGACTATTGCGCGCCACCGCGGCGCTGGAGAAGGCCGACATCCCTTATGCAGTGGCTGGCGGCAACGCGATCGCCGCGTGGGTGTCGCGCGTCGACGAAGCGGCCGTCCGGAATACGCAGGATGTCGACATTGTGCTGCTTCGCGAAGACTTAGAACGGGCCAAGCTGGCGTTGTCCGCGATCGGATTCGTCTATCGCGAATCGTTCGGCGTCGACATGTTTCTCGACGGACCAGATGCCCGGCCGCGCGACGTCGTGCACGTCATCTTTGCGGGCGAGAAAGGTCAGCCCGATTACATGAGCGCGACGCCGACCGTCGACGAGGCGGAACTTGGCCAGGCGTTTCGCGTGTTGAACCTCGACGCGCTGGTGCGGATGAAGCTGACGTCGTATCGCGACAAGCACCGCACGCATCTCCGCGACTTGATCGACGTCGGCCTGATCGACGCGACCTGGCCGGCGCGTTTCGACGCTGAGTTGGGGGAACGGCTGCAACACTTGCTCGATACGCCGGGCGGCTAACGGCGTTCCTTGCGGAGCGGCGCTTTGCTCCGGGCGCTGACGCTTCCGGCTCTCTTGAGATTCCGGTTCCCTCAAGTTTCTGGCGGGGCGACGCGTAGCGCGACGAACGAGCGTCCAGAGAGCGTGTAGTTGCCGTTTTCAACAGGGGTTGGCGCATCGATTTCGGTGCGCGCCGTGTCGAATAGGACATACCAGGGGAGTCCGCTAAGCGTTGCCGGCAACGCGAACGGCACTTCCTCGAAGTGAGCGTTGAGTAACAGGAGCAGCGTATCGCCGGCGATCGGGCGGCCGAATTGATCGACGTCGCCGATTTTATCGCCGGCCAGACGTAGGCCGACGCAGCGTGCGAAACCGGTGGTCCAGGCCTCGTCGCTCATTTCTTTTCCCGAGGGCATGAGCCAGGTGATGTCCTCGGTCTCGCTGCCCCGGATGCTGCGGCCCTGGAAAAAACGGCGGCGCTGGAAAACTGGCTGTTCGGCCCAGAGTTTCGAAACCCGGCAGACGAATTCCAGAAATTCGCGTTGCGATTCGTCCAAGTCCCAGTTGAGCCAGGTGAGTTCGCTGTCCTGACAATAGGCGTTGTTGTTGCCGTGCTGCGTGCGCCCCAGCTCGTCGCCTGCAAGGATCATCGGCACGCCTTGCGAGAGGAGCAGCGTGGCCATGAGATTGCGTTTCTGCCGGGCGCGAAGTTGCAGGACGAGCTTGTCGTCGGTGGGGCCTTCCACGCCGCAGTTCCAGCTCAGATTGCCGTTGTGGCCGTCGCGATTGTCTTCGCCATTGGCTTCGTTGTGTTTCTCGTTGTAGCTGACAAGATCCTCCAGCGTGAAGCCGTCGTGACAGGTGACGAAATTGATGCTCGCGTACGGCCGGCGCCCGCCGTATTCGTAGAGATCGCTGCTGCCGCTGAGCCGCGTCGCGAAATCGCAAAGCAGCCCGCCGTCTCCTTTCCAGAACTGGCGCACGGTGTCGCGATAGTGGGCGTTCCACTCGCTCCACAGCACGGGAAAATTGCCGACCTGATAGCCGCCTTCGCCGAGGTCCCATGGTTCGGCGATCAGCTTCACTTGTGACAGCACGGGGTCCTGGTGGATGATCTCGAAGAACGCGGCGAGGCGATCGACTTCGTGCAATTCGCGGGCAAGGGCGCTCGCCAAGTCGAAGCGGAACCCGTCGACGTGCATTTCGCGGACCCAGTAGCGGAGGCTGTCCATGATGAGCTGGAGGGCGTTGGGATGCCGCATCCGCATGGAGTTGCCGCAGCCGGTGTAGTCCATGTAGTAGCGCGGATCGCTTTCGACCAGGCGATAGAACGAGGCGTTGTCGATGCCGCGCAAGGAGAGCGTCGGTCCCAAATGGCTGCCTTCGGCCGTGTGGTTGTAAACGACGTCGAGCAGCACTTCGATCCCGGCCGCGTGGAGCGTGCGGACCATCATCTTAAATTGCTGCACAGGTCCTTGTGTCATGTCGGGCGCGGCGTAGCGCAGCTCGGGCGCAAAGAAGGCGAGCGTGTTGTAGCCCCAGTAGTTAGTCAGGCCCTGGTCGACGAGGTGGCGATCGTCGAGGCGATGATGGATCGGCATCAGTTCGACCGCCGTGACGCCGAGACGTTTCAGATGTTCGATTACCGCGTCCGAGGCCATGCCCAGATACGTGCCACGCAGTTTCTCAGGCACGCCGGGATGCAACTGCGTCATGCCTTTGACGTGGGCTTCGTAGATCAACGTCTTGTGCCAGGGCGTGCGCAACGGGCGATCGTCGCCCCAGGTGAAGGCGTCGTCGATGACTACGCCGAGCGGCGCAAACGGTGCGCTGTCGCGTTCGTCCTTGGAAAGATCTTGATTCGGGTCGCCGAATTTGTAACCGAACAACTCGTCGGACCAGCGGACGTCGTGGCCGACCCCCTTGGCGTAGGGATCGAGGAGGACCTTCGAGGAATTGAATCGATGGCCTGCTTCCGGCTCAAAAGGGCCAGACACGCGAAAACCGTAGAGTTGCCCAGGCATTACGTCCGGCAGAAAAGCGTGCCAGACGTGCGCGGTTTGCTCCGTCAGCGGGATGCGGTGCGATTCCTGCGTGGCATCGGGGCTGTCGAACAGACAAAGATCGACGCCGGTGGCGTTCTCGCTGAAGACCGCGAAGTTGACGCCGGTGCCGGTCCAGGTGGCGCCCAGGGGATAGGGTTGTCCCGGCCAAACGTTCAGTCCAGTACGACTAGCGGCTTGCAGTAGCGTTGCCAAAGCGGACTCCTCGAAAAGGGCCTTCTCGTGTTTCTTTTCACGCTGCGACGCGCGGTAAGCGCGAGCTGCTCGTTTAGCAATCAGCGTGCCGTCGCACGGAATGGTGGATTTGCGTCATCGATGGCACGCGGAGCGAGTAAGGCTGATTCCAATTTGGCCAGGCTGGGCGCGGCGGATTCAGAGCCCGATCTTCGGCGGCGTTTTTCGCTGGCGCGGCTTTGGATTTGCATCGATATCGAGGCGTTTCCCGACAGGAGGGCCCCGATCATGGCCAAGTACAGCAAGAAGGCGCAAAGCGAAGTCAAGCGCGCGGTGAAAAAGTTCAAGGAAGGAACACTTCGCAGCGGACCGGCGAAGAAGAAAGTGAAGAGCCGGAAGCAGGCGATTGCCATTGGGCTTTCCAAGGCGCGCAAGAAGGGCGCGAGGGTTCCCGCAAAGCCGTAAATGGAGAGGCGTAAGCGACAGCGCCCGAGGTGAAACGCTCGTCGTTTCACCCTGGTTTTTCGGCGATCCAGTGCACGCGGCGGAAGTCTTGCGCTTGCCAGAGGCGAATGCCGCCG
Source organism: uncultured Pirellulales bacterium (assembly GCA_964618485.1). Classification (GTDB taxonomy): domain Bacteria; phylum Planctomycetota; class Planctomycetia; order Pirellulales; family JALHLM01; genus JALHLM01. Next base: position 7,054 of record CAZUBB010000053.1, read on the forward strand.
ACGTAGGCGTCGCGGTTGCTGCCGATGCGGACGAAGTCGGGTAATTCACCGCGCACGCGGCGAGCGTTGCCGCCGCCGAGAACGACGTAGTCAGCCGCGAACGCGTAGCGCAGCTTGGGGAGGACATGCAGAATCGCTTTGCGCCAGCGCGGCTGTCCCGCCTGATGGAGCGCCTTCTTGGAAAGCACTTCTTCTAAGCTGCGACTGCGGGAGTACGGGATGCTTCCCAAGTCCAGCGGGATGACGAAACCATCGACGATGAGCGTGGAGCCGACGCTGGTCCCCAGGCCGAGGAAGAGCATCGCGCCTCGGTCGTAGCTGCCGAGCGCCTGCATGGCGGCGTCGTTCATCAGGCGAACAGGAAGGCCGATTTCCTTTTCAAAATCGAGGCCTTCCCAGCCGTCGCCGAGATTCCACGGCTCATGCGCGGGGCGGCCGTCGACGACTTTGGTGGGAAAACCGATCGCCACGCTGTCGCACGGCGCCATTTGCTTCCAGCTCTGGAGCGCCTTGAGCAGCTCGTCCGGCGTGAAGGCCTTGCCGGTGGGGAGTCGCTGCAAGAGTTTTCCATCGGGCGACCAGGCCTTGACGCTCGTGCCGCCGATATCAAGCACGAGTGGTTTCATGGGTGGAGCGTGATCCGAATGGTGTTGGTGTGCGCGCTTTGCATATTGCCTCCGTCTTGCTGCGGCTGCGGGTCGTCAGTAGGCGTATCGTTGTCGATGACGTCCGCGATGAGCGTGCTCGCTTCCATGCCATCGAGTGCCAGACCGGCGCTCTTCAATGCGGTGCGCAAACCGAGCCAGAGCACCCAGTGCGGGCGGCCTTTTGCGGCGCGCACGTTAGCGATCCGCTCGGCTGCGGCCGCGAGGAAAGGGGACTTTTCGAAGGCGCTCAAGTGAGAGCAGTTGACGATGACCGATTGCCGGGGGCTCGCCAACGCCTGTTCCAGTTCTTGGACCGAGGGGGCGTGGTTCGCGCCGAGCTCGATGACCGATGGCGGAGGGGCGAGCGGTGCGGCGGAGAAAGCGCACCATTGATAGCCTTCCGCGGAGAGTTGCTCCATCACTTGTCCCACGAATGCGTCGAGCGGCTCGTCGAGTGCGGAATCGATGATCAGGTTCGTTCCAGCAGTGGGAACCACGAGCGGCTCCTTGTCGGAAGCTCTCGTCAAAGTTAAGCGGCGACGCTCGCGGTCTTTCATCCATTGCGCGAGGTCGTCGCTGAGCATTTCGTTCATCAAGTCAACTACGCCGGCGCCGTGGTCGCGCTCCAGAACGACGTCGGCGCGACTCTTGAGGGCTGAGACGGCATTGGCGACGGCCGCGCCGCATTCGCAGCATTGCAGCAGGGGATGGTCGTTTTCGGCGTCGCCGACCGCGGCCGCATTGCGCGGCGAGTAGCCGAGTTGTTTGAGCGCGAATTGCAGTCCAGTTGCCTTGCTGACGTCGTTGGGGAGGACCATGACCGCGCCTTTGTTCATCACGATCTGCATACCAAGGCCGAGGTCGCGGATTGTCTGCAGCACCGCGGTCTCGTGAGGTTCCCAGGTCGCCACGACGGTGTGCCCCACGGCGATGGGGGCGACGCCCCGCTCGGTAAGCGTGGCGACGAATTCGCGCGGAGGCGGCTCGGCGAGGAGTTTTTCCGCGCCGGTTGCTGGCTCATACGCAACGGCGCCGTTCTCTACGACCATCCAGTCGAACAGCTTCGGAGAGGGAAAGATCTCAAGGAGTTCCACGAGGCGTCGCCCTGTAACCATCACGAGCCGCCGGCCGGAGCTGCGCAGGCGTTCGAGCCCCGCCAGCGTCGGGGCATCGACGCGGCCGTCGGTTGCGAGCGTCCCGTCGTAGTCGCAGGCTAAGACGTGGAAACGTCTCATGAACGATCGCCTTCGCGCGCGGCGAACGTGGACTGGATTTCGAAGGCGCCGTGATTTCGCAAAACGGACTGCACCCAACCTGCGCGCTCGCCGCCATACACGACGAGCACCATCTTGCCGCCGATGAGGTGATCGACATAACGCCGGGCGTCGTCGTCGCCGAGGCCGACGCTGATGAAGGCATCGACGATGCCGCGCGGCGCCGCCTCGAGCACGGCGCTGGTCACTACGCCATTCAACGTTCCGCCGGCCACGACTCGCCCCACGGAAGGCAGGGCGCCGGCCGAAATTCCCCAGGACGCGTGTTCGATGACGCCGGCCCCGTTCACCGCTGAATCCTCCGAGTGTTTCATGGTATCTACAACGCCGCGGACCACGCGACAAAGGAACCCTATCTGCTCTTTCGTAAACCTGGCCGCCTGCAACTCTGCCAACGCCGCTTCCAGTTGGGCGAGCTCGTTCAGAAGAGCAACGAGCGCGGGTTCCTTATTGCCGCTGAGGGGTGGGGCATTCATCGAATTCGGCTCCTTAACGCAGCGAACACGCTTAACGAGCGAGCCCGGCATCGATTGCAAGACGCAATCCGCAACTGCCGTGCCAGCGATTCTTGAGTTGCACGCGCGAAACAGCACCGCCATCAAACGAACAACGCGCCTGCGAGATGCTCGCAGGCGCGTTGCGAAATCGGCAGCGATTCGCGGGGTGCTCAGCCTAAGGAGTCCTACGCGAGAATTCCGATCGGAGTTCTCGCAAATTGTTCTGCAGCTCGAGAACCAGGTTTTCCAGGCGATCGAGACGCGCGTCGTAACTGTCATAGGACCCGCTGTACGATTCGGGCGACGCCGAGGGGCGTGTGTAGTCGTCGTAATCGTAACGATACGTCGTGCCCGCGCCACGATACGCGGCCCGCTGGTAGGAAGCAACGGTCGCGCTGATCGGAATCTGTCGACCGTTCCGCAACACCGTCAGTTGGATCGCGGAGTTCGGATCGGAATCCTGGACGCGGTAGACCAGGTCCGCATAGTTCGCGATGTCTTGCCGATTGATGGTCGTCACGACGTCGCCGGGACGCAATCCAGCGCGGTGCGCAGGACCGTTTCGAACCACACCGCGGATCCGCGCGCCGTTGCCGGCGTAGTCGGGTACGAGCGTGACGCCAATCCAGCCGTTGCCGGCAGCACGCAAACGGTTTCCGGTCGCGGGGAAATCAATCGAGAGAGTCTCTTGTTGACCATTGCGCTCGATCACGACCGGTACGCGGCGTCCGGCGAGTTCCGGCGCGAAAGTCTGAAACTCGTCCGCACTGGTAAAGGTGCGCCCGTCGATCGAGATGAGCCGATCACGCTCACGGAGGCCGGCGCGGGCGGCGGCGCTATTGCGCGTGACCGTGGAAACGCCCATCGGCTGATCGGATTCGCCGGAAAGTTGGAACCCGGCGTCGAAATCAGCCGCGGCGCCGGCTTGAGGGTCTGTGGCTTCGAGCGCGGGCCGATTCTCCTGCACCGGATCGGCCGCCGGTACCTGATCGGCGGCGTCGTTGGCGGTATTCAGATCCTCGACAGTTACGTCGGGTGGCTGAGTTGCTTCGTTCGAAGGCTGCGAGGGAAGCAGATTTTCGAATGGCGGCGCTACGTCCGTGGCGTCAGGCACGGCCGGCGTTGAGGGAACGGAAGGCGCTTCCTGCGGCAGCGCTTCCGTGGCGGATTGAGCGCGGGCGATTCCGGCGTCGACGGAAATCGCCGCCGCGAGCGCCAAAGCGCCGAGAGGGAACATCATCTTCATGGCGGGGGCTCCTGCTGATTGTGGAACATGAGAAGATGCAATGGGGAGCCGCGGCCGCGCACGGCGGCGCGCGACTCCCATCGCACGTGGGTTTCGCGACGTTACCGATTGGTCGTTCCGCTGGTCGTCGGGTTCGGCTGCTCCGACTCCAACGACTTCATCAACTGCTTGGCGTGATCCAAGTGTTTCTGCGTCGTTTGCGACGCCTGAGTGAGCGTCTCCTTCAATTCAGGCGAGGCATGGCGTTCCATGACCGTCAAGGCATCCAGCATGTGCTGGTGACCAAAGATCTGCCCCGCGACGAAGCAGCGATCGATTTCGTTCGCCGGCTTCGCGGCCAATTCTTCCTCGGCGCTCTTCACGCATTGCATGGCGAGCTCTTGCTTGAACGCAGCAAAGTCAAGGCGATCGTTGTCGCGTCCGATGCGGCGTTCCCGGTCGCCGAGACGTCGGCCTTCTTCGCGACGGCCTTCGTCGCGCGGGCGATCGACTTGAACGTTCACGTCGGCAGGCCCGGCGTCGACCGAGACGTTTCCGTCGCGGGTCGTCGCTGCTCCGTCGCGCGCCTCGCCCAATCGCACCGCTTTCGCTCCATGCTGGCTGGTGAGTTTTTCGACCAACGCCTGGTGATCGCGCACCAGTTGCTGGGCGAATTGCTTCACCTGTTCGTTCTGCAGGCGTTGCGCAGCGAATTCGGCGATCTGAATCTCGGCCGTGTTGTCGATCGCCAGGCATTGCGCGAACATCTCGTCCGACGTGTTCTGGCGGCGTTCGGCGCGGGCTTCCGCGCGGTCCTGACTCGCCGGCTGCCGCGCTGGCGGCGCCTGCTCCGATTGCTGTGCGACCGCGATGCCAGCATATAGCGAAGCAACGGCCAAAGTGCTCAACAAGTGTCTCATCTCCAACTCCTTCGCGTCCTGAGACGCATCCCATGGTTGTCCTGTGCGTTCCCGAGGGCCTTGTCTCGGCATCTTTAGTGCCAAACGGGTCGTGCGGTCGCGAACTTCGTAGCATTGATGAAGAAAATGTCCATCGCCCGAGTTGCAACGCGCGAACGCATGAACACAAATGGATTGTTGAGCAGACGCGAGTCGCCCAACTTCGCAGGCTTTACTCATTCCGCACTGAATGCGAAGTTCGCGTGAGCCGAGAGGGGCTCATTGGAAGACTACTACGCACCTGGCACTGCGAAATTGTCCGCAGCCTAGGGCTCGCATTCAATGGCGATGTTCGTTCACGAAAGGGCGAAAGCGTTACTGCATGAACGATTCTCGAACAGCCTGGAAGATTCGACACCGATCGGCTTAGTTCGACGACGCCGGTTCAGAAATGCGCTCCAGCAAGGCGACGGGGAAATTGCCAAGGAGTTTGCCAAGCGCAACTTGCTGGGAATGTTCTTCTCCGGTGAACGCATTGCGCCAGGTTCCGGTTGGCAATGACAATTGCGTATCTTCCCAATTGCCTTGATTGCGGAGCGTCCAACGTGGCGCGATGCTGGCGACAGTTTCGCCGCGCAAGAATGCGACCACGTGGTCGGCGTATTTTCCGGTGGCGGCAAGCGGCTCGTAGGACCCTTCCGTGCCAAACGCTTGCGGGCGCCTACGCCGAAGCGCCAGTGACTGGCGAACAATCCAGAGCTTCGGGAGGCCGTCGTTCCAGCGTTCCTTGATGCCGCGCAGGTCGATCGATTCCAATTCGTCGAGGTAGCGCATGCGCCGCGCGTAGTCGACGGCGCGGCGATTATCGGGATCGACCAGGCTCAAGTCCCAGAGCTCCTGTCCCTGGTAGATATCAGGAATGCCCGGTGCGGTGAGCTTCCACAGCGTCTGCGCGAGCGCATTGACCTGGCCGGCGTACTTGATGGATTGCGCGAACGATGCTACGTCGTCCATGATCTCCCAGTCGGCATAGATCGCTTGCACGTAGGCGGCAAGCGCCGCTTCAAACTCTGCGGACGGCGCGGTCCACGACGTATAGCGTTTCGCCTCGCGCGCCGCCTTGAGCATGTAGGCGGCGAGCCGAGCCTCTTCGATCGGCCAGGCGCCGACGAACGTCTGGAAAAGCAAGTAGAGCGTATTCCCGTCGGGCAGGTCGTTCTGCCGGAAGGCCTCGCCACGTGAGTACCAGCGGCGTACCGCGGTGGCCCATTCGCCGGGTGTTTCCGAGAGCACGGCCAGGCGCGCGCGGACGTCTTCGCAGCGCTTGGTGTCGTGCGTAGTGGTCGCCAGCAGCGATTGGGGACGCAACGACTGAATCTCCGCGCAGAGCGCGTGAAACGAGGCGAGCGACACTCCGAAACGCCCAGGATCGCCGCCGACTTCGTTGATCGCCACCAGGCGGTTGAAGCAGTAGAACGCAGTGTCCTCGGCGCCTTTTGCCATTGCGGGTCCGGTCACCTGTTGGAATCGCATGACGAATTCGGACTCGTCGTCGCCGCGGCGTTTCAACAGCAGGACGTCGCTCAGGAGGTCGATCAGCTCCTTATCGAGATCAGGCCGAGCCTCGTGGAGCGTTTGGACCAAGGTTGTTACACGGCGCTCGTCATCTTCGCCGACAAAAAAGTTTTCGTCGGTGCGCGCGTAGGTGCGATAGACGGACAGTCGCACGATCGCTTCTACGATCCGTTCGGTGACTTCGCGGCGCGTATAATCTCGGAACCGCCGGCTCGACTTGCAGATCGTAAGTAAGCTGGTCACGAGCCGTTTCACATCCGCGGCGAAGAGCTCCTGGAGAACCAATCGTTTTTTCTCATGGAGCAGATCGTGCCCATTGAGTGTGTCACCGGTCATTTCCGCGTAGAGCTGATTGAGTTCCTCTTCGCCGAGCGGGTCGATCTGCAGTCCCAGCGCGGCGTTCAGGAACTCGTATCCCGTGGTTCCCTGCACGGGCCAGTTCGGCGGCAGATGTTCGTCCATGGCGAGGATTTTTTCGACGACGATCCAGGCCCGGGGCGCATGTTCGCGCAGTCGCAGGAGGTAGGCATAAGGATCGCGCAGACCATCGATGTGGTCGATACGCAGCCCATCGATGACGCCCTGCTTTAGCCAGGAGACAACGAGACGATGAACATCCGAGAAGACGCGTTCATCTTCGATGCGCAGACTGGCCAGCCCGGTCACGTCAAGGAAGCGGCGAAAGTCGATTTCTTCGCCAGCGGTCCGCCAGAAGGCGAGGCGATAGTCTTGCCGCTTCAGCAATTCGTCCAGCGCCTGGGCGTCGTAGCTGATCTTGGTCACCGCGGCGTCGATGGCGCTGGCGGCATCCGGTTGATCTTGGATCAGCGTGCGCAACATTTCCTGCAGCACGGCGGCGTCGCGGCGTCGCCGTTCGACGCGCTTGCGGTCGGTCGTCGCGGCCTCGGGCAGGCTGGCAAAGCTATCGGCGATATAGGCGAGCGCGTCGGAGCCGATTTGCTCCGCGGCGGGGCGTAAGACGTCCCCCAGCGTGCGCGGCGAGAGCGGAAACGTGTCCTGCTGATAGCGAATGAGGAGTTCGTCGCCGATCCGTTCCAGTCGAATGCGGCCCCCTCGAGCATGCGTCCATAGTGGGCTTCCAAAATCGGCAACAGGATGCGGTTGCGGTTTTCTTCTTCGCCGCCGATCAATCGACATCGAAATACGTCGCGTAGGGACTCGCGGGGCCGTTCGCCAACACGTCGCGCCACCATGTGTTGGCGGCGTCGGTGACCGACATATGATTGGGGACGAAATCGAGGAGGTGCCCAATTCCTGAGTCGCCGAGCGCCTGACCGAACTGCGCGTGCGCCACTTCGCCGCCCAGTTCGCGGTTGACGCGCGTGGGATCGACGACGTCATAGCCGTGCGTGCTGCCGCGCGCCGCCTGCAAGTAAAGCGAGCAGTAGAGGTGGCTGATTCCGAGGCGCGATAGATACGGCGCGATCTCCGCCGCGCCCGCGAAGGGGAACGACGCGTTGAGTTGGACTCGATAGGTCGCCAACGGCGAAATCGCGCCGCTGGAATCTGCCTCCATTCGCCGTTCTCCGCGATTGACTCCGTCATGATACCCCGCATTCCGTTGCGCGGCATAGCGTTACTCCGGGCACATACGCTTCCGGCTCGCTGGATGCGCGTGTGCGTAAAGCTGGATTAGCCACGTTCCAGGGGGAGTGATTCTGCGCCATGGCGGCGCATGACCTCTTCCGTCACGCGGAGCCAATCCGCTGTGTCGGTTGGCGCTAACTCCACCGCGACAACAATGCGGTCAGGCGCGGCTTCCTGATCGGAAAAATTCGCCGGCCCGGTCTCGCTGCCGCGGGTGAGCATGGCGCCGATAAAGCCGCCGACGAGGGCTGCCGCGAAGGGAAAAATCATCGCCAGTTGAAGGCGCGGTTGGTCTTCGCTGCCGGTAAGCCCGATCAATGCTGCACCGCCGAGTCCCAGTAGCAGCCCCAAGGCGGCGCCGGCGATGATCGCCTGTACGGTGTGGCGTCCCGCGGGAGACTGGGCGTTTACGTAGTTGAAACGTCGACGAATTTCCGCGGCATCGCTGACCACGGTGATCCGGTCATCGGGGATGCCGGCACGGAGCAAATCCGCGACGATGTCATCAGCGACGCGGGCGGACTTAACGATGGCGGCCCGCGTCGGTGCATCCTGAACGGGCGTTTTGTGGGGATAGGTTGTTGCCATGGGAAGTGTTCCTTTCCAGATGATTCACGCCAGTCCGCTTGGTGAAGGGTTCGAGATGGCTTTGACGATGGCACCCGTGTCCTCTTCGCTGACGCTTCGCGCTACGTCGGCCTGTGACACGATGCCGAGGCAGCGCATCTCGCGGTCGACCACCACGAGACGGCGCAATTGTTTGTGACGCATGAGTTCGCAGGCGACCGCCACGGGCGTGTCGAGCGCGATGATGGCCACAGGCGCGGACATGTAGTCGCGCACCGGCCCCTGGGGCGATCGTCCCTCGGCGATGGCCCGGCATACCATGTCCCGGTCAGTAATAATGCCGACGAGTACGCGGTCCTGAGCCGTGTTCACAACGGGCAGTGCACCGACGTCGTGGCGGGACATCGCTCGCGCTGCTTCCTCCAAGCTCGCCTTGGGCGAAATGCAGACAGGGTCCACGGTCATCAATTCTTGAATCGTCACGCCTTCCGCCTGTTGGTCGAGGAGTTGGCCCTCGGACCTCCTGTGCAAGCGTCGTGCCAATCGGCGATGAAGGCAGCCACGGGTGATGCTTGGACAGCGGCCGCCACTCCGGGCGCTGACGCTTCCGACTCGCGGTAAGTAGGCTAATGCTCGAGAACGTTGCGGAATACGCTTTGCGTAGCGGCGACTTTGAACATGCTTCCCCACACTACTTGGAGCGATCTGCCTTGAACCATTCGATACCTCAAAGGCGCTTGCCGATTGGTGCGGAGCTGATCGAGGATCGCGCGCATTTTCGCGTCTGGGCGCCGAAGTGCACTGGCGTGGAATTGGTCGTGCTGGACGACCCGGATGCGGTGCGCGAGGTCGATCGTCGCGCTTTGGAGTCGGAGGGGAACGGCTATTTCTCTGGCGAGTATCCGACGAGTTCCGAAATCTTGTACGGGTTGCAACCGGCTGGGCAGCCGCGGTGGTTTCCGGACCCGGCGTCGCGTCTTCAGCCGCGCGGGCCGGAGGGGCCTTCGCAGGTGATCGACCCGAGTCGATTCGCGTGGACCGATGCGGCCTGGCGCGGCGTGGAGGCGCGTGGCCAGGTGATTTACGAGATGCACGTCGGGACGTTCACGCCGGAGGGGACGTGGGCCGCGGCGATGGAGCAATTGCCGGAGCTAGCCCGCATCGGTATGACGTTGCTGGAAATCATGCCGCTGGCGGAGTTTTTCGGCGAATTCGGCTGGGGTTACGATGGCGTGAATCAATTCGCGCCCACGCGGTTATATGGACGCCCTGACGATTTGCGAGCGTTCATCGATCGCGCGCATCAACTCGGGCTCGGCGTGATTTTGGATGTGGTTTACAACCATTTCGGGCCGGTCGGCAATTACTTGGCGCAGTTTTCGGATCAATACTTCACCGATCGCCACGTGACCGAATGGGGCGCGGCGGTTAATCTCGACGACGCCGATTCGGCCCCCGTGCGCGAGTATTTTCTCGCCAACGTGCGCTATTGGATCGAGGAGTTTCACCTGGACGGCTATCGCTTCGACGCCACGCAGGCGATCGTCGACGCTTCGTCGCATCACATCCTGGCGGCGCTGTCCGCGGAGGCGCGCGCAGCGGCGCCGGGAAGATCGATTCATCTCTCTGTGGAGAACCAACCGCAAGACGTGGCGAATTTGCGCTCCGTGGGGAGCGGCGGTTTCGGGATGGACGCGATTTGGAATGACGACTTTCATCACGCCGCGCGCGTTTGCGCGACGGGGCGCAACGAAGGTTATTATCGCGACTTCACTGGCCAGGCCCACGAACTGGTGAGCGCCTGCCGGCACGCGTTTCTTTATCAGGGGCAAGCCCGCGCGAATGGTCACCCGCGCGGGACGAGCACGCGAGGGTTTCCAGCCTGTTCGTTCGTGAGCTTCTTACAGAACCACGACCAGGTTGCGAACTCGGCGTACGGGAAGCGGCTGCATCAGATCACGACGATGGCGCGATTCCGTGCGCTCACGGCGCTGTGGCTGCTGTCGCCGCAGACGCCCATGTTTCTGCAAGGGCAAGAATTCTGCGCTTCGCAGCCGTTCCTCTACTTCGCCGACCTCGCCGAGGAGTTGGGGCGCGTCGTCTGGGAGGGGCGCAAGTCGTTTCTGCGGCAATTCGCGAATCTGGCCACGTTGGAAATGCAGGCCGCGCTGGCGGATCCATGCAGCCGCGCTACGTTTGAACGCTGCAAGCTGTCGTTCGCCGAGCGTGAATCGCACGCCGCGGAATACCGGCTGCACGCCGACCTGTTGGCGCTCCGCCGATCGGATCCCGTGATCCACCGCCAGGATTGCAAGGATTTGGACGGCGTCGCGTTCGCGGACCATGCGCTCGCGCTTCGCTACTACACGGAAGAGGGAAACGACCGGCTGCTCCTCGCAAACTTCGGCGCCGATCTGCCGCTCCGGCCGACCTCGCAACCGATTCTTGCCCCGCCCGACGGCCGCAAATGGGAACTCGCCTGGAGCAGCGAACGCCCGGCTTACGGCGGCGATGGAACTTCTCCGTGGCGCACCGAGAATGGGTGGCGGCTGTCAGTGGATAGTACGATTCTGCTGACGGCGTACTTGGAGAAGTGACAGCAGGTAAGCGGTTCAACGGCATTCTCAAAGCACCAAGCTCACCGCCAGCCTCGTGCGTCGCACCGGTACGTGACGCCGGCTGCATGCGCCTGTAGCAGGAAAATGGTTCGACCGTAACCGACGGCGAAGTCCGCGAGAGTTGCTGCGCGGCGTTGAGCCTGATCCCAACCTTCTTGGCATCAAGGGACTTACGGCCGGCTCAGGCACAAAGCTGCGAACCTGGTTCGCAAGCCGATCGTGGCCATCTATAATCGCTCACGTTCGTAGCGGCGTGAACAGAGGCTCAGAGGAAATGATATGTCGTCACCACGACGAACCGTGGGGGGGCGCCGGCCGAAACTGAGAGCGACGTCGGGGCAGTGCCGGTTGCGCGTGCTCGAGTCGCTTGAGAAGCGATGGGTGCTGACCGGGCCGGCGGTGCTGGAAATTTCGCCGGGGGTCAATGCCTTGTCGGTGCCGTTGGAAACCGAGGTGGCGATTGTGTTCGATCAAGCCCTGGCGGCGCTCAGCGTCTCGCCGGACGCCATTGTAGCGCACGCGGAGTACTCAGGGCGATTGCCGATCGCGGCGCAGGATATTTCCGTCGCCGAAGCGACGGCGACGATTGAACTACCGCGCGCGTTACTGCCTGGCGAGCATATCACCGTCACGGTAACTGCGGGCGTGACGAACTCGGGCGGAGAGTCGGCGCAGGTATTCGTCTGGGAGTTTGAGGCCGGCGCAATCGGCGGGACAGGGGAGTTCGACGACGTTCCGGTCATCGTGGGTCCGTTGCCGCACATCTCGGCGATCGGCGACTACGATAGCGATGGTGACTTGGACGCATTCACGGGCTATTACGATCAGCTCTACTTGAATCAAGGCGATGGCGTCTTCCAGAAGATGGGGGCAGGATTCGAGGAGTCGCACAGCCAGCAGGTCATTGCCGTTGATATCGACGCGGACCAGGATCTCGATATCGTCTGCGTGGGCGCCAGCGCGCTATCCTTCTGGATCAATGATGGCCGCGCCAATTTCACGCGCCAGAACGGCGGGGCGACGTTCGGCGCGAATTTCCGCTTTGCGGATTTGGACGGTGACGGCGATCAGGACGCCGTTTTCACCACGGACGAAGGGACGAATGTCGCCTTGAACGACGGCGCGGGCGCGTTTACGACGGTCTTGCAGCGGAACGCTACGGCCAGCAATCTCGAACAGAGCGCGATCGGCGATCTCGACTCTGATGGCGATTTGGACATCGCGATCAATTACCAGGGCGGGCTGGGCGGAGAGTTGTGGATCAATCGGGGCGATGCCACGTTTTCGTACCAATCGATCGGTCTGGCCGGCGCCCCGAAAATCGCCGACATCAATGGCGATGGCAACGCAGATCTCCTTTTGAGCTCGCAGCTCTTATTGAATCAGGGTGGATTACGGTTTACGTTTGCGGGAGTCTTAGGCGATCCCAATGCTCCCGGCAGTCCCATCAATGCGATCGCCGATTTCGATGGCGACGGCGATCTCGACGCATTGCTCGATCAAAGCCACAATCAACAATGGTTCTTGAACGATGGCGCGGGAGTCTTCATTTCCACCGGCGTCATCTTACCGGAGTCGCACCAGGACGCGACGGCGGCGGACTTCGACTTGGATGGCGATATCGATCTATTCCAAGGGCAAGGTTCGCTCGGGAACGTGATTTGGCTGAATCGCGGCAGCGCGGCGCATATCTCGGTCACGGCGTCGGACGGTAAGCACGAAGTTGCGGTCAATTCAACTGTTTCCTACCAGATCGTCATAACGAATGAGAGCGACCTGGCGATGCCCGGCGCGAAAGTCAGCGCGCCGATTCCCCGTGGGTTGGCGAGCGTCTCCTGGACTTCGACGACGAGCGATGGTTCCAGCGCGCCGTCGTCAGGGAACGGCGCGATAAATCACCTCGTGGATCTCGCGCCGAGAGGAAGCGTCACGTATACGTATCGCGGAACGGTCGACACGATCGCGGGGGACACGATCGCGCTCAAGGTCTCCGCGAGGCCGCCGGCTGGAATTCTACCGGGAATCGATTCCGCGAAACTCGGTGGAGAAGGCGGCGATCATTCCACGGTGATCATCGCGACAACGGCCGGGAGCGGTTTCTTTCGCGACAGCGGCGTGCGTTTGCACGATGGAATGACGGATATCGCGACGCGCAACGCGCAATTCGGCGATCTCGATGGCGACGGAGATCAGGACGCCGTTCTCTCCCTGGATCATGCCGCGGGCGAGATTTGGTTCAACGACGGGCTGGGGAATTTCACTCGCGGTACGCAAGCCATCGGGGCGAATACCAACGGCGTGATCTTTCTGCGTGACGCCAATGGGGATGGCGACCTCGACATCTACATGGGGCAGTACGCCGGTTTGTCCCAGATCACGCGGCTATGGGTCAACGACGGTCACGGTGTTTTCACCCGCGCCGATCGCTCGATCCCGTTCCATCCATACGCTTTCGCGGACGTGAACGGCGATGGAGTGACCGACGCCCTGAGCCTGAACACCGATGGCCCGGAGCGGTTCGAATGGATGTTTGGCGTGAGCCAGACGCAGTTCGTCAATAGCGGACAGTTCGTTCCGGCTTTCGCGGAAGTGGCGGGCGATCTGGATCAGGACGGCGACGTCGACATGATCTACTCGCGCTATCAAGGTTCCCCGGAATCGGACGCCACGACGGTCTGGTTCAACAATGGACATGGGAACTTCGGCCCCGGCGCCCAAAGCCTTCCGGCGCGGAGTCTCGAGAACTCCGTCTTTGGCGATGTTGACGGCGATGGCGACTTAGACTGGCTGATCGCGGGAGGGTACTGCCAGAATTGCTCGCCTGAAGAACGAGACAGGAATGAGCTTTGGCTGAACACGGGCCGCGGAGAGTTCACGCTGGACGAGCGCGAATTGCCCCGCTTCGCCGCGGAGCCGTCAACGCTGGCCGACTTCGACGGCGATGGCGATCTGGATGCTTTCTTGCGATATCGAACGGCGTCGGGACGGTCCGGCATTTGGCGGAATGACGGCTCGGGCGGATTTGTGGATGTGGGACAAGACTGGCCCGACGATGAGGGGAGATTGTACGACGAGCCACGATTCGCCGATGTCGACAACGATGGCGACATTGACGCCCTGTTGATGGGCGCAAGCAGTTCGGTCGAAGGATATCTCGCCAACCGCATTTGGCTCAATGAGACGGAGTATGCGCATCTTTCGACGGCGATCTCAGATGGCGTGTCGAGCGTACGTGCTGGAGAGCTGTTGACCTATTCGGTGACCGTGTCCAACGACGGAACCATTGCAGCGGCCAACCTGGCCGTCGAGCAATCGCTGCCGGATTATTTCGCCGAGGTGACTTGGACGTCCGTGGTCGCGGGGGGCGCCGCCGCGACGCCCAGCGGCGTCGGCGCAATTGCCGATTCGATTGAACTCCCCGCCGGAGGAAGCGTCACGTACACGGTGCTCGCCAGGGTGACATTGCCGTCGACGTCTCCCATGCCGCAGCAGGCGCGAGCTTCGATTCGAGTGATTCCGGACGCAAGTGAGTTTCATCCAGATACGCGGCGACTCGCGGCGGCCGACCACGATGTGTTGACGATTCCCACTTCCGGCGGCGGCTACCTGGCCAATGCGTCCGCCGACAACCTGTTCGAAAACTTCGAGCGCGGCGCTTTCGGCGACGTCGACGGCGATGGCGACCTTG
>CAZUBB010000054.1:0-5026 GCA_964618485.1 uncultured Pirellulales bacterium
TTCCGGCCTATCTCCAGCAGTTGACCATGGAGAGCAACGGCAAGCACGTGACGCTCGACGGCAAGCGCGTCGACTACGACACGAGTCCCGTGTACTGGGGCGAGCCAGGCACCAACGGTCAGCATTCGTTCTACCAATTGATTCACCAAGGGACGCGGTTGATTCCCTGCGACTTTATCGCCTTCGGCAAGTCGCTGAATCCGCTCGGCCGGCATCACGACATCCTCTCGGCGAACGTCTTTGCCCAGGCCGAAGCGCTCGCCTTTGGCAAGACCGCGGCCGAGGTTAAGGCGGAAGGCACGGCCGATTGGCTTGTCCCGCATCGCGTATTCGACGGCAACCGTCCGTCGAATACGATCTTGATTGACGAACTCACTCCGAAGGTGCTCGGCAAACTGGTCGCGCTGTACGAGCACTCGGTCTTCGTGCAAGGCGCCATCTGGAACATCGACTCCTTCGACCAATGGGGCGTCGAGCTGGGCAAGCAGTTGGCGCAGCGCATCGTTCCCGAGCTGGAAAGCAAGGAAGCTCCCGCGCTCCAGCACGACAGCTCCACGAACCATCTCATCCGGCGCTATCGCGCGCTCAAGGGGGCCGTATGAAACCGCTCGTCGTCAATGAACAACAACTGCAGAAAATGAAGCAGGCGCCCGGCTTCATCGCGGCGCTCGACCAGAGCGGCGGCAGCACGCCCGGCGCACTGCGTCACTACGGAATTAAGGAGGACGCCTGGTCCAACGAAGCGGAGATGTTCGCCCTCGTGCACGAGATGCGTGCGCGGATCATTACGAGCCCGAGCTTTAACGGCGATCGCATCCTGGCGGCCATCCTCTTCGAAAACACGATGGACCGCGACATCGCCGGGCAGCCGACGGCCGATTATATCTGGAACGTGAAGCAAATCGTGCCGATTCTGAAGGTCGATCAGGGCCTTGCGCCTGAGCAAAACGGCGTCCATTTGATGAAACCGATGCCGCAACTGCCGGCGCTGTTGCAAAAAGCCGTGTCCAAACGCATCTTCGGCACGAAAATGCGCTCGGTCATCAAGCAGGCCGATACCGGGGGGATCCGCGAAGCGGTCAAGCAGCAGTTCGAGGTCGCCGCGACGATCCTCGACGCGAATCTTGTCCCGATCATCGAGCCGGAAGTCGATATTCATTGCCCCCAGAAGGCGCAGGCCGAGGCATTGCTCAAGGCCGACCTGCTGGCCAATCTCGACGCCCTTCCGGACGGGCGCAGCGTGATGCTCAAACTAACGTTGCCGGACGTGGACAACTTCTACGCCGAGTGCGTGAACCATCCTAAAGTAGTCCGCGTCGTGGCGCTCTCCGGCGGTTACTCGCGCGACGAGGCAAACGAGCGTCTGCGGCGCAACCATGGCGTCGTCGCAAGTTTCTCGCGCGCGCTGGTCGAAGGTCTCTCCGCCACGCAGTCCGACGCGGAGTTCAACGCGCTATTGGATCGATCGATTCAGAGCATCTATGATGCATCGATTACTTAGGCCCGAATCGTCCCGCGTAGCGAGCCGAAAGCGTTTCCATGGAAGTTGAAGACTTCGAAAGCCCCGGTGCCGCTGCCGAGCGCGCCGCCGTGATGATTGCGGCGGCAGCCCGAGACGCGGTGGCGGAGCGAGGACGCTTCGTCATGGCCGTCAGCGGCGGCAAGACCCCCTGGCTGATGATGCAAGCCCTGGCCGGCGAAGACGTGCCATGGGACCGCGTGCATCTCGTGCAGGTGGATGAGCGCATCGCACCGGCGGACCATCCGGACCGGAACCTCACGCAATTGCGCGCGAGCCTGCTCAATCGCGTTCCACTGCCGGCCGATCATATCCATCCAATGCCGGTCGAGTCCGCGGATCTGGGGGCAGCGGCCAGAGCCTACGCGAGCGCGCTGGAGGAGATTGCCGGCTCCCCCGCGGTACTGGATCTCATTCACTTGGGACTTGGCCCGGACGGTCACACGGCATCGCTCATTCCCGGCGACCCAGTGCTGAACGTCGCGGACGTCGACGTCGCGCTCACGGGCGTCTATCAAGGCCGGCGCCGGATGACGTTGACGTATCCCATCATCAATCGCGCCCGCCGCATCCTCTGGCTCGTGACCGGCGACGACAAGGCGGCCGCGCTCGCGAAACTTCTTACGGCCGATCCATCCATCCCCGCCGGTCGGGTGCGTCAGGATCACGCCATTGTCGTGAAAGCGCACTAAGCACGCGGGCCAATCACCCCTTGGAACTGAAAGCGTCAGCGCCCGGAGTTAGGGCAGCTTCCACTGCGAGTCAGCGCGTAGAGCAACGACCGATCAGTCAACGTACAGAAATTCGTTCAGATTCAGCATCAGCAAGCAGAACGACTCGAGCGCCTGACGGCGAGCGATCGCTTCCGCCGGTTGATCGCTCTCGTCAAGGCGAACGCGGCGGCTATCGGCGTCGACGTACAACTCCGCGACGCTGAGCGGGGATCCCCAGGTGCGCAGTCCGAATCGGCCGGCGTTCACCAGCGGCGTTGCGTCCTCGACATCGATCGCGGGAGTGGCGGCGGCGTCGAGCCACACCTGATGCCGCGCGCCTTGGCACGCGATGCGTACCTTGCGCCAGACGCCGGTCGCGCCGGCGTCGGCAACCTCTCCCAGGCGCGTGACGTCCTCACCCACCCGATAGAGCGCGATGCGCCGTTCCAGCGGCTCAAAGCGCAATTCGTACCCGCGCAGCCGGCCCTCGTGCTCCTCGCCGCGGTACACGATCGACGCCAGCTCCGAGTTCGGGTGCGGCAGCAACCGCGTTTCCACCGTGAAATCGCCGATCGGCTCGCCATCCCGCAAAACGAACGGTCCGCGAGCTGGGTCGAAAGCCATGATTTCCTCGCCCAGGTCCTCCCATCCGCCGCGAAAAAACGTCCAATTGAATGTTGGTCCCGTGAGGAAATCGGTCGACTGCAAGTTCTTGAAGTACCCGACGGAGATCGCGGATGGAGCCTCGGGCCGAATCGTCAACGGCAGCGGCGCGGCGGTGAGCGACGCGCGCATCTTCGTGAGATGCTCCAGCGCGATCTGCATCTCGTCATCGGTCGGTTCGCGTCCCAGCACAACCCAGTACGCGTGGCGAATCTGCGCATCGGGCTCATCGCCCGCCTCGGCCTGCAACCGCTCAGCGAGAGCCGCGCATTGTCCCATCATGAAGCGGCTGTTCAACAGCAGCAGCGACTGAGGCGCGACCGTCGTCACGGGGCGAGTATCGATCGGTTGCGCGGTGTTCGTGTAGTCGAAGCCCTCCAAGATCGGCGCGAGCATCGTCCGCTTCACGAAGATATAGACGCTGCGGCGATCTTCTTCCTCGGGCGGCGAAATCTCCCAGCCAAGCCCGGGGCGCGACTGGCCGGCGAGCACCTCGCGGCTGAGCCGCGGAAAAATGCCGCGGCCGCCCATCGCGGGATTCAAACGTCCGGAGACCGCGAGAACGGCGTCGCGCATCGTCTCGGCTTCGACACGGCGCAGTCGCTGCCGCCAGAGGAGTTGATTGTCGGGATCGACTTCCTTCGCCACGTGGTTGCCGGCGCTCGAAGACAGCCGATACGCGTTGGAGTTCATGATCCGACGGTGCAATTGCTTGATCGACCAGCCGTCGCGCACAAATTGCACCGCCAGCCAATCGAGCAATTCGGGATGCGACGGCGGCAGGCCGGCTAGCCCAAAATCATTCGTGGTCGAAGCGATGCCCTGGCCGAAATGATGTTGCCACACTCGATTCACCAGGACCCGCGCCGTAAGGGGGTTCTCCGCCGAAGCGATCCACTCAGCGACGGCGCGGCGCTGTCCCGTGGCGTCGCTTGTCCCCGGCAACGGCGTGAGATCGTGTACCTCGCCGGTAAAGATTCTCGGCAAGCCCGCGTGCACTTGCTTGCCCGGCTGTGCGGCCTGGCCGCGTCCCAGGACATGCGTTTCCTGCGGTGTCGCTCCCTCTTCGCTCACGGCGAGCGCCCATTCAAACGGCGCGGGCGCCTTGCGCACGGCCTTGAGCTCCGCTTCCAGCGCCGCCCGCTTCATCGTGCAGTCGGCCGCGTTCGATTCGGCCTCGGCATCGAGCGCAGCCAGTTGGTCTTCCAACGCGCGCAATTGCGCGTCGCGAGCAGTTTTCCACTGCGCGACGCTCGCCGCCGAGGCCAGCGGGCGTAGCACCGGGCTATCGACGTTCTCTTCCGGGATCGCGAACGGACGCACATTCCGGAAGCAGGCGAGCAGGCGGTAATAATCTTCCTGCGGCAAGGGGTCGAACTTGTGATCGTGACACCGCGCGCAGCCGACCGACAACCCCAGGAACGCCGCGCCGACGGTGTTCACCACGTCGTCGAGCGCGTCGAATTCCGCCATCTTCTTGTCGTCCGGCTCGTCGTCCCAAACGCCCAGACGATAAAAGCCGGTCGCAATCAGCGAAGCCGCGTCCGCATCGGGCAATTCGTCGCCAGCGACCTGTTCGCGAATGAAACGGTCGTAGGGCTTGTCCGCGTTGAGCGATTGAATGACCCAATCGCGATAACGCCAGGCGTACGGTTTCTCGTCGTCGCGCTCGTAGCCGTTCGACTGTGCAAAGCGCACCACGTCCAGCCAATGCCGCGCCCAACGCTCGCCGTATTGCGGCCGCGCCAGGAGGTCGTCGACGAGCCGCGCGTACCAGTCATCCCCGGGCTCGACGAGCCAGCGGCGCCACTCCTCCGGCGTCGGCGGCAGTCCGACCAGGTCGTAAAACACGCGCCGAATCAACTCGCGCCGTACCGCAGGTGGATTGGGCGCGATTCCTTGTTCATCCAGCTTCGCGCGAATGAACGCGTCGACAGGATTCACAGCCCAGGCGGCGTCCCCCACGGAAGGCACGGACGGCTCGCGCAAAGGTTGAAAGGACCAATGGGCACGGTCGGCCTCGGTGATCTCGAAGCCTTCTACGGAACGCGCCGGGCGCACGGCGGCTTCTTCGGGCCACGCCGCGCCGTCCGCAACCCAGCGCTCAAGAATCGCGATCTCGTCGTCAGGT
>CAZUBB010000054.1:5036-8554 GCA_964618485.1 uncultured Pirellulales bacterium
AGCGAACCGCGCCGATCAGCAAGCTGTCTTCCGGATGGCCGGGCTCAATCGCGGCTCCTGACGCGCCGCCAGTGAGGAGCGACTCCCGGGCATCAAGCCACAAGTCACCCTTGGCATGCTCGCCGGCGTGACACTTGTGGCAACGCTCGACGAGGATCGGACGGACCTTGGCTTCAAAGAAGGCGATCTGCTCGGCGGTCGGCTCCGCACTCGCGGTGCGCGCCGTTGCGGCGAGCGCAACGATCAGCCAGCCCAAGCGGCGAGTCCAACGCAACATCGTCAGCCCCAGAATGAATGGAAAAAGGCGGGAAGCAACACCGGCGGGGGCGAACGACCAACCCTGGGCCAAGGGGGCGTCGCGACCTCTATTGTAAAGCGCGCCGGGTCGCATTGGCTAGCCTCGCCAGATTTCGCAAGTTCGACCTCAGAAACGTGTTAGCTCCGGCCTTGCTGTAGCTGCCGTCGGGGAATCGATTAGCCTATAATGCGGTATTCACTTTTCACTCAATCGACGAACGGCGACCAGTTCGCGGACTGATGCGAATCGCGTTCCTGCCATGCCACGCGTCCTCCTAGCCATGTCCGGCGGCGTCGATAGTAGCGTCGCCGCGCACTTGCTGCTCGAAGCGGGGCACGAGGTGATCGGGCTCTTCATGCGGCATGGGCAGACGGCGGACGATGCCTGTGCGACCTCGGCGAAAGAGCGCGGCAGCTATCGCGCGCTGTTGCCGATCGTCGAGGCCCGACCCGGTCACAAGCAAGGTTGTTGCAGCGCGTCCGACGCCGCCGACGCCCGCCGCGTGGCCGATCGGCTGGGGATTTCGTTTTACGCGATCAACTTCGAGGAAGAGTTCGGCCGGATCATGGATTACTTCGTGGCCGAGTACACCTCCGGCCGCACGCCGAATCCCTGCGTCGTCTGCAATAACTGGCTCAAGTTCGGCAAGCTGGCCGACTACGCCGACACGATCGGCGCCGACTTCATCGCCACGGGTCATTACGCGCGGCTCACGCAAGAAGGCGCCGAGTCGATTCCCGCATTGCGGCGCGGCGTCGATGTCGGCAAGGACCAGTCCTACGTGCTGTTCGGCATTCAGCGTGCGCTGCTGGGACGTGTGCTCTTCCCCGTGGGCGACTACGACAAGCCAACGATTCGCCGCATCGCCGGAACGCTCGGACTGAATGTGGCCGACAAGCAAGACAGCCAGGAGATCTGTTTCATCGCCGGTGGCGACTACGCCGATTTCGTCCGCAAGCGGCACGGCGATCTCGATCTCTCCGGCGACCTCGTGCTGACCGACGGCACGGTCGTCGGACGCCACACGGGCATCGAACAATTCACCATCGGTCAACGCAAGGGACTCGGCGTGGCCTTCGGCGAGCGCCGCTTCGTGATCCGCATCGAACCCGAGACGCGCCGCGTGGTGATCGGCGAACGCGAGGAGCTCGCCCGGACTGAAATTGCTGCGAATCGCACGAACTGGCTGATCGAAACGCCGACGGCCCCACTCGAATGCGAAGTCAAAATCCGCTACCTGAGTAAGCCGGTTCGCGCGACGGTCACAGCGCTTCCTGGCGATCGGCTGCAAGCCACGCTCCACGAATCGCGCGACGGCGTAGCGCCAGGGCAAGCGCTCGTCTGCTACGACGGCGACCGCGTCCTCGGCGGCGGCTGGATCGAGTAGGGGACAGGCGGGAGGCTGCAGGCCGGAGGCGGGAGGAAAAGAACTCGCCCCAAGCCCAGGGATGGCCACTCAACAACGCATTCCCACCCCCAACGGCGCAAGCGGCCTTCCCTGGGATCGCGCACAACGCCATCCCAGGGGAGGCCATTTGCGCCGTTGAGGACGAAACATCCTCCGTGGTGGCCACCCCTGGGCTTGAGTCGCATGCGGCCTTCCCTCGGATTTAAACGCTCGAAGTCCAATCGCAGCGACGCTGGCGCCATTCAGCGCCAGCGTCGTGCTGGGCCGCCGCCCGAGTTCAGGTTCACTCGGGTCGACATACTTACGTGGCCTGATGTCATTGCACTCGGCGACGGCGACGTGCGGCGATCAGCGCCAGCCCACCGATCGAACCAAGCAGCAACGTCGTGGGCTCCGGCACGACGGTGAACGGCGCGACCATGTCCCAGCCGTTCCCTTCCGCGTCTCGCAGCGACCAGCGAATTTCATGTTCGCCCAACGGGCCGGCCTCGGGGTCATTGGCCCAGGGATACCAGACCACTTGCGCCGGGGCGCGGTGGCTCGCGCCGTCGAAATCGACGTCGCCGGGACGGATATTCACCATGCCGTCTTGCAGCGTTTCCACGAGGATGCCGTCCAGCCACATCTCGGCGTGCGTGGTCATGGGGAACAGCGAGTTGGGGATAATCGGCCCCGATTCAAAGTCGCGCGACGAACCCGTCACGCCGGGATCAGGCAACATCATGAACGCGAAGTAGACTCCGTTGGGATCGAGCATGATGGCGCTCTGCGGGAAGATCGACTGATTAACAAAACCCGCGGCGGCGGCGTTCGTGGAGAGTTCGGTGTCGTAAGGCCCTGGATGCGGCGTGTACGTTTCGACGCCAGGACCTTCGAGCGGCAGCAGTTGGTCGAGCGTGGCGAAGAACGCGTCAGGAAACGGCGCGGCCGGAGCGGTGAACAACTGGAAATCGCCCGTACGCCAGGTCGGCGAGCCGACTTTCGTGAGCGCGATCTCCGGCGCTTGGGCGAGCGATCGATCAGGAAACAACAACAGCGCCGCAATCGCTGTCAGCAGCGTCAGTGGGACGCATCGTCGAGTGCGAATCGGCGCGAAGGTGTTACCAAGGCTCGTAGACATGAATCGAGTGCTCCTAAGAAGATGTACCAAAGTGGCAGCGCCTTGACGAACCAACGGCAAAGCAACAAAGGCCGCGAGTGGCGCTTCCATTCGCAGCTTGGAAACGTTATGCAACGATCCAGGATGAAATGCCCCGTTTGGCGGAGAGAACCGCCAAAAAAAGACGTGCGAACGACTCGCGGAGCGGGCGTCAGCTACTTCGCCGCGCTCGCGTCGGTCGGGGCGACGGGATAGAAATACTCTTCCAACTTCGCCTGCCAGACTTGGGCCTTCTCCGCGTGGCCTTGGCCCGGCTCTGCCTTTTCCCATTCGCGATGAAGCGTGATCAGCGATTCGAGGCAGTGCCCGAAGGGCCCCGCGTTGGGTTCCGGCGCGGCGCTGTAGATGCGCTCCGCTTCGACCAATTCGGCCTCCGCTTCTTTGAATCGCTTTTTCTTGGTCAAGACAATCCCGATATCCTCGTGCGTTCCGGCGATTTGCGGATGGTCAGGATCTTTAAACGCCCGCCGGTAGCCTGCCTGTACCTGGCGGAAGATCTCCTCCGCCTCGTCAAGGCGACCTTGATCGCGGCGCAGCGTGCCGAGTGCGTCGATCACGTAGAGCGTGTCGAAATGATCATCGCCGAGCGTAGCCTTCCGCCGCTCAAGGGCCTCTTGCAGCAGCGTCTCCGCCTCGTCGAGATTCCCCTGGCG
>CAZUBB010000054.1:8564-12722 GCA_964618485.1 uncultured Pirellulales bacterium
CAAGATCCCCAGTGAATAAAGGAGTGTCGCTCGCAACTGATGTTCTTCCGGCAGCGCGCGTGGCGCTCGCTGACAGGCATCGACCAGGTAGGGCTCAGCCTCGGCAAGCTTATCTTGTGACATGAGCAGCGAAACAAGACTCTCAACCGCGATGATCGTCTCGGGATGATCGTCGCCATGCACTCGGCGGAAGGCTTCGACTGCTTCGCGGCAATAGGGTTCTGCGGCAGGCAAGTCTCTTTTTCGGCGTAGGAAGATCCCCATATTCCCGATCGAGACGAGCGTGTCATGATGGTCCTTCGGGAGGACTCGCCGACGGCGCTCCAGCGTATCGCGGATGAGCGGCTCCGCTTCTTCAAGCTTATTCTCCTCCATCAGCAGGCCGGCATAGTCATTGACGGCGATTAACGTCTCAGGATCGTCCGGCCCCAACAGATCTTGGCAGCGTTCCATCCCTTCCAACCAGAAGGGCTCTGCATCTGCCAGCCTTCCTTGTTGGCGCAGCACAGCGCCCAAGTTGCTGATGGCTTGCAGCGTCACGCGGTGATTCTCGCTCAGCACACGCCGACAGCGTTCGAGCGAATCGCGCAACAGCGTCTCCGCCTCTTCCGTCTCACCCCGCTCCTTCAACAAGAAGGCCAGGTTGTTCATCATCAACAGGACGTGCTCGTCGTCCTCGCCCAGCACTTTACGGCCGATTTCGATCGCTTCGCGAAAAAGTTCCTCCGCCGGTTCGTAGTCTGCTCGCGCGAGATGGAGACTAGCGAGATTATTGATCGCGGCGACGGTAACTTCATCTCCTTCCCCTTCCTGCTCGCGCAGCACGGCGAGCGAAGTGCGCAGCAGCGGTTCCGCCTCGTCGTAGTCGCCATTCGCTTGAAGCAGTTCGCCAAGAAGTTGGGCCGAGGTCAGCGTATCAAGGTGATCTGCGCCCAATTCGCGCAAGTGAATCGCGTACGCTGCGCGTGCATGCGGCAACGCCAGGTCGCGGCGGCCTACATTGTCGTACGACATCGCCAAGGCATATCGCACCTTCGCTTCGACCAGCGGTTTACCGGCGAATTGCTCGCCGACGCGCGCCGCCGCCGGGTCGATCATCACCTTGACGATCTCGTCGCGCACGGCTTTGTTCGTCGTCCGGTTGACTTCCACGCCGGCGAACAGGTCGAACATCAGAAAATGATTGACCGCTTCCAATTGATCTCTCGCATCGTCAGCGATCTTTCGTTGCCGCGACTGGCCGATCAGCCCGATCGTCGTGCCGACGAGTCCGATCGCGAGCGCGCCGATCACCGCCGCCGATGTCGCCGCCGCGAACTTATTGCGCGCCACGAACTTGCGAATTCGATAAACGCGCGAAGGCGCCGCTGCCGAGACCGGCTCGTCCAACAGATAGCGGCGCACGTCGCTCGCGAGCCCATTCGCCGTCTCATAGCGGCGCCGGCGATCTTTTTCGAGCGCCTTCATCACGATCCAATCCAAATCCCCGCGCACGAGCTTTGTCAGCCGCGCCGGTTCCGTCTGCCGGCAGGCGGCGATCGACGGGAGCGATTCGCCCGAATCGCTCAATCGCGTGCTCGGCTTCGGCGGCTCCTCTTCGCGGATGATGCGGCGGATTTCATCCAGCGCCGCCTGATTCATCCGCTGCCGATCGAACGGCGTGACGCCGGTCAGCAGTTCGTACAGCAGCACGCCCAGCGAATAGATGTCGGTCCGCGTATCGATATCGAGTCCGCTCAACTCGGCCTGCTCGGGGCTCATGTAGAGCGGCGTCCCAATCATCTGCGTGAAGCGCGTGTAGACCGTATGATCGCCCAGTTGCCCGCCGATCGCCTTGGCCACGCCGAAGTCGATCACCTTCACCACGGGCCGGCCGTCGTGCGAGGCCACCAGCACGTTCGACGGCTTGATGTCCCGGTGGATGATCCCCTTCTGATGCGCATGCTGCACCGCATGGCAAACAGAAATGAACAGTTCCAACCGCTCGTACGGCGTCAGACTATGTTGGTCGCAATAATCGGTGATGGCCACGCCGCGGACCAACTCCATGACGAAGTACGGCCGCCCTGACGTCGTCGCCCCCGCGTCGAGCACCTGCGCGATGTTGGGGTGGTCCATGATCGCCAACGCCTGGCGCTCCACCTCGAACCGGGCGATCACCTCGTGGGTATCCATGCCAGGCTTGACGACCTTTAAAGCCACGCGCCGCCGCACCGGCTGTTGCTGCTCGGCCAGGAAGACGACGCCGAAGCCCCCTTCGCCGATCTGCTCCAGCAACCGGTACGGCCCCACGAACGCGCCGGGGGCTTCGCCGATCGAATCGAGCGTTTGCCCCTCGGCCTGCCAGGCCCCGCCGAGGAAGCTTCCCGCCTGGCGATGAGCGCGCAGCAGATCCTCGACGCGGCCCCGCAACGCCGCGTCGCCGGCGCACGCCTGCTCTAAATAATTGGCTCGATCCTGCTGGGACGCGAACTCCAGCGCCTCCAGGAAGATCGGTTTGGCGTCGGCCATCAGTATTCCCACTCCCTCCTGGGGAAATGCCCCGCGGCGCGGCGAAAACCGCCGCGCTGTCGCGGAGTTTCGGGCATGTTTTTATGCCGGCGGCGGACCATCTTCGTTCCGGAGCCGGTCGTAGAGCCACGCCTGGGCGAACGCCCATTGCCGTTCCGCGGTGCGCAGCGACATTCCGAGCGCCGCGGCGATCTCCCGGTGCTTCAGGCCTGCGAAGAACCGCAACTTCACCAATTGTGCCGCCACGGCGTCTTCGCGCTCCAGTTCCTCGAGCGCTTCGGCCAACTCGATCAGTTCCTCGTCGTCAGCGTCGAACGACACCTCGGCCTGATCCATTTCGACCCGGCGAAAATGCCCGCCCCGTTTGAGCCGTTTCTTATCCCGGGCCTGGTTGAGGATAATCCGCCGCATCGCCTCGGCCGCCGCGGCGAAGAAGTGCCAACGGCTGTCCCAGTGCGGATTCTCCTGCCCGCCGACGAGCCGCAAATATGCCTCATGGACGAGCGCCGTGGCCTGCAGCGTCTGCCCGGGACGCTCCTGCGACAACTTCGCCGCCGCCAGCCGCCGCAGCTCGTCATAGACGAGCGGCAACAATTCCTCGCTGGCGCAGGGATCGCCCTGGTCGATCGCCTCCAAGAGCCGCGTCACTTCGGACATAACGGTTGCAGCTGGAACCGAAATAGGGGAGAAGAACCGCTATTGTCCGCCCCCCAGAATGCCGAGTCAACGGACAGCGCATGATGGTAGTGTCCTAGGACTGTGTTGCTGGATTCAATACCGCCTCGAAAAGCTCGTCAAACGTCCAAACGTGCGTCGTCAGCCCGGCCATCACGGCGGCGGTCTGGCGCTTCTTGCCGGAGTTGTCCGCTTTCCGGGTCTGCCAGCAGTAATTGTAATAGGCCGCGAACATGGCGAAAGCGGCCTGCAAATTGCGCAACTTCTTGCTGAAGCAGTACGTCAGCCGGTTGAGCCGCTTCATAAACAGCCGTTGGGTGCCGTTCAGCCTTTCGACGTGGCTGGTGCAAATCGAGCGTTCCTCTCGGCCGCTTATCCCACGCACGCCGTGGCGCTTCGTGCCGACCATTTCGCTCGGCGTGTAGATGATCTTGGCGTTGCGGTATTCCTTCTGGATCGTCCCGAAGCGGACGTAGGGACCGAACGCCAGGTCTACGGCCTCGGGGTAGGCCGCAAAACCATCGGTGGAGAGTTGCAGTAGCATCTTGTAGCCACCGGCCTGGAAAGCGTGCGGGTCGCTGGCGTGCGGCTTGGGGAGCGTGACACGGCTGGCGATGTCCACCATGAAGCGACGGGCATTATCGGCGCTCCGCTTGCCGATCAGGAAGCAGGGCAGCAGCTTGGTTTTCTGATCGGTGCAAGTCCACAGGTATACATCGCCGATGTCGGACGATTCTTCCCGCTCGGTCGTGGTGAGCCGGGATTGCTTCTTGGCGACGAACGTCCATTGCTCATCGCATTCCAGGTGAGTCAGGCGCAGACCCCGCATGCGCTCGTCTAGGAAGCGTTGGCACGCCTTCCCGAAGCGGACCAACAGCTTGCAAACGGTATCCCTGTGCAGGCCGGTAATGCGTTCGGTGGAGCGGACGGAGTTCCCCTCGACAAGCAGGCGCAACGCCAGCTTGGCGTCCT
>CAZUBB010000054.1:12732-21371 GCA_964618485.1 uncultured Pirellulales bacterium
CGATCGAGACACGCATGCCGCCGAGCGGCTGGGGTTGGGCTTCAATCCACGTCTTGCCGCATGCCAGGCAACGCCAGCGCTGGTTGCCCTTACGGTCCCGACCGTGCTTCTTGCGGGCGGAATGGTTGCAAAGTGCGATCACGACAGGCTCCCAAGTATGGGGCTTGTCGCTAGAATGGAAGTACCACCCTACAGTCTGGCGACAAGCCGGATTGTGGACCCCGCTTTAGCCTTGCCGGGCTGAGGCGGGTTTTTCTTGCTCGGTTTATTGTAATACAACAAATAGGCTGGGCAATAGGTAAAACACCCTTGCCAGAAAGATTTTTTGTATTACACTTCTGGCATGAAACGATCCCGTGGCAGGCCGAAAGTGGACCCGGCGGATGCGCTATCCGAGATTGTTCCTATGCGCCTCACCGCCGACGAACGGGCGCAGTGCGAAGCTGCTGCCGAGCGCGCAGGAATGAAGCTAACCGCATGGCTACGTAGCCGGGTCACCAAGGCCGCTAAACGAGAGTCCAAGACGGACTAGCGGAGAGAAGGGGTTACGATCCCACCCGTGCGCAGACGGACCCCACCGTCACCTTATAAGGGTGATGCGCCTCCAAGACGCGGGCCGCTCTCCTGGCTACGTCGGAGAGCCTAAAGTAAGTCTGGTCATACCAATCGCAGACCCACGTTTCAGAAGCAGGTTCACAGCTCGCCTCTCTTTTTTGCGCGAGTGGTGACTTCGTATACGTCGCTCTTACTTCCTTCTTTGCGAATCCCGAGGGCCACAATTAGCACCAGAAGCGATGGAACATCCACCGAGAAAACGATGCGATATCTGGCGGCTGCATGGATGCTGCGATATCCGGCCAGCTCGCCCCGCAGTTCTTTTCCGCGCAGCAAAGGCGATTCTTCTAACAATTGTGCCTTGTCAAGAATCTGCTTTTGAGTCCTTTTTGAGCCAATGCTCTCCAGGCATTCAATCGCTAGGTCAGTAAATTCGACCGTATATCGCGTTGTGGACACAGCATTAGAGACCTAAGCGTGCTCGCACGGCATGTAAGGATCGAGTCTGCCCTCGCTTCGCTTGCTCAGCCCCCAGGCGAATGTTATCCATCAGTTCGGCATCGTGCAGAATTGCCTGCGTCTCTCGAAGGCTGCCGCGGTCAGCGGTTGACGGACCGCTGCCCATTACCACGGCGGCCGGGCGATTTTTCGTTCGGCTTTTTTGACGATCAACTTGGATGTAGCTGCGTTCACTCACGGCACTTGCCTCGCATAACCTAGATGCGAATGGTGATCCGCTCACCACAATTGCAACGGCAACCGCTACATTATGATAGCGTTGTTTCATCGGCTTGCCTTCTCTTGCACAGCTTCGCTCGGTTTGCTGAGAACTGCCGTGATTCTGTACTTCTCCTTCAAGAACTCTGATCCAACCTTCAGCCTCACGTCATAAGCGCCTTCGCGAGGCAGGTCGGCGGTGAATCCGACAAACGCAATTTCACTCAATGAGCCGGAGAAATCGACGTTTAGATTGACCGCGGCAAATGCACATGACTTGCCCTGAGAATCGACCACATCACAGGCAACCTTCTGCTTCCCGCTGCCGCCAGCCAATTTGACGTACACGGAAAATGTCACGCGACAAGGCCATCCCGCCACATTGTATTTGTCGAAGATTCCGTAAAGGCTTGTCTTTCCAGTGCTTGGGTCTCTGGAAACAGCATCACAAGCTACCAGCAGCAAAATGCGTGGCAGGCGATTTCTCCGCTTTACCGCCTTTTTCTTGGCCATTCAAAAGATCGAGATTAGTTCAGTTTTCATTCGCGAAACATCCAATTAACCATAGTATTCAAACGGAAGCGGCGAGTCAAACTCAATGCAAGTCCTTTTGGACACGGTAGTTGCGATGCGCAAATGCTGCTACACTCACGGGATGGACCGGCCCAGCTTCACGCTCCGCACGCTGCTAATCGTGGTGGCGGTCTGCGCGATGGGAGTGCAAGCGTACCTGATGCGACCCGGCCAAATGTCCCCGCTGGACATTCGCATTGGAATGACCAAGGAGCAGCTGCGGTGGTCTTGCGCGACTCTACCGAACGACGATTGGTCGCGCACATGGACATACACCGTTTTGGTGAATGGCACGCCGACGCTGGTCTGGGTTGTGTTCGATCCGAACGGGACAGTGTCCTACTCGGGTACTAACGCACCCTTTTGCACTGGCGGCTGACACTGTACCGCCTCCCGGCGATTAGCCTAGCAACACACTCTTGGGACACTACCCGCATGATCGGCAAATGCTTTGTACGATAGAGGCCGTCCCCGCCCCAATCGCCGCCGCTGCTCGCTGTCACTGAGTCTCGAACCACCGCCAATGATCACGCTGGCCGGGCTGTTCCTGATCGTCTTGTCCGGCCTGCTGGTCTGGTCCCAGTGGCGGTCCCGTGATCCCGGGATCGATCCCGGGCAGCTCCGACGCCGCGTGCTCACCAGTCTGCTGATGGGGCTCCTCGGCGTAGCGATTCTGGCCGGGCAATTCGTCATTGCCGCGGTCAGTCCGATCGCCTTCATCCTTTTCTGGCTCGCGGTATTAGCCTTGGCCGGACTGCTGGGCGTCAGCGGTTTCGCTGATTTGCTCATCACCCGCGCCAAGAACCGCCGGCAATTGCACAGCCAGCGCGCGGAACTGCTGCGCCTGCAAAACGAACTCGCCGAGGTCGAGAAACGCATCCGCGCCGGCCAAAACGGCGCGCCGAAGGCACCGCAGCCCAAATTGGATAACGACGGTCCGCCGCGTTGAATCTGCCGTGTCGAGGCTACTTCGGCGGCTCTTCCTGAGTTATGGCACGGTCTCCCGACCGGCCCACCACCCCGACCGAGGGTCTCTCCACGAAGGTGGCATCATCACGAGGCAATGCCACATGAACCGGACTCAAGACGCACATGCGCAATCGATTCGAAGACCGTGTTATTTCCGCAATCCGGTTGACGAGCCCAGCCAGTCAGATCAAATATAGCCTGGGTGGAAATTTCGACCCGAAACGCCGCCGCTTCCCGCCGACTCTCCTTCCGTTCGTGGATGCCGAATGACGAACTCCCTCCGCTTTCTTGGTGCACTGTTCCTTTCGCTTGTCGCAGTGAACTTCGCGGCCGCCCATGACGGTCCCGACCCGATCTCGCACTGGTATTTCACCAAGGGAACGGTCGCCGACGGCAAAGTAAAGGCGCGGCTGGGCCTCGACGCCAAGGTCCATGGCGCTTCGATGGGGCGCAGGACTTTCTCGTCATCGGCGAAGGGGATCGCGACGTCCGGGATTACCTGCCAAAGAAGATCTTCACGGTCGCCGCCTGGGTAGCGATCGAGTCGCGGCAGCCGCACGGCGGGATTATCAGCTTCTCCGAAGAGGACGGCGAAGGGGAACGCGGCTGGCGGCTCGGCTATAACGACCAGGCCTTCACGTTCGCGCTTTCCACGATGGGAGCGAACGACGGCAACGGCCACATCACCAAGCTGGTCGGCCACACCGAGTACGAACTCGGCAAGTACTATCACGTCGTCGCCACGTACGACGGCGCGCGGATGAAACTCTACGTAAACGGCCAGCAGGACGGCGTGAGCGACGAACAGAGCGGTGAGATTTATCCGCCGCGCACCGCGCCGTATATAATCGGCGCCGTGGCCGATCGCGACGAGCAACACTTTCACCGTGGGCTGATCCGCGACGTCGCCGTCTACGATCTCGTCGCGACCGCGGCCTGGGCGGAACACGAATTTGAACACGGCAGCGAACTGGTCGACCTCGCCCCCGTCGAAGCGACGGAGGAACTTACGTTCGTCGTGCCCCCATACCTGCAGTATGTCACGCAAGACGGCGTCACGGTGATGTGGGAAACCTCGCGCCCGTCGTCGGGCAAAGTGCAATTCGGCGAGACGGACCAGTTCGGGGCCGAGGCTGCCGGCGCAGGCGATTCGACGATG
The DNA here is from genome assembly GCA_964618485.1 of uncultured Pirellulales bacterium. Lineage (GTDB taxonomy): Bacteria > Planctomycetota > Planctomycetia > Pirellulales > JALHLM01 > JALHLM01. Next base: position 16,706 of record CAZUBB010000054.1, read on the forward strand.
CACGAAATCCGTCTTCCAGGTCTCAAGCCGGAGACCGGCTACTTCTACAAGGTGACCTCCACCGACGACCGCGGCCGCACGATCGAAAGCCAGCTCTCGTCGTTTCAATCGGCGAATCTCATCGATACGCCGTTCGCCTTCGGCGTCCTGGCCGACACGCAGGGCAATCCCACGGTCTGCAAATCCCTCAGCGACATGCTCTGGATGCAGCGGCCCAACTTCTTCATTATCCCCGGCGATCTTGTCGACTCCGGGCCAAACAAGAAGCACTGGACCGACCATTTCTTTCCTGGCTTGAATCCCATCGCCTCGCGCGTGGCGTTTTTCCCGATCATCGGCAATCACGAGCAGAACGCGAAATTCTATTACGACTACGTCTCCTGCCCCGCGCCGGAGTATTACTACACGTTCAAGTACGGCAACGCGCAGTTCTTCATGATCGACTCCAACAAGGAGTGCGGCCCGGGGAGCGAGCAATACAAGTGGCTCGAAGAGCAACTCGCGTCCTGCGACGCGGTTTGGAAGTTCGTTTCGTACCACCACCCGTCGTATTCATCGGACGAGGACGATTACGGCGACATGTGGCACGGCAAGTCCGAGCACGGCGATCTGCGGCTCCGCCCGCTTTCGAAACTGTACGACAAGTACGGCGTCGACATCGTCTGGAACGGCCACATCCATTCCTACGAGCGCACCTGGCCCCTGCTGGCCGACAAGCCGGTGGAGCGCAACGGCACGATCTACATGATCACGGGCGGCGCCGGCGGCGGCCTCGAAACTGCCGGTCCGATCAAGCCGTACTTCCAGAACAACGTCAAGCACGGCCACCATTACTGCCTGGTCGGCATCAACGGCCGCACGCTGGAATTCAAAGCCTTCGACCTGGAAGGCCGCCTCTTCGACTACATGAAAATCGACAAGAGCACGCCCACGACGGCGCCCAGCCCCAACGAAACGGCGGCGAAGTAAGTAGGCGCGCCTTGTGACCCACCAGGCGCCGCGAACGCCAATAGCCGGGCTTCAAACCCATGAAGGGCTACTGCCCCTTCGCGGTATCTTCGACATGTGGCGGGAGTAGCTTGGCTAGTGCCGTGGTAAGTACGGCTTCGGCCGATGGGTCGACGTTCGAGGAACGTGGTTCCGTTTCATAGCCTCCTTCCGAATAGGCGATTGCCGTGCCGATGTAGAACGGAGCGTAGTCGCCATAGGCCGCCATCGCGACGAAGAGATCTGGGCGCATCCGCTTCGCCGCGAGTTGATACTCGACGAACAGTTCACCTGGCAAGTGCAGAATCCGCGCCGAGCCGAGACGAAGACACGCCACTTCGATTTCTCGCCCCGCCGCGCGACGTTCCAGCCAGGCCAGCTTCGTCGCCTCGTTGCGCGCCGCGAACATCGGGTCGCGCTCCGCGAGTTGCTGCCGGAAGCCGTCGATGGAAAGGTGCTTCGCCACCGGCAGTGCGACCGGTTCGACCTGCCAACCGACGTCGGCGCTCGTGATTGGCGTGCGCACGGTCGCTTCCCAGGCACGGCGCATGCCATCGGCCACGCGTTCCGCCAGCAGCAGCCGATTCGCCGGCGAGCCATCGTTGTATTTCCCGGCGCCGATGTTTCCGCCGGCGCCGTTGAAATGCACGTGCAACGCTGCCGGCACCTGCGATTGCCGCAGGAATCGCGCAATGCCCGGAAAATCAGGGCTGGGAATGCCGGTCCGATAGTAACTTTGCGGATGGGTCGCATAATAACTGAGCACGGCGACCGGCCGATCGTCGTTCCAAAAGCTCACCAGCGAAACCTCGCGGTCGACCGTTCCTTCCGGCTCAGCCTGCAAGGCGGCATCACTGCAAGCGGTATAGCGCACCGCGCGGACGCGCCCGTCGGGACCAAAAATGCGGCGGTTTGACGCCACCTGTTCGACATCCGATTTGCCGAGACCAAGTTGCGTGACCGGCTTCGCTTTGGCGATGCTCGCCTTGACGGCGGCGGCCAACCGCGCGAGGACCTGGCGCTGCCAGTGCCCTTCGTATTGCTTGGGATCGAGTCCCGCCTCGTTCATGATCCGTTCGGCGGAGAAGTCAGATTCCGGCGCGTCGTGCTGATGTAACGTATGCACCGCCACGTGCGACGGCTGGCTTCCCGCGGCGGTTGCCAGCGCCTCACGAAACGCGTCGTGCGATTCGTTCGCAATGCCGATCCAATCGACCGCGCAGAGGACGATCGGCTCCCCTGCGCCTAGCAACACGATTCCCCGCGCTCGCAATCCCATCTCGCCCTGCTCGGCGACGGGATCGTAGGCCATCATCGTGCCGATCGGCGGCGTGGCGTCGATGTCGAACGTGGCTACGCGCAGCGGTTCCTCGGCAAAACTGACTCGGCTCGCACAGAAGAGCAGGAGAGCGAGGGCAAGACCATGGCGCAGAATCATTGGAAGTCGCTCCGCTGCGAGTCAGGATGGGATGCGGAAGGAGGGCAGAACATGAGTCTACCCGCCGCGGCCTTCTGGAGCAATTCGCGCGTCGTGGCAGCGTTGGCCGATCACGCGCATGGCGGTGAGTATCTTGCGCCGTTCACGCGCAAACTGATCGTCGTTGTTGGGAATCGCCGCCAGGTCGCTCAATAGTCCTGTATCCTGCAGCGTGCCATGTGCCTCGAAGTGGTTCAACGCCCAGGCGCGATCGTAGTAGTCGTCGCTGGCGAGCGCGAGGTAGCGATCCTCCTGCCGATGCTTCACCCGTAACGAGGCGCGACTCCAAAGCGTCGAGTTTCCCGGCCAGGGAGCGTCGTCCTCGTCATCCGTGGCGGCCGCCGCGGTCATACGCGAGAGAATAGTCGCCACGCGGGCTTCGGCCTCGTCGGCGGACTTCACGCCGGCGACGCGCCCGCTCCCCAGGTGATGATTAAGGATGATCGCCCGTTCATTCAGGGCCAGATCGCGGGGCAATGGAAACATCGCTGCGAGGCGGACGATTTCAGCGTCCTGATAGCGACTGAGCAAATACTCCAACACTTTCACATGCGCCGCGGCCGACGGCGAGATCGCCTGAGCTGCTGGCAGCAGCAATCGCTCACGCCGGGCGCGCCAATCGTCGTACAGCGAAATGCCAAAGGGGGACGTCATGCTCGACCATCGCAATTGGGGGGCCGACTGATACTTCCACAAATATACCGCTGCTCGCCCGCGATCGCCTACATACTGGACAACCGCGTCGGCGATGGGGAGACTTGGTCTCGGAATCCTGGCGTCGACCCCAATGCAATCAATCAACTTCGAGGAACCGCGATGAATACTCGTAACGCGGCACGACTGACGATCCTGTGTTGGGTCTGGTGCGCGGTGGGAATCGCGCTTGCTGCGCCGCCAAATGCGCGTTTTGATCGGCAAAAGCTCGCTCAGCAGTTGCAGGAGAAAATGCTCCCGTTCTGCGGCCCGGAGGCGGACGTTTCTGGGATGGTGGTCGTGGTGGGGAACGCCGATGGCGCGGTCGCCGACCTCGCACTGGGCTCTCGGAACCTGCACTCCGGCGATGCGATGAAGCCCGACACCATGTTTCAGATTGCTTCCATGACCAAGCCGATCACCGCCGTGGCCGTGGCGATCCTCGTCGACGAAGGAAAGCTTTCCTTCGACGATCCCGTGGAAAAACACCTTCCCGAGTTTCGCGGACAGCGGATGATCGTCGCCCGTGATGGAGACCAAGTTACCACGGCGCCTGCGCCGCGGCCGATTACGATTCGCGATCTACTCACGCATACTTCCGGAATGCCCGGTGGTCCGCCGGCCGGATTGAGCGAGCTCCTCCGCAGCCGAGATCGAACGCTGGCCGAAGGCGTGCTCGTTTTCTCGCAGTTGCCGCTGGAATTCCCACCTGGAACCCGCTGGTCGTACAGCAATACGGGCATCGACACGGCAGGGCGTATTGTCGAAGTCGTAGCCGGCCAGCGCTTTGAGGATTTCCTGGCCGTTCGGATTTTTCAGCCGCTCGGCATGCGCGATACGACGTTCTATCCGACGCCCGAGCAGCGCGAGCGCGTGGCGGTGATGTATCGTCGTGACGGCGATGCGCTTGTCCCCGCCACGGAGAGCTTGATTGAAACGCCGCCCGACGCTAAGTATCCGCTTCCCGCGGGCGGATTGTACTCGACGGGGCCGGACCTGACGCGGCTTTACGCGATGGTGCTGAGCGGCGGGCAGCACGATGGAACGCGGATTCTCAGTGAGGCGAGCCTGAAAGAATTGACCCGTTTGCAAACCGGCGAGATCCAGACCGGTTTCGTCCCAGGCATGGGCTACGGGCTGGGCTTCGCGCACGTCCGCGAACCTCAAGGCGTCACGGCGGCACTATCTTCAGGGAGCTTTGGCCACGGCGGCGCCTTCGGCACGCAGGCCTGGCTCGACCCGGAGCGCGGCTGGTTCTCGATCCTCCTGATTCAACGCGTGGGCCTCCCCAACAGCGATGCCTCGGAAATGCGGCGAACGCTGCAAGACACCGCGGCAGCGGCCATTGCGCCGTAACGTCAGTCGATGCGTCGACAGGGTAGTGGCGTCTAGAGCCGAAACCTGTCAAAATAGGGTTCCTAGGAACACATCCGCGCCCGTAGCTCAATTGGATAGAGCGTCGGCCTCCGAAGCCGAAGGTTACAGGTTCGAACCCTGTCGGGCGTAGTT
>CAZUBB010000055.1:0-5583 GCA_964618485.1 uncultured Pirellulales bacterium
CGTCCTGCAGCGCGAGCTGTACGGCTGGCCGGTTTACTTCGCCGAGATGACCGGCGCCGATAGCCTGATCGATTTCGCCCGCGCCGTGCAGGACATGGCCCGGTATCGCTGGCAGTTGGTGTTCGCCGTGCTGCTGGTGCTGGTGATGATCGCGATGCCGAACGGCATTTTCGGCAAGCGCGAGCTGTGGCAGACCGAGTGGTTTCGGCGCTGCGTCGGTTGGTTCGGCGTTCGGCCGCGGCATGCTGCAAGGAGCGCCCCATGACCGCCGCGCTCCTGGATTGCAATTCGCTGACGATGCGCTTCGGCGGGCTCACCGCCGTGGACGGGTTTTCACTGCAAGTGCATTCTGGCGAATTGCTCGGCCTGATCGGCCCCAACGGCGCCGGCAAGACCACGGTCTTTAACATGATTACCGGCGTATACGAACCAACGTCGGGTTCGATTCGTTTGCGCGATTCGAGCATCATCGGCAAGCGTCCGCATCGCATTACGGCGTCGGGGATCGCGAGGACGTTTCAGAATATCCGCTTGTTCAACGATCTCACGGTCCTCGACAACGTGCGGCTCGCCTGCCATTTCACGGTCCGTTACGGGCTGCTCGATTCGCTCTTTCGCACGGGGCGTTTCCAGCGGACGGAAGTGGAGATCGTCGAAAAGTCTCGCAAGTTGCTGGAACTGCTCGATCTGGCCGATTGCGAGAATCAGCTTGCGCGCAGCCTTCCGTACGGCGAACAGCGTCGACTGGAGATCGCGCGGGCGCTGGCGACGGGACCGAAGCTGTTGTTGCTCGACGAGCCGGCCGCCGGCATGAATCCGCAGGAGAAGGAGCAACTCGCCGAGTTGGTCGCGCGGATTCGGAGCGAGTTCAACGTGGCGATCCTGCTCATCGAGCATGACATGCCGTTCGTGATGCGGCTCTGCGAGCGGCTCACCGTGCTCGACTACGGCAAGATCATTTGCCGCGGCACGCCGGCCGAAGTGCGGGCCAACCCGGACGTCATCCGCGCGTATCTCGGAGGGGGCGATGCTGGAGATTGATCGCCTCGACGTCTACTACGGCAACATCCACGCCCTCAAGGACGTCAGCCTGCGCGTGAACGAAGGCGAGATCGTCACCATGATCGGCGCGAACGGCGCCGGCAAGACGACCACGCTCCGCACGATCTCGGCCTTGCTCTCGCCGCGCGCCGGCTCGATTCGCTTTCAAGGCGAACGCATCGACGGCCGCGCCGCGGATGACATCGTCCGCCGCGGCATCAGCCATTCCCCGGAAGGCCGGCAGATTTTCGCCAACCTCACGGTCTCGGAAAACCTCGACATGGGCGCCTATACGCGCCGCGACCGCGACGGCGTCCGGCACGATCGCGAGATGATTTTTCACCTCTTCCCGCGGCTCAAGGAGCGACTCCATCAACGCGGCGGCACGCTTTCCGGCGGCGAACAGCAGATGCTGGCGATCGGCCGCGCTTTGATGTCGCGCCCGAGTCTCCTGTTGTTAGACGAGCCGTCGCTCGGGATCGCGCCGCTGCTGGTCGAACAGATCTTCGAGAAGATCTCCGAGCTCAACCGCGAAAACAAGTTGACGATCTTGCTTGTGGAACAGAATGCCCACCTGGCGCTCAAGGTGGCGCACCGTGCGTATGTGCTGGAAACGGGACACGTGGAATTGGAGGGGGATGCGAAGGCATTGGCCAAGGATGAACGCGTGAAGGCGCATTACCTGGGCGGATGAAATACTTGGAGCCGGAAGCGTAAGCGCCCGGAGTAAACGCGTGCGTCGCACATCGCCCTGAGTCTCCAAGCAATGTGAACGTTTACTCCGGGCGCTCACGCTTCCGGCTCCATTGAGGACTACAACATGGATCGCTACCAAGCCCGACTCAAACGTCTCCGCTCCGCGATGAAGAAGGAGCACTTGGCGGCGCTGCTGGTTTCTCACGTTCCGAACGTCACCTATCTGACCGGATTCACCGGCGATAGCTCCGTCCTGTGGGTCGGGCCGAGGGAGGAGGTGCTCATCAGTGATGGCCGGTACACCACGCAGTTGGAGGACGAATGCCCCGGCCTGCGGGTTCACTTGCGGAAGGTCGGCCAGAAGATGTCCGAGGCCGCGGGCGAGTTGCTGACCACGCTGAAGGCCAGCGAGGTCGGTTTCGAAGCCGCGACGATGACCGTGGCGGTCCGCGACGCCATTGCCAAGCAACTGCCGAAGGTGGCCTTGAAGCCGACCGCCGATCTGGTGGAGACGCTTCGCCAGGTCAAAGATAAGGAAGAAATCGCCGCCATTCGCGTGGCGATCGAGCAGGCGGAGCGAGCCTTCAAGCTGATCCAGGCCGGCGCGAGCGGCGATTTCACCGAAAAGCGTCTGGCCGACGAACTGGAGATGGCGCTGCGACGTTTCGGAGCCGCGGGATCGAGCTTTCCGCCCATCGTGGCCGCGGGGCCGCGCGCCGCGCTACCGCACGCCCGGGCGACCGACGCCCCGATCGGCGGCCACGACCTCGTTCTGATCGACTGGGGGGCCCGGAATGGGCTCTACATCAGCGACTTGACGCGTGTCTGGGTGACGGCTAGAATTTCGCCGAAACTTGAACGCGTGTATAGAGTTGTGTCCGAAGCGCACCGCGCGGCGATCGCCGCGATCCGCCCCGGCAAGACGGCCAAGGAAGTCGACGCCGTCGCCCGCGGGGTGATTCACGATGCTGGCTTCGGGGCTCATTTCACGCATGGCTTGGGGCACGGCATCGGCCTGGAAGTCCACGAGGAACCACGGCTGACCGGCACGAACGAGCAAGAGCTCGTCCCCGGCATGGTGCTGACGATCGAGCCAGGCATTTACCTTCCCGGCTGGGGCGGCATTCGGCTGGAAGACGACGTGCTGGTCACCAAGACCGGCGCGGAAACGCTCAGCACGCTCCCCAAGAGCCTGGAAGCGATGACGGTGCAACTGTAGGGGGAGTGATGAGTGCAGAGTGATAAGTGATGAGTGCTGGGGATTTGTTTTCCTTCGCTCATCACTCATCACTCATCACTCATCACTTCTCCGCCTATCAGCAACGCGGAGACCCACACGACATGTCCGCTTCCCCGGCCAACCCTGGCGATATCTTCGACCCGCGCAAGATTCGCCGGCTGGTCGAGTTGATGAATGAACATCAGCTCAGCGAGATCGACCTGCAACAGGGCGATACCCGCATCCGCCTGCGCGGCGCGCGCGAGCCGAAGACCGTCACCGTCGAGGCGGTGCGCCCCACGGTGATCGTCGATCAACCACAGCGCACGGCGTCGCCCGGAGACGCGAAGCCGCAGGCGCCCGCGGCCGAAGGGAATTTCGAACTGATCAAGAGCCCGATGGTCGGCACGTTTTATTCTTCGCCAAACCCCGATTCGCCGGCATTCGTCAAGGTCGGCGACCACGTCGGCCCCGAGACGACCGTCTGCATCATCGAGGCGATGAAGGTCTTCAACGAAATCTCCGCCGAAGTCACGGGCAAGGTCGTCGCGATCCTCGTCGAAAACGGCGAGCCGGTGGAATACGGCCAGCCGCTGTATAAAGTCGAAGCGGCGAAATAGCGCTGTGGAGGAAGTGATGAGTGATGAGTGATGAGTGATGAATGTCGAAGAATCAGACTGACTACTCATCACTCATCACTCTGCACTCATCACTAGGAATCACCCTCTCAACTCTCTGCGCCGCCGCGGCCAGCAAGATTTCGGACCCATGTTCAAACGCATCCTCGTCGCCAATCGTGGTGAGATTGCCCTGCGGATTATCCGCGCCTGTAAGGAAATGGGCATCGAGACCGTGGCGATTTATAGCGAAGCCGACCGCGGCGCTCGGTATCTCGAGCTGGCCGATGAAAAGTATTGCGTCGGTCCCGCCAAGGCGTCCGAGAGCTATCTGAAGATCAACCGCGTGATCAGCGCGGCGGAAGTGGGGAACGTCCAGGCGATTCACCCCGGCTACGGCTTCTTGGCGGAAAACGCCCATTTCGCCGAGGTGTGCCGCAGTTGCAATATCGAATTCGTGGGGCCGTCGCACGAGGCGATGCTCAAGCTGGGTGATAAGAACACCGCCCGGCGACTGGCGCGCGAGGCGAACGTCCCTGTAGTTCCCGGCAGCGACGGGCTCATCACGGACGACCGCGACGCGATCCGCGTGGCGCATGAAATCGGCTTCCCGGTGCTCATCAAGGCCACGGCTGGCGGCGGCGGGCGCGGCATGCGCGTGGCGTCGAACGACCTGGCGCTCAACTCCGCGCTGGCCCAAGCGAAGGCCGAGGCGGAGGCCGCCTTCGGAGACGGCGGCGTCTACCTGGAGAAATACGTCGAACATCCGCGGCACATCGAGGTGCAGATCGTCGCCGATCACCACGGCAACGCGGTGCACCTCTGGGAACGCGATTGCACGATGCAACGCCGGCATCAAAAGGTGATTGAAGAAAGCCCCGCGGCGCACATTTCCGAAGGAGTCCGCCGGGCGATCTGCGACGCGGCCGTGCGATTGGTTCACTCCGCCAACTACACGAACGCCGGCACGGTGGAGTTCATCGTCGATCGCAACGAGAACTTCTACTTTATCGAGGCCAACGCCCGCATTCAGGTCGAACACCCGGTGACCGAGATGGTGACCGGAATTGACCTCATCAAGACGCAACTCCGCATCGCCGCCGGCGAGCCGCTCCCCTTCCGCCAGGAAGACATCCACGTAAAGGGGCACGCGATCGAATGCCGCATCAACGCGGAGAACCCGTTTAAGAATTTCCAGCCCGCGCCCGGCAAGATCGAGCAGCTCATTGTGCCCGGCGGCTTCGGCGTGCGGTTCGATTCGCACGTCCACAGTGGTTACGTCGTTCCGCCGAACTACGACTCGATGATCGGCAAGTTGATCGTTCATCAACCAACCCGCCGCGAGGCGATCGAGTGCATGTTGCGTGCGCTCGCGGAACTGCGAGTCGAGGGCATCCCCACGACCACACCGCGACTGGCCGACATCCTCCGGCACACCGCCTTCAACGAAGGCCGCGTCGACACGACCTTTATCGAACGCACGTGGCCGCCGGCAAGTTGAAGATTGCTCAACAGGCACGGTATGTGCATTGTCCGTTACTTGCCCGTAGCGCCAGCGAGGGAGAGTGGACGCTGATTTCATGGAACACGTCGAACATGAATCAACGTCCACTCTCCCTCGCCAGCGCTATGGGCTAGTGAAAGCTACCCGGGAGTAACGTCCATGCGGCCCTGGAAATTGCTGGAGACGAATTTCGCCTACGTCACGGCGAACCCATACGAAGTGGCGGTGTTGCCGCTGGGGGCTACAGAGCCGCACAACCTGCACTTACCGTACGGCACCGACGTATTGGAGGCCGATATCGTCGGCGAGCGGATCTGCGAGGCCGCGTATGCCGAGGGGGCGAAGGTCATCCTGCTGCCGACGATTCCGTACGGCACCGAGACGAATCTGCGGCAGTTCCCGCTGGCGTTGAACCTCAACCCATCGACACTGGCGCTCGTGATTCGCGATCTCGTCGAGTCGCTCGATCTCGGCAACGGCTGCAAGCTGCAGGGCCGCGTCGTGCG
>CAZUBB010000055.1:5593-8532 GCA_964618485.1 uncultured Pirellulales bacterium
AAAGTGCTCGGCGTTCTTGTTCCCCTTTCCCCTCAGGAAAACGAGGCGACTGCAGGCATTGAGTGGTACGACTCGGGAATCGGCTTCGCCATTCCCATGGAAGACGTGTATGCCGCAGTCGAGCGATTGAAAAGCGGCAACGATCTCAAGCCGGTGCTCCGTGAGCTGTACGGGCGCACCTCGGCGCATGTGTTCCTCTGCAATTGGTATCAAACGCTCCGCGACGTGGAGCGCGAGCTGTTCGAAGATCCTGGCGATCATGCCGGTGAATTGGAAACTTCGTTCGGCCTCGCGTTTTTTCCCGACCTCGTCCAAAAACATCCCGACGGTTCGCTGGCGGCCGACGCCGGCGCGGCGGCGACCACGCCGTTCGAGGCTCTCAACCGGGGCTGGGTCAAGATGACGCGGCCGTGGCATTTGCTCACGACGAACACGGGCGTTGGCAATCCTCACGCTGCCACCGCGGAAAAAGGGCAGCGGATGATGCGCCTCGTCGTGGAACGGCTCTCCAAGTTCCTAGTAGAACTCTCGGCGGCCGAGATCAACGACCGGTTTCCGTTCGAGTAGGTCGGCTTACGTCGATCGCACCGCCAGCAGGATTTCGCGCCACGCTTCGAAAGAGAACAGCCCGCGGTGATGAAAGAAAATCACCTGCGCCAGCCGGCGAAACGTCGCCGAGGCGATCGCCCGGTCGAAGAGCCAGTTCGTCGGCAATACGTCGAAAGCCGCGCGGAGGAAGTTCTTGTAGAAAAAGTTCGGCGCCATCGCCGCGACGATGCGCGCCGGATCGGGCCCCGCTTCGAGGAGATGATTCGCGATCGCCACGCCCGCCACGCGGCCGAGTTGCATCGCCGGATGAATGCCGCCGGCCGTGAGCGGCGAAACCATTCCCGCGGCGTCGCCCAAAAGCATGGCGTCGCGCATGCGCCAGCGTCGCAAACGGCCGCCGCAGGGGATCAACCCGCCGCGACGCGCCACGACGTGCGCCCCGGAGAGATCGCATACCTGCCCCAGCCGCGCGAGCAAAGCCTCGAGCCGTCCAGCCAATGGCCCGCGCGTCGCCAGCCCGACTTGCGTCACTTCCACGCCCGGCACCGCCCAGGCAATGTAACCCTTGGCCAGGTTCTCATCCAGGAACACATGCAGCCGCTCGTCGAGTCCTCGGACGCCGGTAAGCTCCACCTCGGCGCCGGTCAGGAACTCGCGGTTCGCTCCGAGCTCGAGATCGCGCGCCACGCGTGAGCGCGGTCCATCGGCGCCGATCAGATAGCGCGCAGTAAGATTTTGTCCCGAAAGTTGAAGGCCCTGCGAACTGCGCGCGCATCCGGTGTAGCTAGCCCCGAGCCGCAGGTGCGCTCCGGCCGCCGTGGCGACGTCGGCGAGCCAACGCATGACGCCGGGCGTGTCCGTGGCCAGGAAAAAATAGCCGGGCGAATCGAGGTCAATCCACCGCAGAGAGGGGCCATAGAGCCGCACACCGTGGATCCGTCGGCAGAGCGAACGCGGCACGTCCCAGGCGTCGGCCACTTCTTTGACCAGAATGCCGGTCGTGTGGCAGTTCTCGCCGACGTCGCGTTTCCGCTCCAAAACGACGGTCCGCGCTCCGCGAACCGCGGCCGCTTGCGCACAGGTCAAGCCGGCGAATCCTCCGCCAACGACCACGAGATCGCATTGCGTGTGAGTGCTCATGCCACGCACTACGTCAACAGGCTGGGAATGGTTCGGCGCGATTTGTCAGGTCGTTTTTCACTTGCCCGTTGCGCCCGCGACGAAGAGTTGGCGTCGATTCATGTTCGGTGGTGAACAGGCATTCAAGGTCCACGCTCCCTCAGTGGCGCTACCGGCTAGTCATGGCCAGCTTTCCTCCACCTGGCGTGGACAATATCCTAACGGGCGAAGCGAATGTCTTTTCGATTCGGCGCCCCGCACCCCCTAAGCGGCATCTATGACATCCTCCAGCCTGATTCGTATCTGCTTCTTTCTGGGGATCGCGGCGGCGACGTCGCGGATCGCCTTGGCCGAGCCCGACCCGGCCGATTGGCCGATGTACAACCACGACGTGGCTGGCTGGCGCTTCAATGCGGCGGAGACGACGCTCAACGCCGAGAACGTGCCGCGGCTCGTCGAAAAATGGCGTTTCCCGCCGGAGGGTTCCAGCGAAGTGGTCGGCGTCATCCACGCGACGCCGGCCGTCGTGGACGGCTGCGCCTACTTCGGCACCGCGACGGAAGCGAGGTTCTATAAGCTCTCTCCGGACGGCAAGGTCGTGTGGACGTATCGCAATCCGGACTACCCGCCGATCGCCTCGGAAGAGACCGCGACTGATGGCGACGTGACGCAGAAGCTGAAGTTTCGCTCGTCCGAGCAGGCGATTATGACGTCGGCACTCGTCACCGATGACGCGGTTTATTTTGGCGATCTCGGCGGCTGGATTTACGCGCTCGATCGCGAAACCGGCGCGGAGCGGTGGAAAGTGAATACCCGCGCGGAGCCGTTCCCCGGCGCGCATCCGCTGAATTGGATTTTCGCCTCGCCGATTCTCGCCGACGGCAAGATCATTCTGGGCGGCGGGGCGCTGGAGCAACTCATCGCCGGCGGGACGCTCTACCGCGGCAGCACCGGGCGCGGCTTCGTCGTGGCGCTCAATCCGGCCGACGGCGCGCTACTTTGGAAGTACGACGTCGGACCGAAGCCGGAACCCCTCGACCCGCCGATCATCATCAAAGATTCCTGGGGCGAACACACGTTTTACTTTGGCCCGGGAACCAGTTCCGTGTGGAGTTCGCCGTCGTTCGACGCGGAGTCCGGCACGATCTTTTTCGGCACCGACGTCAACACGTCGCCGCGCCGTCCGACCGCCGATAACCCAGCTCTGCATACCCGCGAGTCGTGCGCGGTGATCGCGGTCGATGTGAACACCGGCGCCGAGCGTTGGGTGA
>CAZUBB010000055.1:8542-21250 GCA_964618485.1 uncultured Pirellulales bacterium
CAGATTAATCCGGGCGACGTCTGGACGAACTCGATGCGTTCGTACAGTCCCGAAGAGAAACGCTACAAGGATCAATCGATCGGCGACACGCCGAAGTTGCTCACGATCACGCACGAAGGACAGCCGACGAAAGTGGTCGGCGCCGGTTGCAAGAACGGCGGATTTTATCTGCTGCGCGCCGGCGATGGAAAACTGCTGGCGAACACGCCGCTCTATACGGGGCCGCCGAAGTATCCGCTTCAACCGGCGCCCGATCCGCGGGTGCTCGCGCTGCCGAGCGCGATCGGCGGGCTGCAGACCGGATGCGCGACCGACGGCCAGTCGATCTTCACGAACGGCATCGACGCCATTCGGCTCGCCTCGCAAAAAACCGCAGCCGCCAGCGGCGCGCCGCCGACCGGCGGGCGCGTGGTGGCGCTGTCGAATGACCTGAGCAGCGAGCGTTGGCGGCACGAACGCCCCCAGGTGCCGACGATCGGCGGACCGGAGCCGACGCCGGTCTACGAGAACGTGGGCGATCCCGTTGCCTCGGGCGTCGCTGTGGCGAACGGCGTCGTCTATTTCACCGCCGTCGCGAGCGGCAAGTTCGTGGCGCTCAACGCGGAAACCGGCGAAGTGCTCAAGGAGATCGCCGTCGGCCCGGTCTGGAGCGGACCCGCGGTATCGCGCGGGCGCGTCTACGTCGGCACCGGGAACACGCTGTTTTCGCCGGGTGACTACGAGTCGTTCTTTCCGAAACGCTACACCGGCACGCTCCACTGCTTCGGACTGCCGGAGTAGCGCGGCGCCGCTACCCCACGGCGGCGACGGCCCGTTGTTCCATGCGGCTTTCGGCCATCGTGGTGTCGAGGGCGAGGTGCATGGTCGTGGTCCAGCGACCGTGCTGATCGGCGGTGATGTGCCAGTGCGGGATCACCGTCACCGATTGGTGGACTAACTCGAAGCCCCCCTCGCTTTGTGAAACCGTTTCGATGGGGAACGTCCAGATTCCGGTCGGACGCGAAAGCGAGAAGCCGACGTCGATGCCGAGCCACTGGTCGACCAGGCCGAGCGACTCGACGTCCTGCAAGTCGAGATGCGTGCCGAGGTGTCCCAGTTGTCGGCCGTGAGCGTCGCGGAAGTAACGATCCCCCGCGTTCGACGGCATCCCGGCGAAGTTGAATTCGACGCCGAAATGGAACGTGCGGTGCGGCGGCAGGCCTTCGATCAGGTAGGCGATTTCCAGCGTGCTGCTGCCGGCCTCGAGCGTCAGGGCCTTGGTGATCTTGAGCGGCGCGCCCCAGGCGTTTCCTTCGCGCGTCATCTGCACCTGGATGCGATCGGGGTTGCGGCGCACCCGGGCTTCGTAAACGCCGCCGAGGAAATCGCCGCGTTCCAGAGCCTGGCCGCTGGAAAGCCCGGCGAGCGTGGCTTCATTATCGAAGAAGTGGTCGAGCAGCGACTTCCGCGCGTAGGCGTCGTACTGCAAGCGCTGGTCGAGCCCTTCCTGTTTGAACACGACGCGATCGTGGATGCTGGCCGCCTTATCGGCGCCGGCCTGGTTCCCGGCCAGCACCTTGCGATGGTAGGCCTCGGGGCGACGCGTGAGCGTGGCGAGCAGATTCAGGCAGATCGTGCGGACGTCGAGTTCGTAAAGCTGTCCGCCGCGATGCGGGGCGATCAGCGCCACGAGACGATCGTTCGCGAGCGACACTTCCTGCCGCGCGTCGAAGTTGAGGTCCCCCGCCTGGGCTTCGACCCAGTGCTCCGCGCGCTGTTCGGCGCGATCCAGCAAGTTCTCGGCGGCGATCAGGTGATTGAACACCGCGTTGCGCAAATGCGGCAGGTAAATGCCGCCGAAGGCGCCGTGCCAGTAGCTACAATTGCACTGGGCGCGATAGAGCTCGGTGCGGGCATAGGCCATCGTGTCGCCGTTGCGGCCCGCATCTTCGAGCTGCGCGAGGCGCCGGCTGACGCCCATCATGCGAGTGTACATTTCGTCCGCTTCGGGGTACTTCACCTTAAAGTTCCGCCAAAAGCCGCCGCGCACAAACGGTTTGATCTGCGGCCAGAGCGGTTCGTGCTCGGCGTCGTGCACGACCTGCTCGTATTCGGCCAGCCGGGCGTACGGCAACGCCCACTCGGTCATTTCGCGGTAACTGCTGTCTGGCAGGTAGACCTTGCCGAGCGGGGGCGTGTTTTCGAAGGCGTCGGCGAGTGTGCCGAGTTTGAGCCAATCGGCGTTTTCCTCGAGCGCGAAGAAAAACCGCTCCAGCCAGCCGTCTTCGTAGACATGCTTCTTCGTTTCGGGCCAGGTGCCGAACTTTTCGCCGTCGTCGCCGAAAACCACCACGGCGTTATGGTGCCGCTCCGCAATGCCACGCAGGTAGTCGATCGTTTCCTGCGGCGTGCCGAACGGAATGGTGTAACGCAGCCGTTCGCTGCCCGGGAATACGCCGATCAGGCGGCCGTCGTCCTCGGTGAGGTAATAGCCGTGAAGCTGGTCGTCGAGGAGCCCGGTGTTCTTGAAGTGGAAGTCGTCCAGCACGGTGTACTCGATGCCAGCCGCGGCCAGGTCGCTGACGAACGTGGGTTCCCAGACACGCTCCGGGATCCACATGCCGCGCACCCGTCCGCCCAGACGCTGCTCAAGCCAACTCGTGTACGAAGTGATCTGTCCGATGCGATCGCGCGAGGGAATCATCGCCAGAATCGGCTCGTAGAACGCGCCGCCGACGATCTCAATGCGCCCCGCGGCCACCAGCGCGGCGAGGCGATCGAGGTACTCCGGATGATGCGCGTCGAGCCACTCCATCAGGCAGCCCGAGGTGTGCAACCCAATGCGGAGCGCCGGGTGGCGCTCGAAGACGTCCAGGAAGGGGAGGTAGCTGTCCTGGTAGGCCTGCTCGATGACGCCGTCGAAGTTGCCGACCGGCTGATGGTTGTGGAGGACGATGACGAAGCGCAACGGGTTGGGCATGTTTTAGCCAGTCTTCTTAACCGGAAGAGTTTTCGCAGTTCGCGCATCCATGTCGACGTCGCGGAGAAATGCCGCCGCATCTTCGGGAGGAACCGGATTGATGTAAAAACCGGTGCCCCACTCAAAGCCCGCCGTCTTCGTTAAACGCGGAATAATCTCAATATGCCAGTGATAGTGCGGGAGTTCCTGGCTGTCAAACGGCGCGGTGTGAATGATGTAGTTGTAGGCGGGGCGATCGAGCGCGACTTCGATCTTGCCGATCACTTCGCGCATGACGGCCGCCAGGTCTTCGACGCCGTTCTTTTGGATGTTCTCGTAGTGACTGGAGTGACTCTTCGGCAGCACCCAGGTCTCGAACGGGAAGCGGCTGGCGAAGGGGCAGAACGCCAGGAACCGCGGCGTGTCGAGGACGATCCGCTTCTCCGTGGCCAGCTCTTGCTGGATCATGTCGCAGTAGACGCAGCGGCCGCGGTAATTGAAAAACTCCAGCGAACCGGTCATCTCTTCCCAGACGTTAATCGGCACGATCGGCGTGACGATCAACTGGCTGTGCGTGTGCTCCAGCGACGCGCCGGCCTGCTCGCCGACGTTCTTGAAGATCATTCCGTAGACCAGGCGAGGGTCTTTCTTCAGGTCCATCAGGCGATCGCGGTAGACCCAGAAGACTTCCCGCAGTTCGTCTTCTTCCAGGTCGGCGGTGCTGAGGTGATGCTGCGGAGATTCGATGATGACCTCGTGCGCCCCGACGCCGCGCATCATGTCGTAGATGCCGTCGCCGCGCTTTTGAAGATCCCCTTCGATCTCCAGCGCCGGAAACTTGTTCGGCACGACGCGCACCCGCCAGCCTTCACGGTTGGTGTGCGTTCCGGCGCGCCGGTAGGCGATGATCTCTCCGGGCGTGGCGTCTTCGTTCCCTTCGCAGAAGGGACAAAAGCTCCCGGCGCGCATCCGAGGCGTGCTTTCAAAGTCGTGCGGACGCTTGGCGCGGCTCTTCGCCACGATCACCCAGCGGCCAACGATGGGGTCTTTGCGTAAGTCAGGCATGGTTTATCGAAATTGCTGCGTCGGTGTTGGTCAGGAAGAAGGTGAGAATTTGAGTAGCTAAGAAGTTGAGAAGAGGCGTTGAATCGTGAGCGACTCTTGTGTCTTCTTACCTTCTCACCTCCTCACCTCCTCACATTCTTATTTCTGCACTCCTCTTCTCTACGCTTGCCACATCAAGAGTTCATATTCCGGGCTCGGTACGGTCGTTTCGATGGCGCCTTCCGTGGGCGCCCGCTCGATCGATTGTTCCCCGTCGAGGAGCTCGATGCGGAATTGGATCGGGTCGTCGGTCGTCAGTCCCAGGGTGCGGAGCGGGACCGAAATTTCGGTGATCCGGTCCGTCGCCGCCGTGACGCCCGATTCGGCGACCGGCACGTCGTTGTGATACAACTGCAAAATCGGTTCCGCCCAGTCGGGATGCGAAATCAGCAGCTCAAAGCCCTCCGGTTGGAGGAAGGCGACGCGCAGGGCGGAGATGTCGGCGAGTTGTTCGCGGGCGCCGCCGCCGCGGAAATCGCACCGGATCAACAGCCGTTTGGGATCGAATCCGAAGTACAAGTCGGTCAACCGGCTGTCGGTTTGCATCGACATCGTGCCGCGGGATCCGCTCGCGCGGTAATGCCCGGCATTCAGCCACTCAAAATACGTCTGCCGGCCGTCCACTTTGACGCCCAGCAGGCTCGTCGGCTCCGTGTGCAGCCGGGCGTGGTGGTGCCCCTGGCTGATCGGCCTTAGTAATTCGACGGGAACCTGGTCGCCCAGCACCTGGTAAACGTTCTGCAGGTGCTTGCGAAACAGGCGATCGAAGACTGCGTCTTGCGCACTACTGTGCGAATCGCCGAACCACCAAAACCAGTCGCTTCCCTCGGCGATGAACATCTCCCGCCAGGCGGTCTTGAGCTGCTCGGCGGTTTTTTCGCCGGACGATTCGGCGCGTTTCAGATGCTGCCGCGTCTCGAACAGCAGGTCCCAGGCGCGGTTGCACTCGTGGTGGCCGATCCAGATGCCGAAGTTGTGCGAAATCCAACTCCCCGGAAAGAGATGCCCGAGCTTGTCAGTCGCCGGGTAGCGCTCCACGTAATCGCCAACGCGCGTCGGCGTGATCCGAGGATGCGACGCGACGCGGCGATAAAGACCGCGGAGGAAATCGACGCCGGCGTTGTGGTAATACTCCCAGCAGTTTTCGCCGTCGAGGATAATGTTGACCAGCGTGGGACGATGGCCGGCGTTACCATGCGTGGCGTTGCCGATCGCCTCCAGCTTGCCGATAAAGTCGTCCACCGCGTGATCGGCATGGAACCGCTGGTAGTGGAAGCCGATCTGATCGCTCATCGCGTGGTCGCGGAAGACGATCTGCAACTCCTGACCGCCTTGTTCCAGCTTCCAGGGACGGTAGAGCATGTGCGGGTTGCGCAAGTGGCCGTGGCCATCGCGCGACACCCAGCCCTCGGTGGAGCAGGAGAGAATTTCTTCGTCCGTAGCGATCCACTTGATGCCGGCCTTGGCGACGGTCGCGATCATTGGCTCGCAGACCGACCCCTCGGAGGGCCACATGCCGCGCGGCTTCGCGCCGAACAGCTTCTCGTGGTACGCAACGGCCGACTCGATGTGCTTCTGCGCGTCCTCGGGATAGCCTTCCAGATAGCGCGGCAGATTCACGTCCGGCATGGCGCGCCGCGCTTGGCGCTTGTCCCACAAGAGCGGCAAGATTGGGTGATAAAACGGCGTCGTGGTCAGTTCCAACTGGCCGCGTTCCATCAACTCTCGATGGAGCGGCACGACTTCCGCTAAGAGCGCCATCTGCTTCTTGAGGAGCCAGGCCTTTTCGTCCTCGGTCCAGCCCTTTCCCTTGGTGCGGAAGGCAGCCAGCTCCGCGTCTTGCTCGAAGGCGAGCGGGTGCATCCAGGTGAGGTTCGACCAGATCTGCAGATCGATGACATCCTGGCGATTGAAGCGTTTCGCCGCGCGCGCCGCGCCATCTACGCCGATACCGCGCTTGCGGTACAGTTCGTGGTAGCGCGCGTAGGGACGGATCATGTGGTCCGGGTGGACCATGAAAAAGTTGTCGAGCAGGTAGTGCATGTCGGCCTCGGCCAGGCCGTCGGCCGGCAAGCGCGACACGCGCAGGTGGTGATCCTCGTGCCCGTCCAAGTACGCGAGCAACTGCGCGAGCAAGCTCGGCACGAGATTGATCGTGCAATGGAACTCGGGAATCTCCTTGAGGAGCATCGCCATGCCCCAGTAGTCCTTGGTGGCGTGCAAGCGCACCCAAGGCATGGGATTGTCCTGGCCGATGTCGTCAGGATAGTAAGGCTGATGCTGATGCCAGGTAATGGCAAGCGAAACTTCGTGCATGGGGGGGAGGAGAAAAGGAGTAGAGGAGAAAAGGAGAAAAGAAGGGGCGGGGGCCTACTTCTTTCTGCTTACTCGACCGTTCTCGCTTCGCGTCCGTGCTCCTGGGAGGAGAAATGAAGAACCGGGGAGTTGAAGAAAAGAAAGAACCGGAGAAAGCCGTAGGCCAGGAGATTCTTTTCTCCTTTTCTCCTCTACTCCTTTTCTCCTCCCCCCTAAACCATCACTGTGCGGCGCACTCGGCTCAAGGTCGATTCATACAGGTCGATGTAATCGTGGGCGCTGCGGGACCAGGACCAATCTTGCTTCATTCCGTTGGAGATCAGTTGCACCCAAAGGTCAGGGTGCGCATAGGCAGTGAGGGCGCGTTCCAGGGCTTCGCGAAAGGCCATCGGGCTGTATTCGCCGAAGGAGAATCCGTTCGCCGTGCGGTTGGCGAGCGTCTCGTTGTTCAAATTCGTGATCGTATCGGCGAGCCCCCCCGTGGCGCGGACGACGGGAATCGTGCCGTATTTCAGGCTGTAGAGCTGGCTCAGACCGCACGGCTCGAAGCGGCTCGGCATCAGGAACATATCCGCCGCGGCTTCAATGCGTCGGGCGAGTCCGTTATCGAACTGCAGGATCGTCGATACGCGCTGCGGGAAACGCTGCGCGAGGTGCGCGAAGAGCTCGTGATATTTCGTTTCGCCGGTGCCGAGGATGACCCACTGCACATTCTGCGTGGGGAGCCATTCCTGCATCACTTGCGCAACGAGGTCGATCCCCTTCTGTTCCGTGAGGCGGCCCACGAAGCCCATGAGCGGCACGCCGGCCGACTCGGGCAATCCCAGCTCACGTTGCAGGGCCGCCTTGTTCACCGCTTTGCCGGCGGTCACGTTGTCGAGCGAATAACGCTCCGTGAGATGAACGTCGGTCGCGGGATCCCACTCGCGGTAGTCGACGCCATTGATGATGCCCGTCAGTACGCCACGGCGCTGTTGCAGCACGCCTTCGAGTCCGCAACCGAGCGGAGCCGATTGAATCTCCTCTGAGTAGCGCGGGCTGACGGTGTTCAGCGCGTCGGAGAAGACCAAGCCGGTCTTCAGCAGGTTGAGTTGGCCGTAAAACTCCATCTGTTGCCAGTTGAAGTAGCGCCAGTCGAGCCCGGTGAGGAGCATATCCCAGTGCCAAAACAGGCCCTGGAACGCCATGTTGTGAATGGTCAACAGCGTGCCGATCGACTCGAAGCCGGGGATGCCGCGGTACTCGGCCTTGAGATAGGCCGGGATCAACCCGGTTTGCCAGTCGTGGGCGTGAATCAGGTCGGTCTTGAGGTCGAGCAGGTGGATCGCTTCCAACACCGCTCTGCAAAAGAACACGAACCGTTCGCAGTTATCGATGTAATCGGCGCCGTTCTCCGTGTAGAGCTGCGACCGATCGAAGTAGCGGTCCTGGCGGACGAAATAGACCGGCACGTCGCTGTCCGGAAGTTTGCCGTGCCAGAGGCTGCCGCGGACCTGCTTCGTACCGATGGGAATCGTGAAGTCGACCCCGGTGGGAGTGATCGACTGGCCGCAGGCGAAGACGTGGCGATATGCCGGCATGATCACCACGGGCGACTGGCCTTGCCGCGCCAATTCCGCCGGCAGGGCGCCGCAGACATCGGCCAGCCCTCCGGTCTTGGCAAACGGCACCGCTTCGCTCGTGGCAAACAAGATGTTCATCTTCAGCAGCCCCATCCCCTCTGTCCGGTGGTTTTCCGCCGGCCCACTGACCCGAATGACCCCTGCGACCATGGAAACCGGTTTCCGCGTAATGATACGCCTGGTGGTCAACCCCGAAAACCACCAAAACTGCCCGGTTCCACGCCCTACCGCGCAACACGCCAAAGTTTACCGCGGCAAGGCCTTGCGCGCGGAAACGTAACGCGTGTGTCGTAAGAATCGGACAGTTGGGGGGCCGGTGTTGAACTTTTTCGCGTGGAGAAAATGGGCAATTCAGCGGGAAGCCGCTGTGTGGATCGAATTCAGCGGCGAGGCGACGGCCGTCCGAATGCTAGGCTTGCGATGCGGTTGCCGGCGGCGGCCGCGAATCCCACTTCTCCGAGGCATCTTCTCTTGAGCACTTCGACACTGGTCGGCGCGGCGCCGGCGCGGGTAGCCGCGCACGTTTCCGAGGGACAGATTCGCCTCTCCGAGGTGATCGCATCGCTCTCCTGCGCACTGGACATTACCGAGGGACAGCCCGAGGGGCACGCCGCCCGAACGGCGCTGATCGGGATGCGGCTGGCCGACGAAGTCGGCGTTCCGATCGAGGACCGCGGCGCGCTCTTGTACGCACTGTTGTTGAAAGACCTTGGCTGTTCGAGCAATGCGGCCAAGATGGCGTACTTGTTCGGCTCGGACGACCAACGCCTGAAGCGCGACGTGAAGACCATCGATTGGCCGAAAATGAAGGAGAGCGCGCGTTACCTCGTCTCGCACGCGCTTCCTACGGCGCGACCTTGGGAACGCGCGATGCGGATCGTGTCGCTCGTCTTGCAGGGGCCCAAGGGGCCGCGGCAATTAGTCGAAACACGCTGCGAGCGCGGCGCGACGATCGCCCGGGAATTGCGCTTCCCCGAGGCCACGGCAATCGCCATCCGGCAACTCGACGAGCATTGGAACGGCAAGGGACACCCGGACGGCCTGAAGCGAGAGGAAATCTCCCTGCTGGCGCGGATTGCCGGATTGTCGCAAACCGTCGAGGTGTTTTTTCGCGAACAGGGGCTGAATGCGACGGTTGACATGGCCCGTTCGCGTCGCAAGCGGTGGTTCGATCCGTCGCTTGTCGACGCGCTGGTATCGCTGAAACCGGACCAGGAGTTCTGGCAGCGCCTCGCCGAGCCTGACCCGATGCTCCGCGTCGCCGACCTTGAGCCGGTGGACCAGGTGCGGTTCATCAACGAAGCGGAGCTCGACAAGATCGCCGAGGCCTTCGCGCGGGTCGTCGACGCCAAGAGTCCCTGGACGTACAAGCACTCGAGCGGCGTGGCCAGAATCGCGTCGGGGATCGCCGCTACGATCGGTTTTGACGCGGAGGACGTGCGCCGCGTGCGCCGCATGGGGCTGCTCCACGACCTCGGGAAACTCGGCGTGTCGAACATGATTCTCGATAAGCCCGGGAAACTTACCGAACAGGAATTCGACGCTCTACGCCGGCATCCGGCCGATTCCGAGCGGATCCTGGAGCGCATCGGTTGTTTCGCGCAATACGCGCCGTTGGCCGGCGCGCATCACGAGCGTGTGGACGGCCGCGGCTACTTTCGTGGCATCCCGTCGAAGGACCTGCCGCTGGCCGCCCGCTTGATGACCGTCGCCGACATCTATGAGGCGCTCACCGCGGCACGCCCGTACCGCGACGGCATTCCGCGCGAGAAGGTGCTGGCGATCCTGGAAAAGGACTCCGGCAAAGCGGTCTGCAGCCTGGCGTGCGAAGGGCTGGTCGCCTTCCTGAAGCGCGAGGAGTTGGAGAGTCGCGTCGACGAACAACTCCGTTCGCTTGATAGTTTGTTGGGCGAATTGTCCGGCGAGCATCAGGTGCCGCTGGCATAGTCCGCACAGGATGCACGACACGTGCGCGCGGCGTTCGATGCAAGTGTGCTTTTCTGGCACACGATATCTCACGTGGCTTTACACGCATTTCACGCCAGGGAGGGCAGAAAAGAATGCGATGGTGCGCACTGTTGTTGGTCGTTTTGCGATCACGCAATCATCTTGCGGTTGTCCGCTTCGCGCATCTCGCCGCTGCTGCGGCGATGATGGCATGCGCCGCCTCGCGATCGAACGCAGAATGGTTCAAGTCTGAGCCAGACGCTCCGCCCGTTATGGAAAGCGAAGCGCCCGTACCGGAGGAGGAGGTCGCGCCGCATGTTTGCGCTGCGGACTCCACGTGCTATTGCTGCCCGAATGATGGATCGAACTTCTCGGTATTTTTCGGGCTGGAAGGCTCGAAGCAGCCGCAGGACTTCGGCGTGAACGCGCATTTCGGCGGCCGCTCTGCCGTCAATTGGGGGCTGCCGCTGAGCCGGCAGTATGGCCTCGGGTTGCAACTCGGCACGGCGATCAACGCCACGTCGAACGCGGTGCAAGTCGTAGAGCGCGTCGAAGGGTCCACGGGACGCACGCAGAGCTTCACTACCGTCGGCGTGTTTCAACGCACACGCAGAGGATTGGTCTGGGGCGGCGGGTACGACTTCCTGTACCAGGATTACTACGACGATTTCTTCCTGGGGCAATGGCGCGGCTCGCTCGGTTACGACTTTACCGAGCGCGATCAGGTCGGCGTGCAGGCCTCGCTCCGCGATCGCGACGATGATGGTTTCTTTGGCGCGGCGCCGGTGACGCTGCGCCCGATCACCATGGGAAGTGTTTACTATCGCCATTTGTTCGCGACCGGCGCGCGTTTGGGCGGTTGGATCGGCGTGGCGGACGAGCATTCCGAGGCCAACGCGGCGCTCGGCGACCTGCAGGCGAAGGACAATCCTTTCTTGTTCGGCGCGGACGTGTACGTACCGTTGAACAACTACCTGGCGCTGTTTGGCGAGTCCAACTTCATCATGCCCAGCGACACGGGCACGGTCGACGCGTACTTGGGGATCGAAATCTTCCCTTGGGGCGGCGCCAAGCGCGGCCGGAGCGGGAGATTCGCTCCCGTGCTTCCGGTGGCGAACAGCACGTCGTTCGCGGTCGATTTGCTCCGGTAGCGGCCCACCACACAGGCCAGGGCGCGTCACATTCGCGCCATCCGGTACAAACGGCGATTCACTCCTCGCCCCGGGAAAACAGCTATATTTTCCACAGGCCGGTATCGAGGCGGAGCGCGATGACGATCCGAGGAATGAACGGGCTGACGCTGGACGAATTGCAGCGCGAGATTGCGCTCGGCGGGCGGTTCGTGTTCTACAAGTACTGCGTCTCGATGATCGTCGTGACGATGCAACGGCCTAGCGACGTGTACTTCGTGCGCGGCAGCGAGAGCGCCGTCTTTCACGGCCTCCGATATTCCGCGTTGACGCTGCTGTTCGGCTGGTGGGGCATTCCATGGGGACCGATCTATTCGGTCAGCGCTCTGGCAAACAACTTCCGCGGCGGTCACGACGTCACCACCGAAGTGCTCTGCGACTTGGCGCATCAGCCGGACGCGGCCGAAAGTCCCCGCGCGTCAGTGACGGTCGAACAGTCCTTCGACGCGCAAGCGTAATCGCGCAAGCTGTTCGCCACGCATCGCATCGTCCGCCGACGGCGTGAAGTCGACGTCCGTACTCAGCAGCCGGCTTAACTGCCGCGCGGCAATCGTTCGATCGGCGGCGTCCTCGCGATCGAGTAGTTCCACCCAGGCGCGCGGATCGTCGAGGAGCCATTCAGCGACCGAGTCGACGCTATCGGCGGTGATTTCACCCTCCATGCTGTGCAGAATGCGGCGCAGCCGAAAGCGTTGTTCGGCGTCGAGTTGCGTGGCATCGAGTTGCCGAGCGAAGGGTACGAGCGAGGCGCCGACTCCGCGTAATCGGCGATCGGCCGCTTCGCGGACCGTGAAGCGTTCGTCCCCGAGCTGTTCGACCCATTTTCGCCATTCGGGCGACGTGCGTTCTTGTCCCGCATCGGCGAGGCGCAACAACTTGACTTCCAGGGACTCGGTGAATTGGAGCCACGGCAAATCCATGCCAAGCATTTCACAAAGGGGCAGTAAGTTCTCGGCGCAGGTCTGGGAATCGGACAGCCAGAGTTGCCATACGGAATCCGCTTGCAGACGGCGCTGGTCGCCGTTGTCGTCGACGAAGAGTACCAGTGCCCCGGTCTCCGGCTGTTCAAAACGCGTTGTGGCGAACACCTTGCCGTCGCGCAGCGATTGGCGCTCCATGGTGATCGCATTCTGCGAGGCGTCGATGGTGATCGTGCGCTCCGCCGCGAGGAGCTCGTAGTGCATTGACGTCTTGTTTCCCGCTTCCGCTGCCGTCTTGAATCGCAGCGACTCGCGCCCGCCAGCGGAACGCGACACCGTGGTTCCCCAGCGCGTCAGTCGATCGAGCCGGCAAACGATGCGCCCTTGCAGCACTTCGGCACGGGCCAGCGCCATCTGGGCGCGAAATACAGGCTGTACTTCTTGGCCCTGTGTTTCCGCGCAACAAAACGTCAGCGCGAGGATTGCCGCCAGGGGCCAGGATCGCCATTGAAAAAGAACCATCGCCAAAGCCATCGTGCTCGCAGAGAACCGGCATCGCATGATCGTTAACAGCATAACGACCCGGCCAGTCAAAAGCGAAGCGCCGCCCTCGGCCGGCAGGACAACTGCGTTCTCGAATTTCCGAACCGGGCTCGGGTTGGGTTGCGTAG
>CAZUBB010000056.1:0-20947 GCA_964618485.1 uncultured Pirellulales bacterium
ACGCCTGGCTATTTTGGCGTCCTGGCGGGCGACACCCCCGACAGCACCGGCGCGACCCTCCGAGACGTTATTCCAGGCTCCCCTGCCGCGACCGCTGGACTTCGCCCTGGCGACGCGATCGTCCAGGTCGCCGACGTGCCCGTTCGGAGCGCTCGGGAACTGATCGACGCCCTGCAACCCTACGTCGCCGGGGACAGGGTACCGCTTGGACTGGTTCAGGCCGGATTTCGCACGACCATCGAGGTCACCCTGGGCGAGCGTCCGGTCCCGGCGCAGCGCCGGTATGCCGATTTCGGGCGGGTAACGCCCACGGCCCCGTCAGGCCGGACGCTGCAGGCCAAACAGTTCGATACTCTACTGGAAGATCGCACGCCGGGTGATGAACGCCTCGGCCTCCGCACCGTGGCGGCGACGCAAGCGGCGCTTGCGCGTCGTGGCCTGCCGGACCGCCCCGGGGCCCTGGTGGTGCGGGTCGAACGCGATTCCCCCGCCGACCTGGCGGGCATTCCGATGAGCTGCCTGATCACGAGCGCCAACGGCACGGCCGTCACTTCGCCGCAATCGCTGGCCGCGGCGCTCGCCGACGCCCCTGGCGACGTGGAATTCACGTACTGCATCGGAAGCGAAGAGCGGACCTGCCGCGTCGAGATCGACTGATCGACTCCGTCGGCGCCGAAGGAGGGTGGGCCTCGCCAGCGCTCGCAAGCGGCGAGGTACGCGCGCCATAATGCCGCGAGTACGTCCATTCGCTTGTTCGCCGCACGGAGACTCGGCCGATGGCTTCCCCGCTCCCTTCGATCCCGCCTCGCGCCGCCGATGCGCACAAAGGGGACTTCGGCCGCCTGTTGCTGATTGGCGGCTCGCGCGGCATGTCGGGGGCAATCGCGCTGGCGGGCATGGCGGCGCTACGCGCCGGAGCGGGGCTCGTGCGGCTTGCCACGGCGGACGAGTGCCAGCCGATCGTCGCGGGACTGCACCCCACGTATATGACACTTGCGCTTCCTAGCGATCGTCAGGGCCGAATCTCGCATCGCGCGATCGACGCCTTGCTTGCAGCCGGAGAATCGGCAGATGTTCTTGCGCTCGGTCCGGGACTGGGACGTTCGCCGGGGCTTGGTCTAATCGTCCCCCGACTCTATCGCGAGATCGCCGCGCCGATGGTCGTCGACGCCGATGCATTGAATGCGCTATCTGAGCGGAAGGCGTCGCTCGGGGAACACCGTGGACCGCGAATTCTGACGCCGCATCCGGGCGAGTTCGGACGCCTTGTTCCTGAGTCGAATCGAGCGCCGCGCGCTGCGATGGAGAAGGCCGCCGAAGGGTTGGCCTTGGAGGCGAAGGTCGTCGTGGTGCTCAAGGGCCATCGCACGCTGATCACCGATGGCCGCGAGAGCCATCACAATACGACTGGCAATCCAGGGATGGCGACGGGCGGGACCGGCGACGTGCTGACCGGGGTGATTGCGGCGCTGCTCGGTCAGCGGCTCAACGAAATTGCGGCGGCGAGGCTCGGCACACACCTTCACGGCGCTGCCGGCGACCTCGCCGCCGCACGTTTTGGACAGGTTTCTCTCCTGCCGACCGACCTGATCGATTCGCTTCCCGAATCGATCATGGCGGCCGGTTCGACAGGCGTAACTCACTAGGCCTTGCGGCGACGGGCCACGAAGCAGGCCGAGAGGCCCGCGATCGCGGCGATCGCCAACGTGCCCGGTTCCGGGACGGCCGTGTAGGTCAATTGCAGACCGTACTGGCCGACGGTGATGTGGTCGCCCACGCTGTCGAAATCGGGCCAGGCGGTCGCGGCCAGGAAGAGCTCGCCGCTGGCCGGGACAATGCCGGACAACTCGGACAAGTAGATGCCGTTATCGAAGTCGATATCGTCGTTCTGAGCGACGAGAGCACCCAGTTCGTCGTACTCGGTCAACACGGTGTCGATCGGATCTTCACCCGGCGCGGCCAGCGTTTCGGCGGTCCAAGCGGTGCCCGGAACGAGCCCAGTGATGTGGAAGTAGTCCACGTCGCCGAGCGGGCTGTACTTCAGCACCAAGGCGTATTCACCCGACTCTTCGTGCAGCCCTTCGAAGAATTCGTCCGGATAGCCGGTCACTTCCAGGTGGAGCGAGCCATCGGCATTCACCGTCGAGATGAAACCCGAGGCAAAACCGTCGCCGAATGGGCTATCGTCATCGTTAAAAGCGACTTCGACGCCGAACTCATCCATTGACCGCATCATGGTGTCCGGAGCGCCGACGCCGACCAGGTTGTCGATGAACGCGCCGTAGAGGGAACCCGGGGCCAGACCGGTGATGTCATAATAGTCGACGGCGCCTTCTTCCAACGTTGCGAACTCGACGACGTCGTACGGCAGGAACATCAGCTCACCGGAAATCAGCGTGGCGCCGCCGATATCGCCCGGGACGACCTGCGCTTCGGCGAAGGTGTCATTGGGTTCCGTTTCCTGAGCGCCAGCCAAGCCCGGCAAAACCACCGCCGCGGCCAAGGCAAGCGCGCACCGCCACCATCCACGAACAGAACAAGACATGAGATCCCCCTGAAGATGTATGACCCAGATTGCAACACAAGACGCGAGGGGCGCGTGACAACCTGCGACTCTGCTGTTACAGCCGAATCTAAACGTGACGTTGATTTTTCGCCACAATAAACTGGGTCAGGCTGGCGATTAGCGAAGAATTGCCGTGTTTACGGGGCAATTCGTAACAACTATGCGGGTTGTGTTGGCTTCCGCGCGACCAGGAGCACGGAATTCACGGATCGCGCAAGAACTTCGCCAGACCGGGAAGATCGTCGGTGTTAATGAGGTCGACGCCCGCCGCCCGGAGTTCGCCCCACATCCCCGGCGTGTCGGGCGTGGCCCAGAAACGGAGTTTCTGGCCGCGGTCGTGCGTCCGCTGCACGACCTCCTGAAGCCGCGCGCGCTGTTCGGCCGGCATCGCGCCCTGGCCATCCCAGGCGAAATGGGCGCCCCAGCGGTCGCTGACGAGCGGCATCAGCTCGGCGTGGGCGGGCAGCTCCAGATCGGCGAGCCGGCCGTCGACTCCTGCTCGTCGCGTCATCTGCGCAGCCATCGTGGCAATCGGACGATTTCCGGAGACGATGACGGTCACCGGCCCCGCTTGGCGTTCGCCGTTCGTCCAGGTCGTCACGAGCTCAGGGTACTTGGCCAGTTTTTCGTTGAGCGCCGCGTACGTGGCCTCGGCTTCCGACTTCAAGTCGACGAGCAGAGTAAACTCCACGGGCGCTGGGTAGACGCTTCCTTCATGCTGGCGGACGCGCTCGGCCAAAGGGTTGAGATACAGCGTCTCGATGGTCTGTCCCTCCTTGACGTTGACGAAGTCGTGAGCGACGAGCAACTCGCCATGGACCAGATAGATGTCCGCCTCCACGCTGGTGAACCCCTGGTCGAGCGCGTCCAGCAAGGGTCGCGCGTGTTCATAGTCGTTGTGCGCATGCGCTTGTTTGAGCGGCGTCGCTTCATCGCAGCGCGCGGCGGCGCACGTGACGAGGATCCCGAGCGCGCTGGCCGCTAGCGACTTGTTGAAGGCGACGCAGTTATTCCATCGCATGCCGGTGAAAAGGTCCTTCACAGTACGCGCTCCATGAAAGTTAATTGAATTGCGTTTTTGCGCAGGCTACAGGTTCTATCGGCGAAGCATGGCGGATGACTCGCATTGTGCGGGAATCTTCATAAAAATCCCCGCGTCGTCGGGGTGTGTCAATCGCTAGCTGTGGGGGTTATGCGCGAACTCACAGGCGACTTGCGCAAACAATCATTGTGCAGTTTGGCGTCGCAACTACGATCGGTTAGTAGCGCAATAATCGCGTTAATCGCGCACCTAGCCACATGCAGCAGAAGCGTCAAATTGTGCAGACGCTACTGATCAATGATTAACGCAATTCAAACGTCGCTGGAGGCGCGATTCGGTTATTCTCTTGACTTCGCGATCGAAGCGGTTTCACGACGAACGAGGTTCAGTCCGGCCGGTCAGTCAGCAGGAATGCAATTGAGCCGTGCTTGCCGGAGCTGATTCAAAACGATTGTCGTGACAAGGATTTTTCACGCACATTGCGCCGGCGCGGGATTGCGGTGCGCGCGGAGTGCGTGGCCGGCAACTTGATCGGAAGCATGTCGAAAACCGCACGGCGCGAAGAAGTACCATCCATGATTCTGGACCACCACACATGAGACAGACAGCTTGGTTGGCCATGCTCGCAGCGGCGAGTTTGGCGGGCGTCGCCTGGGAGGCGACGCAACTGCAAGCCGCGATCACGGACAATCTGGTCGTGCACTTGCGCCTCGACGGCAACTTGAACGACACTTCGGGAAGAGGAAACAACGGCACGCCAGGCAACACGCCGCTGTTCTTCCTGCCGGATTCCACCAATTCCGACGGCCTCAGCCGCCCGGCGCTGATCGGTTCCGGCGCGCTTGACCTCACGTACAACGACGCGAAGGAATTCGTCAACTTCTCCAACGCCCTGGCGGATCTGCAGTTCGGCGCCGACACCGACTTCACCGTTTCGCTCTGGGCGCAACGCGTCAATAACCCTGCCGTTGCGGATCCTGGCGATCCGTCGTTCATCGGCAACAAGGACTGGGACAACGGTTCCAACCAGGGCTGGGTCTTGTACGACTCGAACAGCCGTTGGGGCTGGAACTGGAAAGGCGCCGACGGCGCGCGGCGTGACTTCGGCGGAAAGCAGTTGCCGGCCGGCGAATGGCACAACATCGTGGTCAGCCACGATCGCGACGGTCTCGCGAGCTTCTATCAGGACGGCGCGTTCCTGGGGTCGGTCAATATCGCCGGGTCGGGCACGATCGACACGAGCGGTCTGACGCCGCCATTGTCGACGAACATCGGCCAGGACGGCGCAGGCGACTACGGCAGCAAGCTCTCGCACAACCTTGACGACATCGGCATTTGGCGCCGCGCTCTCAACGGCGCCGAGGCCCTTACGATTGCCAAGCTCGGTCGCAATGGGACCTCTTTGGCAGATATTGCCGACGATCAAGTACTCGTCCTGGGCGACGCGAACGGCGACAAGCTGACGAATGAGGCGGACTACCTCATTTGGAACGCCAACGTGGGCTTCAACACGGGCACCGGCGTGGGAACCGACGAAAGCTATTCCAAGGGAGACGTCAATTTCAACGGCGTCGTCGACCTCGCGGACTTCCGCATCATCGCGGACGCTGCGAATCCCCCCTTGGGCGTGCCGGAACCGGGGACGTTCGTGCTCCTGGCCGGCGGTCTGGCCTGCGTGGCCGTCGCTCGTAAGCTTCGTCGCTAATTGATCGCCCTTGGCGTCTTTCGATTGTCGACGCCGGGCGAAAACCCACTTGATTCAATGCAACTGAAAAGCCGAGCACTTCGGCCCAGGAGATAACAACATGGTCTTGCACAGAAGAAACTGGAAGAAGCTTGCTGCTTCGCTGTTCTTGACGCTCAGCGCGTCGAGTTCAGCCAAAGCGACGGAGATCTTCTTGAACGAAGGCTTCGAAGGGTTCACGCTCAATCCTTACACCAGCCCCTCGGAGACGCCGAGTGCGGACGGGACGGACTGGACGGATCAACTGCCCGCCGGCTGGGGCCGGACGGTTACCGCTCCGGAAGGAAATCCGATCGAATTCCGGGGTTGGAATATTCACGACGTCGACTCGTGGATCGTGACGGAAGGCGATCAGGAACGTTCCACCTGGACGCGCGGCGGCGTCGGTGCGCGAGGCAGCGTGCTGGTCGTTGATCCGGATGCCTTTGACGACGGCACCGACATCGACGGTTCGCACATGTTCGCGACCGTCTCGACTCCGCCTGTGAACCTGAGTCAGGTCAACAACGACAAGGTCACGATCCTGGTCGATTCGTTCTTCCGCAACGAAGAGCCGATGGACCTGTCGATTGACGTCAGCACCAACGGTGGCAGCACGTTCTCCAATCTTTGGAGCATCACCTCGGAAAACCTCCCTGATGGACAGGTTTACGATCAGCGTCTCGCGTTCCAGGTGGACAACCCCGGGACCGGATCGCTGGTCGTCAAGTTCAGCCTGCTCGACGCTGCGAACGACTGGTGGTGGGCGCTCGACAACGTGCTCGTGGCCGATTCCTTGCCAGAATTCAAGATCGTCGTGGACACCGCCGACGGCGACGTGGCGATTGTCAACGGCTCGGACGAAGCGGTCGATCTGAAGGGCTACATGCTCACCTCCGCGAGCGGCAGCCTGGATCTCTCCAAGTTGGAA
Source organism: uncultured Pirellulales bacterium (assembly GCA_964618485.1). GTDB lineage: Bacteria > Planctomycetota > Planctomycetia > Pirellulales > JALHLM01 > JALHLM01. The sequence goes on from CAZUBB010000056.1 coordinate 6,263, forward strand.
GGTCTGGAAACCAATGGCCTGGCCGGCGATGGCTGGTTGCAAAATGGCAACGCCACGGGCTCGCTCCTGGCCGAGACCAACTTTGACGGTTCGATCTTGATCGAGCCGGGCAAGGGCCTTTACCTCGGACAGCTCTTCAAGTCCGGCGCGGCGCAAGATCTGGCCGTCCAGATGATCGGCGCGACCGGCCCGGCCGGACCGGGATTCATCGAGTACGACGACCTCGATCCGAATGACTACGATGATCCGCTCGGCGGTCCTACTGGCCCGCTGGGCGACACCGACGACGACGGCGACGTCGACTTGGACGACTTGAACAACGTCCGTAACAACTTCGGGTCGGTCGGCGCCGGCGACACCGACGGCGACAACGACGTTGACTTGGACGACCTCAACAACGTGCGCAACAACTTCGGCGCCGTCGGCAGCGTGGCCAATCCCGTCCCGGAACCGAGCAGCATCGTGCTGCTCGCGATGGCCGCTTGCGGCGGATTGGGTTGGGTTGCGCGTCGTCGTCGCTAGTTCGTCGGAGGATTTGCGAACGGTGTTTCGACGCCGTTTCGCAACCTCTCTGAAATGTCGATGAGTGAATTGAATCAGTACCGGCAGCCGAGCATTTTGCGCGGCTGCCGGGCTGTTTCGATTCTGCGAGGTGTGATTTAGGTACACGGGCGAGGCGGTGAGTTCGCTACCATTTTTCGGGACCGACCTGGGTCATGCCCGGGCCGGTCCCCAAGAGTTGGGCGAGACGTTGATTCCTGCGTGATTGAGGGAATTCCTCCTGGCCCGGACTTTTGTGCATTGATTGATTCATTCATTTTCGTCAACAGAGTCGCCGGTACGGCAGACGAGGTTGTCCGAAGCGATTCGGACTTCGTTCTCCGTGACTAAGAGGCAGGAGGTTTCCATGTTCACGCGTCGTCGCGCAGGGTTCACGCTGGTTGAACTGCTCGTTGTCATCGCCATCATCGGTATTCTCATCGCACTGTTGCTGCCGGCGCTGCAAGTGGCCCGTGAAGCCGCACGCAAGGCGCAATGCCAGAACAACCTCAAACAGATCGGACTCGGTCTCCACAGCTACCTGAGCACGCACAAGGTCTTCCCGATCGGCATTTACAATTCCGTCGGTCCGGCCTGGTCCGGCTATCTGCTGCCGTACATGGAGCAGACCTCGCATTTCAAGAACTTCAAATTCGACCTCCCGGAAGGTTCGGACCCGATGCAGTGGGCTTACTCAAGTCGTGCCTTGCCGGCGTCGCAAAAGACGGCGATGATCACTGCCTGCGAAACGCACTTCCCGGTTTATAAGTGCCCTACGGCCCCTTTCCCCGATCATCTCTACAACACCTCTGCGGACGATTGGGTCGTTCCCCAAAGGATGCCCTCGACCTATCTGGGATGCGGTTCCGGAACGTTGAAGGACGACGAACTGGGCATCGACAAGCGGAATCCCACCGCGTCGATCCGCTGCGCATTTCTGAACGAGAACGGAATTCTCACCGGCATTCATCCTGACGCCAAATCGCGCCCCTCGACGATCTGCAGCCCGCGAAACATCAAGGACGGCCTCTCGAACACGATGATCGCCGGCGAGGCGCTCGGCGATGGGCAGCCTTACTTCACTCGCGAGGACGTCGGCGCCGGTCAGGACTTCCCCACCGGCGGTCGCAAAGATCACTGGGCGATTGGCGGCGACGATGCGGACCGAGGCGAAGGACAAGACGGGTCCGAACACCTCGGCTCCACCGGAGTCCCCATGAGCACGACGATCGAGATCGCGTTCGGCAGCGCTCATACCGGCGGTTGCTTCGTCTGCCTGGCTGACGGTTCCGTCCGTTATGTCAACGAAACCATCGAGCTCGAAACGTGGAGCCGTATGGGGAGCCGATCGGACCTATTGCCGGTGAAGCTGCCGGAGTGAGCATCGCATCTTGCGATGGCGAATTCATGGAACTACTTCGGAGGAATGTAGGAGTGCACATGAACGGTGGAAGTTTCAGCAAGGTTCTCCGGCTGGCCCTGTTTACGCTGCTGCTTGGCGGGGCGAGCCTCCAGACGGGCTGTAGCAATACCAACGCCCCGCCCGATGAGCTCGCCGATTTCACGGCCGCAATGGAAACCGTGAACTCCGGAGACAAGGTCGAGGGGATGAAGATGCTTTCGGCGTGCATTGAAAACAAGCCGACGCATTACGCGTACCTCGAACGCGCACGCCTCTATGTGGCCGAGAACAAGATCCCCGAGGCCAAGGCGGACGTCAACGCCGGCCTTGCGATCGATCCCCAGCATCGCGAGTTGCTGTACTTCGCGGCCGAACTGGAGAAGCCCGAAGGGCAGCGATTCAAGGTGCCGATGAGCGAGTTGCCGCAGTCCGTGAAGTAGGCGGCATACCAAATCGCTGCCAACGCTGCAGCTCGCCTCAGGTCGAGTAAACCCAGCGCCCCAGCCAAAGCGCTGGTGCGAGCAGCAGCAGGATCACCACCGCGCCGCCAACGCCCCGCACGCCGAGGCAGCAGATGGCGTCGAGCACGATGATCGACATGATCGACGACTTCACCGCGGTCATCACCAATCGCGGCGTCGGGGAAAGAATTGCCCGCAGCAGGCGGTGGCCGATCAGTGCCGCGCTCGTCAACCAGAGCGCGTTCCATCGCCAGGCGTCGGTGGATGCATAAACCGGCGCTAGGTTCTCCGGCAAACTCGCATCGGCCCAGCGCGGATATCCGGCGAGCGCCGCCACCGCGCCGCACATGACAATCGCCGCGAGCGAAAGTTGCCAGCGCCGGCTCACGATCGCTTCGTCCCGTGCGAACCAGGTCAGCCCAGCGACATAGGTTCCCAGCCCCAAGGCAATCGCCAGGTGCATTGGCTGCCAGCCGTCTAACGCCGCGGCGCTCATTCCGAGCATCACGTTCAGCGCGCGGCAGCCCCCCATTGCGATCGGTCCGAGAACCGTCCGCTTGAGCAGCGCGTTATAGCCGACGACGAGCGCGGCCAACGCGGCGGCGATTCCCAACGGCCCTGGAAAAAGTTGCGCGCCGCCTGAGAGGATGCTTGCAACTCCGCCCGCGACGACGCCTGTCGTGAGTAGGCCCCAACCGAATCGCTGCGCATTTTGGAGCGGGATGCGCCCGGAAGGAATCGGCCGCTCAGGTCGTTCCACGGCGTCCAAGTCGCGGTCGAACACGTCGTTGAGCGCCATGCCGGCCAGGTAGAGACACGCGCTCGACGCCAACAGCGCGACGAAGGAACCGCTGAGCGCGAGTTCCTCGTGGGTAATTAGATACCCCAGTGCCACATCGGCGAGCGCCGTAAACACATTCGGCGCGCGGATCAGTCGAAGATAATCGCGCCAGTGCCCGGCATTGCTCACTGAAGTCGCCGCCTCTCACCGCCGTATTAGGAAGTCGACGGCTGAATTACTGAATCTACGCGTAACTCCGGGCGTTAACGCTTCCGGCTCGCTATTCGCCTCCGGCCTGCAGCCTCCCGCCTCCAGCCTGCTCAAGTGTACCTTACGCCCTGGTGCTCCGGCTCGAAGAAGGCCGGAAGAAGACCGTCGGCTCGTAGCAGGCCGGCGCGCGTGAGTTCGATTGCGTCGCCATCGATGGTTGCATAGCCTTCGTCGGCGTATTCGCGCCAGACGTCGCGCCATTCGTCGACGATCTCGACGCCAAACTTGTTGCGGAAGTAACCGGCGTCGAGCCGGCCTGTCTTGAGCTGCAGAATCAGCTCGCGCACCAGCGCCTGGTGCGGCGTGATGCGCATCGCGCGATAGAGCGGCAGTTCGCCGCGCTCCAGCGAGCCGACGTAGTCGCCCCATTCCGGCAGGTTCTGGTAATGCACGCCCGAGGCATGTCCGAAACTCGCCACGCCGGTCGCCAGCAGATCCGAACCGCGCCACAGGTTGTCGCGGTAGCTGAAGTTGACCTTGCTCTTGTCCTTGACGAGCGTATACGCGCTCGACACGGCGTAACCGGCGCCGAGCAATTCGTCGTAGGCAAAGTTGAGCCAATCGCGCTTGGTCGGCCAATCGGCCACGGGAATTTCGATCTGATTGCCGAGGATGTCCTTCGAGTACACCGTGTTGAACGGCAGCTCCAGTTGGTAGATCGTAACGCTGTCAGGCGAGAGCTCGATCGTGCGGCGAATGTTATCGCGCCAATTGTCCCAGGTCTCGCCGACCATGCCGGAGATGAGATCGATGTTGACGTTCGGGAAATCGAGCCCGCGGATCCAATCCCACGACTTGTAGACTTCCCCGGAAAGATGCGCCCGGCCGTTTTCTTCAAGCACGGCGTCGCTGAAGTTCTCCACGCCCAGACTGAGGCGCGTTACGCCCAACTCGCGCAGCGTTTCGAGCTTCGGCTTCGAAAGCGTGCCAGGCTCGCACTCGAACGTGACTTCCTCCGCGAGACTCCAATCGATGTTGGCCCGCAGGCGATCGACCAACGACGTCAACTGCTTGGCGCTCAGGAACGAAGGGGTCCCGCCGCCGAAATAGACGAAGCGAAACGGCCGGCCGCCCATGACCGGCAACTTGCTCACCAACTCGATCTCGCGCGACAGCGCGGAAACATACGTCTCCACGTCGCCGGCGTTCTTGTCGGTGTACACGCGGAAGTAGCAGAACTTGCACCGCTTCCGGCAAAACGGAATGTGCAAGTACAGTCCCAACGGGACATCGGCTGGAGGCGAAGCAAGCGCCTCGCGCGCCTCGTCCACGGCTTCCCGCGACCATTGCGAGAACGGCGGATAGTTGGAGATGAAGTAACTGCCAACTTCGGTCTTGGTCGCTTCGGTGGTCATGGCAATCTAGTGTTCGGTTTTCAGTGGTTGGAGTGAACGTTCTCGATGTCCTAGCTGAAAACTGAACACCGAAAACTGAAAACTCGATCCTCATCCTTTTCCGCCAAAACAAAACAACTCTCCAGTCGTATTGCCGATGACGAGCTTGTCTCCAAAGACCGCGGGCGAGGCGTTGAAGGCGCCGCCGGATTCGTACTCCCAGCGCGATTCGCCCGTCTTGCGATCGAGCGCATACAACCGTCCGTCGCCGGCGCCGACATAGATCAGGTCGCCCGCGATGACCGGCGAGCTATCGACGCGCGACTTGGCGGCGAACTTCCAGAGTTCGTCGCGACGACGACGATATCCTCCGCCACGGCCGCGGAAGAGCGAAACTGCGTGCTGCGTTTCGCGGCGCTCACGCGCCAATCGACTTTGGCCTGCCGCCAGTCGATGCAGAAAAATGTTGCCGCCGTGGTGCCGAAGTAACAACGGTCGCCCATCACCGCGGGCGTGCAACCGGTCGGCGCTTCGATCGGCACGCTGCCCGCTTCTTCGCCCTTGTCGAGATTCACCATGTGGAGTGCGCCGTCGCAGCCGGCCACGAAGCCGATGTTCTCGACGATGGTGGGGCAACAGCGAATCTGATCGCCGATCTGAAACCGCCAGGCCTCTTTGCCATCGGCGGCGTTCAGACAATAGAGCGTCGCGTCTTCAGAACCGAACAGCACCTTGTCCTGGTAGAAGTTCGCGCCGGCGTCGATGGGCGCTTCGGCGTCAAACGTCCACAGAACCTCTCCCTTGGCGGCGTCGACGCAAAAGAATTTTCCGTCCGCGTCGCCGGCGAACACGCGTCCTTCGTGAAACGCGGGCGAAGCGGTGAAGCCGATCTCGGCCCCCTTCACGCGCCAACGCTCACTATTGTCCGACAAGTTGAGCGCCACCAGGTTGCCATCGAGCGACGCCGCGTAGATCACGTCGTCAACCACGGCCGCAGTGGCCTCGAAGCCGAGGTCCGCAAACGGCTTCTTCCAGAGCAACTCTAACTTGGCGGGCAACGGAGCCGCGGCGACGCCGGTGGATAGCGAGTTGCCGCGAAAGAGCGGCCAATTCACCGGACCGGCCGGTACGGCAGGCGTCGCGGCGATCGTCGCGCGGGCCGCGACGGCGCCGACAGCGATTGCGCCGAGGGCTTGACGCCGCGTAATTCGAGAATAAAGCGCTGAATTTCCCATTGCTACCAACTCCGACGCGCTGAACTCCGGGCACTCACGCTTCCGGCTCCCAGATGCCGCAGGCTTCGACATATTTTACCACGCCGCCTCGTAGAGGCTCTGTAATTCTTCGTTTCCCACGGTCCGCGGGTTGAATCCGGCGGTCCACTGCTTCGCCGCTTCGACGGCTAACTGCGGCAGTAGTTTTTCCTCGACGCCGCAAGCGCGAAGTTGCGTCGGCAACTCCGCGCGTTCGACAATTCCGGTAAGAAACTCCGCCAGGCCGGCCGCGCCGGATTCCGGCGACGGCGCGCCGTTATTCCCCACGCTGGCGTGGAGCAACTCGCCGTACCACGGGCCGCACTCCACGCCGTTGAAACGCACCACGTGCGGCAGCATCACGCCGACCGCCAGGCCGTGCGGCACCTGAAAATGGGCCGTGAGCGGGTTCGCCAGCGCATGCGCCGCGCCGAGCATGGAGTTCTCGATCGCCCAGCCGGCGAAACAGGCGCCAAGTTGCATCGCGCCGCGCGCGTCGAGGTCGTCCGGGTTTTCGAGCACGCGCGAAAAGTTCGATTCGAGCAACCGCCAGGCCTCGCGGCTGAAGGCCAGCGAGACCGGATTGCGCCGCTTGGTGACGTAGGTTTCCACGGCGTGTACCACGGCATCGATGCCGGTGAGTGCGGTCACACGCAGGGGCTGCGTCACGGTCAACTCCGGATCGAGAATCGCCATCCGGAACGACGCCTTCTTATCGCCGCAGGCCATCTTGACGTGCGTCTTGGCGTCGGAGATCAACGCGAACGACTGCGATTCACTGCCGGTTCCGGCCGTCGTCGGTACGGCGATCATCGGCAGCATTTCGCGTGTCGCCTTGCCGGTCCCCCAATAGTCCTGCATCCGGCCGCCATTGGTGAAGAGGAAGTTAATCCCCTTGGCGCAATCCATCGAGCTGCCGCCGCCAAAGCCGACGATCACTTCGGGCTGAAAGCGCTTGGCGAGCACCAATCCAGCGTCGACATCGTCCGTCGTGGGGTTTTCATGCACATTGTCGAAGAGAAACGGCTCGATCCCCGCCTTGCGCAACGACTCCAGCCCGCGCTCGGTATGACCGGCCGCGACAATGCCGGGGTCGCTGACCACGAGCGCTCGACGCGCCCCCAACTCCCCGGCCAACGCCCCGAGCATCTCGACCCTCCCGGGGCCAAAGACGATGCGCGTGCGCGGTTGGAAGTCGAAAGGAAGCATATTCAGAACGATGAAGTCAGAAGTACGATCGATGAACGACGGCAGTCATGCAGCTGAGACCCTCGACTGGATGCGAGTGAACTCTCCCCAGTTCATAATTCTGCACTCATACTTCATACTTTCTTGCCGAGCCGTTCCGGCATCACCTGATACGCCCGCGCGCGGAACAGAAACTCTACGATGTTTCCTTCGTGCGGTTGCATCCAGTCGAGCCGTACCGTGGGAATCGGGCCGATGTTCAGTCGGTCGACGTGCGTGGCGTCGGTCAAGGCGCGTTCGAACTTGGCGTCGTTGGTGATCGCCGTGCAGACCAGCGTCGGGCCGATCGTCTCGACCATCTTGTCCTGCGGGCATTTCACGACGGTCGCAAACGGGAACATGTATTCCTTGGCGACGATCGCCGCCTTGGGGTTGTCGGAGTGGGCGATCGTAGGGCGCAAATACGCGCAGCGCTCGCGCTCGATCAGCCGCGGGCCGTACTGCTCGGTCAGATGGGTGACGCCGTCCTCCTTGAGATCCGTCTCGATCATCTTCCACACTGCTTGCGGTACGCCGGGAACCGTGAACGCGGCCAACGACGACTTCTCCTCTTCCGGCGGCAGCGGTTCGACCGGCCCGATGCGCTCGGCGATCGCGGCGGCGATTTCCTTTGTGTGTCGCGAGGCCCAGATGCTCGAAGCGTTGATGCAGCCGCGACCGCTGTTGAGGAAAATGCTGTCGACCATCACGTCGAGATACTTTTCCCAGTCGTCGACGCAATCGTCGCCGAGCAGAATCTTGCTGAAGCCTGGGCCGTGAACCTGAACGCGCGGGTCGCCTTTGTATTTTTCGATCGTCGCGGTGCCGCCGAAGATCATGCTCCGCCCGCAATTCGCCAGCACCGCCGCGCCGACGTCGTGGCCGCCGGGATAGAGCGAGATCGCCTCGCGCGGAATGCCCGCCGCGTAGAACGCCTCGGTCATGCGGTAGGGGGTCCAGATTTCCTGCGAGCCCGGCTTCATTACCAGCCCGACCTGCATCGGAATCACTGGCAGCCACAACGTATGGACGCCCGGCGAATTCGACGGCAACACCAAGCCGATCACGGGCGACTGCGCCTGGTAACTGACCACCACGCCGCGACTTTCGACGCCCCAGCCGCGGGCCAGAATCGACAGATCGAGTCCGCGCGTGAGCGCGTCGAGCATCTTGCCCATGTTCGACAGCACGAAGTGATTCTTCTGCATGTTGAACCGGCACATATGCTCGGGCAGCCCGGTCGAGGCCGATTGCGCCCGTGCGAATTCTTCCGGCGATTGCGTGCCATCGCCCATCGGCAGCGTGCCATGGGCATAAAGGTCGGCCGCCTTCTTCATGATCTCGGCGAGCTGCTCGCCGGAGAACTCACGCAGCAAGTCCCGCGCCCGCTGCGCGAACCGTATATCGCGATTGAGGAGCCCGCCGTTCGCCTGCCCGACCTCGGCGATCGGCTCCCCGGAGAGAAAATGGAAAACCTTCTCGGTCTCCAAAGACTCGTAAGGCTTCCCCCAACGCAGGACAGGAATCTTCAGCACGGACGGATACTCCGTAGTTTTCAGTGTTCAGTATTCCGCTTTCAGTTGGGGGCCCAGCACAGTTTCCTACTGAAAACTGAACACCGAAAACTGAAAACTACCTAATACACCCCCACCGTCGTCGCCTCGGCCAGTTCGTGGAACGGCCGCACGCCGCTCACGCCGTCCCAGGGATACTTTTCATACGGCATTTCCCGTTCCCCTTCGTCGCGTTCCATGAAGCCGGGGACGAAGAATTCCTTGGTCAGCGTGGTGAGCTTGACTCGCCCGGTCTCGCCGTAACCGACCACCTCGTCGTAGTTGTCGAAGCTCACCACTTCGATCGCCGCCCGGGGCTGCGGAGCGTAGTAGCTGATCTTGTAACCATCCTGAGGGCCCACCGGTTTCGAACAGGCGAGGCCCATCAGCGTGTTTCCGTACGTGGGAGTCATATAGACTCCCTCGATCAGTTCCTCCATGGCGAACCGCGTCCACTGCGGCGTGAACTCCGTGCCGCCGGAGAAAATGCCGGTGATGCCGCACTCTTTGATCGTCTTCCCTTGCTTCTCGAGGGCCGTCGCCAGCGATTCCAGCAGCTTCGGCGTGGTGAACATGCACTTGATATCGTGGCCGGCGCCGAGGATCGTGATCGCCTGGTCGATGACGTGCTGCTTGTAGGCCTCGAGGTGCTCCATCCACCCCTTCTTGATGAGCTTGATCACCCACCGCGGGTCGAGGTCGACGCAAAAGCAGATGCCGCCGCGGAATTGCGCCAGGTGTTCGACCGCCAACCGCAGCCGGCGCGGGCCGGAGGGGCCGAGCATCAACCAGTTGGCGCCCTTCGGGAAATACTCGTCCGGCAGCGTCTCGCTGAAGAGCGAATAGTCAGTGCGGAAGTCGTTGACGGCGATGCGGCTCTTCGGCACGCCAGTCGTTCCGCCGGTTTCAAAGACGTACACGGGGTCGTTTTCAAACGCCTTCGGCACCCACCGTCGCACCGGCCCGCCGCGGAGCCATTCGTCTTTGAATGGCTCGAATTTCTTCAGGTCGTCGTAGGTCTTGATCTCTTTGAGCGGATCGAACTTCAACCCCTGGGCGTATTCCAGCCAGAACGGGCAGCCGGTCGAGGGGTGAAAATGCCACTGCACCGTTTCATAGGTGTGGGCGTCGAGCCGATCGCGCGCGGCCTTCGCCTTGGCAGCCAACTCGGGAGAAACAGCCTGGGACGATACGCTCATCACGGCTCCTTGACAGACAGGCAGGGGGTCCGGAGGGGGGGGTAGCCGCGCAGCCGATAGCGCTCTAACCAACATTATAGATACCCGACCAGCCGCCGCCGGGCAACCGAACGCCGTTCGGACGAGGGGTGAATCGGTCGGGCGAGGTCGGCTTTTAACTAGCCCGTAGCGCCAGCGAGGGAGAGTTGACGTGGGTTCCTGTTCGATGTTTTCCTTGAACTCAACCTCCACTCTCCCTCGCTGGCGCTGCGGGCTAGTGAGCCAGCGGGCGGCGGCTCAGCGGGAGCGGCGGTTGCAACATTTTTGCTGCTTGCGGACAATCGTTCGCTCCCCCCAACTCCCGCTTCACCTCGCAGAGTTCCCATGGCCTTTACTGAGACTTTTGAGCTGTTGTGCCAGCACGCCCGCGAAGCCGCGCTGCTGGAGTCGGTCAACCAGTTGCTCGAGTGGGACGAGCGGACGATCATGCCGCACCGCGCCGGCGCGTATCGCGCGGAGCAGGTGACGCTGCTGGCGGCGCTCGCGCATCAGCGGCAGGTTGATCCGCGCATCGGTGGCTGGCTCGACGAGCTGTCCGGAAGCCCCCTCGCCGCCGACCCCCACAGCGACACCGGCGCGACGATTCGCGAGCTGCGGCGCAAGTACGAAAAGAAAACCAGGCTTCCGCAGACGCTCGTCGAGGAACTCGCGCGGACCGCGATCCTCGGCCAGCAGGCGTGGGGCGAAGCCCGCAAGAACGACGATTTCAAGTCGTTCCGGCCGCTGCTCGAAAAAACCATGCACCTCAAGCGGCAACAGGCCGATTGCCTCGGCTTCAAGGAATGCCGCTACGATGCGCTGCTCGACGAATACGAACCAGCGGAGACCACGTCGAACGTCGCCCGCGTGCTGGAAGAACTGCGCAGGGAGCTCGTCCCGCTGGTGGCCGAAATCGCCGCCAGCGGCAAGACGCCAAACCGCGAGATTCTCGCCCGCAGCTATCCGATCGCGAGTCAACGCGAGTTCGGCACGGCGACCGGGATCGCGGTGGGGTTTGATTTCGAACGCGGTCGCCTCGACGAGACGCTCCATCCGTTTTGTTCCACGATGGGCCCGCACGATTGCCGCATCACGACGCGCTACAACGAGCGGCATTTCAACGAGGCGTTCTTCGGCATCCTGCACGAGGCGGGGCACGGCATCTACGAGCTTGGCCTGCGGCCCGAGCAGTTCGGGCTGCCGCCGGGCGAGGCCATTTCGCTCGGCATTCACGAATCGCAGTCGCGGATGTGGGAGAACCTCGTCGGGCGCAGCAAGGCCTTCTGGCAGCACTTCTACCCCGGCGCGCAGAAGGCGTTCCCGGAGGCCCTCGGCACGACGCCGCTGGACGACTTTTATTTCGCGATCAACGACGTGCGCCCGTCGCTGATTCGCGTCGAGGCCGACGAGGCGACCTACAACCTGCACATCCTAGTGCGATTCGAATTGGAGCAGGCCCTCATCAACGACGACTTGCCGGTGGCCGATCTGCCCGGCGCGTGGAAAGAAAAATACCGCGGCTATCTGGGAGTGGAGCCGCCGAACGACGCCATGGGCGTGCTCCAAGATATCCACTGGAGCGCGGGGCTCGTCGGCTACTTCGCCACATATTCGCTCGGCAATCTGTATGCGTCGCAATTCTTCCAGGCGGCGCAGAAACAGCTCGGCGACTTGAACGCCATGTTCGCCCGCGGCGAGTTTTTGCCGCTCCGCGACTGGCTGCGCGAAAACATCCACCAGCAAGGCCGCCGCTACAGCGCCGCGCAACTCGTGGAACGCGTCACCGGCCGCCCGCTGAGTCACAAAGACCTGATGAACCACCTGCGCGGCAAATTCGGCCCGTTGTTCGGGCTGAGATAGCGGCTTTGAAGGACAGGACTCACCACAGAGGCACAGAGACTCACGAGAGGGGAAGCCGACTCCATCGTTGTAGGGCGGGCCGCGCCAGAGCAAGGACGTATCTCGCGTCCAAGCGTTGGACTGCGCTGCAACGATGGTAAGTTCGACGAGTAAGGCCCGCCGCAACAGGCTGTTTTCACAAGAAGCGCGTCGGCGCGCGATAGCGCGCGCCGACCTCGCAGATCGATCGTCGCTCTACCGCACGCTCATCTCGCAACTGACGCCGCCGGCGGCCGGGAGGTAGCCGGAGCGGACGTAGTCCATCACCATGCGGTGCGCGCTGAAGCGCCACGCCAGCGAGGCGATCGAGTTTTTCATGTGGCGAATCCAGCGGTGCGGCAATCCGTCCGCGTCCCGGTCGTAATAAAGCGGGATCACTTCGTTCTCCAGCACGCGGAACAGGTCTTCGCCGTCGCGCCGATCGTTGATCTCGTCGGAGACATGGCTGGTGCCCTTGCCGATCGCAAAGCCGTTCGAGCCGTCGTGCGCCTCGGCCCACCAGCCGTCGAGGACCGAGAGGTTGAGCCCGCCGTTGAGCACCACTTTTTGACCGCTCGTTCCGGAGGCCTCCAGCGGACGGCGCGGATTGTTGAGCCACACGTCGACGCCCTGCACCAGGTGCCGGCAGACGTTGATGTCGTAATCCTCGATGAACGCCACGCGATCGGCCACCTGCGGGTCGTGCCGCAGGTTGGCGATTTTCTTGATCAACTGCTTGCCCGGCTCGTCGGCGGGGTGCGCTTTACCGGCAAAGACAATCTGAATGGGCCGCTCGGCACTGCGCAACAGACTTACGAAGCGATCGAACTGGCTGAGGATCAAATCGGCCCGCTTGTAGGTCGCAAAGCGGCGCGCAAAGCCGATCGTCAGGATGTTCGGCACCAGGATGTTGCGGGCTGCCTCGACGACTTCGTCGTTCTCGCCGCGGCGGCGGCATTGCCGGCTCACGCGGCGGCGTACAAACGCCAGCAGCAGGTTCTTGAGCGCGTAGTGCGTCTCCCAGAGCTCGCCGGCGTCGACCGAGTGAATGTGGTGCCAGGTCTCCGGTTCGCCCATCTTGGCGAGCCAGTCGACCGGGAAATTGCGGTCGTAGAGCTGCTGCATCTGCCAGGCGAGCCAGCTTTGCACGTGGACGCCGTTGGTGATGTGGCCGATGGGAATTTCTTCCTCGACGCGCCACGGCCACAGGTTCGCCCACATCCGCCGGCTGACATGCCCGTGCAGATTGCTGACCGCGTTCGCGCGCCGCGAGAGCTTGAGCGCCAACACGGTCATGCAGAACGATTCGTGCTGATTCGGTGGATCGACGCGTCCCAGGCCCATCAGTTGATCGAACGAAATCCCCAGCTTGTCGCGGAGCGGGCCCAAGTGCTCTTCGATCAGTCCGCCGTCGAAGCGGTCGTGTCCGGCCGGCACCGGCGTGTGCGTGGTGAACATCGTGCGCTGCGCCACTTCGCGCAAGGCCTCGTCAAACGGCAGCCCATCGCTTTCCATCCGCTCGCGGATCGCTTCCAGCGGCGCGAACGCGCTGTGCCCTTCGTTCAAGTGATACGCCCCCGGCACGATCCCCAGCGCCTTGAGCGCTCGCGCGCCACCGACTCCCAGCACCAGCTCTTGGCGAATGCGGGTGCGGAAATCGCCGCCGTAGAGGCGGCTCGTCAGTTCGCGATCCTCAGGGCGATTCCCCTCGACGTCGCAATCCAACAGGTACAAGTGCACGCGCCCGACGCGCATCAGCCAGACCTTGGCGAACAAGGTGCCGGAGCGGGTTTCGATCTCCACGGAGACCGGCTTCCCGTCGACGCCGACCGCCGGCTCCATGGGGACGTTTTCCACGAGCGTTTGGAGATATTCCTCGCGCTGGTAGCCGTCGCTGTCGAGTTGTTGCTTGAAATAGCCTTGATCGTAGAACAGTCCGATCGCCACGAGCGGCACGCCGAGGTCGCTGGCGCTCTTGATGTGGTCTCCGGAGAGTACGCCCAGGCCGCCGGAGTAAATCGGCACCGATTCGTGAATGCCGAACTCCGCGGAGAAGTACGCCACCGGGCGCGAGCCGAGCACGCCGCCGTGGGTGTTTCCCCACGTGTCCGTGCTGGCGAGATATTCCTTCAGCCGGCGATACGCGTAGTTGACGCGGGTGTAGAGCACCATCTCGCTCGCGCGAGCTTCCAGCCGTTCCGGCGTGAACTCAGCCAACAGCGCGATCGGATTGTGATCCAACTGCCGCCAGCGGATCGGATCAAGGTCGCGAAACAGGTTCACGACGTCTGGGTGCCAGCTCCACCAGAGGTTGTGCGCCAACGCGTTGCACTTGTCGTAGAGCGATTGCGCGGTGACCCCGGTGACGAGCGCCGCGTGCGATGTCTTGGCTGGCATGGTTTCAGTGCGACCCATCCGTCGTTTCCCCCTCGCGTGGCACGGCAACTGAATAGTGGTCGGATTATACCGATTCGCGCGGTCGCGCTGAATCCAGGCGAAACGACATCCGAGCCGAATTTGCATCGGCAGCGAACGCGACTCGCCTGTGCGGCGGGACCACGATTGCGAAACGCGCCGGCCGCCGCCACGCCCCCCCAGATAGAGGCCTGCCTATCCGGCGCTGTTTCCATCCGTATACACTAGGCTACGCTCCGCCACAAGGCGCAGGGCCGGGAGGGGAGATTTTGAAACGCGAGTTTGAATAACGTGCCGCTAATCCATGCGCCCGAAGATGCGGCGCTCGACCAACTGTGTGAAATGCTCGCCGCG
>CAZUBB010000057.1:0-2565 GCA_964618485.1 uncultured Pirellulales bacterium
GCGCGGTGCGTTTCGAAGACGAGCTCGATATCGAAGTCTCGGTGGCACGCCTCGGCGAAAAGAGCGTCACGTACCGGTTCGTGTTCACGCACAACGACCGCCTCGTAGCGACGGCGGAGACCGCGGCGGTCTGCTGCCGTCTCAGCCCCACGGCGCCGCCGCAAGCGATCGCCATTCCCGCGCACGTCGCAGACAAGCTACGCCCGCACGTGTCCGCCGCGCTGTAGTGTGAAGTCGTGCAGCAATTCACGCAGCCAGGCCGTGGCTTGCTCGTGAATCCCTTCGGCCTGACTTTCACGCGGCCCAGCCACGTTCAGCGTAACGATTTCATTTTCGCTCAACCAGCGCCGCGCGGCGAGGATTCCGTGCGGCCGATTGAGATTCACACGCAGGCAGGGCTTTGCGCCGCTCCGCGCGACGTCCGACGTGAGCCGCGTCCCGCCGGAGAGTTGATCGCGAAACAGGATCAACGTCCCGTCCGATTCCATCACGTTCAGCCGCGTCCGAACGTCGTAGCGATCGGAGTCGGTCTCCGTGAGCCGATACCGATCTGCGATGCGGCCATCTTCGGCCCGTCGGCCGCGCGGACAATACCCGCCCTGCTCGATACCCAACTCGATCGCCACGTCGAGCGCAGCGCGGTCGACGCCGGTCTGCCCTCCGGAGACGATCTGCCGCAACCGGAGGCGCGGCCCAAACGGGAACAACGACTGCAGCATGCGCGATTAACTTTTCAGCGGGGCCCTGGCTTCGGCGAGATAACGATTGTCACCTTCGCGCCGCGTAAAACCGCTGCGATCGAGGTATTCGCAGAGCGGCACGGCGTACTTGCGCGAGGTGTTGAGCAATTCGCGAATCTGACTGACGGTCAGCATGCCGTGCTGCGCGAATTGTTCGCGCAGCAACGCCTTCAACCGCTCCAAGTTATCGACGTGCAGGTACAACTCGTTGTTTAACTTGACGAGATCGCCGTCGGTCGCCGCGAGCGCAATCAACTGCACGACGACCGCCTGGTTCTTCGTCGTTTCCGCCTTCACTTCCTGGACGCTGGGCGGCTGAAATCCCGCCTGGCGATACCGGGCGACAATTTCGTCCAACAGCTTGCGCTCATTGGCGGATAGCTTCGGACCGACGCCGGCCAGCGCGACGCCGCGCTCCGTCAGACGAATGCGCCCCGCGGCCTGCATCGCCTTGAACACCGCGTCGACGATCGCGTCGCCACCCAGGTACGCGTAACGCTGCGCCAGGCGAGATTTTTCAATCGAAGTTTGCAGCGGAAATCGCGCATGCAACTTACGCAGCGTCGCTTCGACTCGAGCAAAGACGTCGTCCAACGTCTGACGATGCACCCGTAAGCGGCGATTCGGCCCGACCGCCAATTCAATCAATTCACCGCGCTCCGTCAACGTCCGCACGGCTTCGTCGTAGCGCTCCACGCCGGCGCTCCGCACCAGGTCGACCGGCGCCCAATCGCGGAGACCAAAGAAGCGCAGCGCCGTTGCGGCGCGGATCAAGGGATCGTCGGAGCGCCAAGGCGCCAGGTGCTGACTCCACGCGGCATCGCCGCGGCGCTGGCGCTCGGCCGTTGGGTCGAGCACATGGCCGCCGCCGATCGTGACGACGGGCGATTCGCTCCGCGCTACGAACGGCTGCCCCCACGTGGCCACGGCTGGTTCGGCGAGATAAAGTTGCGCGAGCGCCTGCTGCCCGGCGTCCAGTCGGTCGTGATCGAGCAGGATCACCGTCGCCATGATCTCGGCGGTTCCCAGGTGCATCCGCAACCGCGTGCGATTGCGCAACGGACGTGCGAGGTCGTGCGCGGCGGTCAATTGCACCGTCAGGCGGCGGCTCGGCACGAGATGCCCGACCGATGCCAACTCCTGTCCGCGGCGAATCTGATCGTGATGCACCCCCGCCAGGTTGATTGCGGCGCGTTGCCCGCGATGCGCTTCGTTCACCGCGCGGCCGAAGGCGTTGAGACCGCGCACGCGCACGCGCATTCCGCCGGGCTCCAGCGCGAGCTCATCGCCGACTTGCACCTGGCCGCTGTTCACGCTTCCCGTGACGACGGTTCCATGACCGGCGACGGTGAACGTGCGATCGATCGCCAACCGGAACGGTCCTTGCCGCCGCGCTGTGACCAGCGGCGCGATGTCGGCCGCCGCCGCGGATAACGCAGCCTTCAGTTCTTCGATGCCCGTGCCGCGAACAGCGCTGGTGCGGATGATCGGCGCCTGGGCGAGAAACGTGTCGGACACTAGTTCGCGGATTTCTTCCTCGACGAGGTCGACCCAATTGGAATCGGCGATATCGCACTTGGTGAGCGCAATGACGCCCGCGCGCAGGTCGAGCAGCTTGAGGATTTCCAGATGCTCGATTGTCTGCGGTTTGATCGAATCGTCCGCCGCGACGACCAGGAGCGCCAGATCGGTGCCGGTCGCGCCGGCCAGCATGTTGCGCACGAAACGCTCGTGCCCCGGCACGTCGACGATCCCCAGGCGAACGTCGCCGAGCGCAAGTTCCGCAAAGCCGAGATCAATGGTGATGCCGCGCTGTTTCTCCTCT
>CAZUBB010000057.1:2575-20786 GCA_964618485.1 uncultured Pirellulales bacterium
GTGAGGAGCTTCACGAGCGAAGTCTTGCCGTGATCAATATGCCCGGCCGTGCCGAGAATCAGGTCCGTGGTCATGCCAACTATTCTAAGATCGCCGATCCAATCGCACACTACTGAACGAGGAGCAAGTATGCGCGACCGCCGAACACGATTACGCCGATGACGACGGCCGTCACCGACGCGACGAACACCGCGCCGGCGGCGATGTCGAGGGCATCGCGGATTTCCGGGCGTTCCTCGTTGGTGATCGCCTGGGCGAGGCGTTCCAGGGCGCTATTGAAGAGCTCCGCCGCGAATACGCCTCCGATCGCGATAGCGAGCGCACACCATTCCCACGGGGCGCAACGCAACACGGCGGCCGCGACGACGACGAACGCCGCGGCGGCGAAGTGGACCCTGAAGCTCGATTCGGCGCGCACCGCCCGCGCCAGCCCGCTAAACGCGTAGCCGAATTTGCGACGCCAGGTGAACGGCGGTCTTTCGAAGCGGGCGGCCATGCGCGGTGAAGCAGTGGAATCGATGATGGAACTCGATATGGTAACATACCTCCATGAACCCCCGGACGCTGGAGATCCTCTACGAGGACAACCACCTGCTGGCAATCAACAAGCCCGCGCCGCTGGCGACGATGGGGGCCGCGCCGGGGGAGCCGAGCCTGGCCGCGCTCGCCAAAGAGTACTTGAAGCAGAAGTACGCCAAGCCGGGCGAGGTTTACCTGGGCGTGGTCAGCCGGCTCGACGCGATGGTCACCGGCGTGACGCTCTTCGCCCGCACGTCGAAAGCAGCCGCGCGGCTGTCGGAACAGTTCCGCGGACGGGACGTCGAAAAGATCTATTGGGCCGTCGTGGAAGGGGTTGGCATCCCATCGTCAGGCGAGTGCCAAGACTGGTTGCGCAAGGACGACGCGGCGCATCGCATGGCGATCGTCAATGCCCACGCGCCCGGCGCGCAAGAGGCCCTCTTGCAATGGCGGCGCTTGCGACAAATGGAGGGCGCCGCGCTCCTGGAGATTTTCCTCGAGACGGGGCGCAAGCACCAGATTCGCGTGCAACTCGCGGTGCGTGGCTGGACGGTATGGGGAGATCGAAAATACGGGGCGAGGTCGAAGTTCGAGCCGGGCATTGCGCTCCACGCGCGGCGGCTCGTCGTAATGCATCCCACGCGTCAGGAACCGGTCGAGATCATCGCCCCGCTCCCGCCGAGTTGGCGACGGTGGGGCCTCGATGTCACTGGCCCGCATTCCACTAGCCCGTAGCGCCAGCGAGGGGGAATTGGCGATGAATTCATGTAAGAGATCAAGGCCAACTCTCCCTCGCTGGGGCGACGGCTAGTAACGTTGCTTGCTTCCGGCGTTTCTTAAATCTCCGCCAGGCGGCCGACCGAGTCGCCGAATTGGTCGAGGTGGATGCCGTACTTGTCGAGCATCGACAGGTACAGGTTGCACATCTGGCGGTTGGGGCTGTTGAGGTAGTCGAGCACGCGGCCGCCTTGCAACTGGCCGCCGGCGCCGCCGAGTACGACCACGGGCAGGTTCGTGGCGTCGTGGTTGCCGGTGAGCATGCTGGAACAGAACATGATCATCGAATTGTCGAGTGTCGTCCGCTCGCCTTCCTGGATCGCATCGAGCCGGCGGGCGATGTAGCCGAGTTGTTCGACGAAGAAATGGTTCACCTTCAACCAGTCGTCCGAATCGGAATGCGACAGCAGGTGGTGAATCATGTAGTCGACGTTCAAGTTCGGGAATCGCAACGAGCTATGGTCGTTATTGAGCTTGAGCGTGCAGACCCGCGTGGCGTCGGTCTGGAAGGCGAGGACCAGAATGTCGCTCATGAGGCGCATGTGCTCGGCGATATCCTGCGGGATGCCATCCGGCGGGCGCGGCACGTTCGGCTTTTCGAGCGACGGCCGCCAGCCTTGGAACTCGCCGCGCTGGCCGGCTTTTTCCAGCCGCTGCTCCACCTCGCGGACGGAGTTGAGGTACTCGTCGAGCTTCTGCTGATCGGAGCGGCTGACGCGGCGGCGGAAGTTGCTGGCATCGTTGAGCACCGCGTCCAGGACGCTTTGATCGCCGTGTTGCGCCTCGTCTTTGAAGAGGCGGTCGAAGGCCAGCGCCGGATAGAGTTCGAGCGGCGCGGGAGTCGTCGGCGAACTCCACGAAATGTGGGAGCTATAAATCATCGAGTAGTTCTTATGCACCGAAGGGTTCGATTTTTCGCAGCCGAGCACGAGGCTCGGCACCTTCGTCGAATTGCCGTAGCGCTGCGCCACGAGCTGGTCGATGCTTGTGCCGGAGCGAATCTCGCCGCCGGCCGCGAGCGGCGCACCCGACAGCAGGTTGCCGGTCTGCGAGCTATGGATGTTTCCCTTGAGCGCCTCGGCGTTTTGCAGGCCGCGGATGAAGAGCAGCTTGCGGCGGAAATCGGTCAGCGGTTCGAGCACTTTGCCGAGCCGCATGGAGTCCCCTTCGCCCTCGGCAAACCATTCCTTGCTATGGAAACCGTTGCCGGCGAAGAGCACCGCCAGCCGCACCGGGGCCTGGCTGCTCGGTTCGCTCGACGCGGCCGGCTCGTCTCCCCACACGGTGCGTGATTCCATCCAGGGCAAGGCCATGGAAACGCCCAGGCCGCGGAGAAACGTTCGCCGAGAGAAATCGTGCGTCATCGAGCATACTCTCAGGGAGGAGAAGGAGCCGAAGTGCTGCGCAGGCGGGACCGCGGATATAGTCTATTCGCTCCGGCGACGAATTGCACGAGCGCCGGATTGGCAAGCGACCCACGAGTTTGCGCAGCGAGAAAGTACGTGTCTCCTCACTGTGCTGATTCGCACGCCGCGGCCCGCCGGGTTTCAAGCCACGACCGTCGGCTTGAACACGCGGCAGCCGGCGAGGGCTTGTCTGAGGCGTTCGAACATCGCTTCGTCGCGGTAGATGCCGATGATCGCTCCGCCCGAGCCGGCGAATTTTGCGCTTGCCCCCACGCTGCGGGCGTCTTCAACGAGCTTGATCTGCTCGCGCGGCAACTGGCAGATGCTGCGCCGGGTGTCGAAGTTGCGGTTCATCAGTTCGCTGAGTTGCGCCATGTCGCGGCGCTGGAGCGTTTCTTTGGCGTCGGCCGCCAGCCGCGCGAAGATGCGCATTGCCTCGACGACCGCCGGCTCCCCTTGGTCGTAGCGGGCTCGCAGGTTGTTGTGGAAGCGCTCGGTCGGCTCCGCCACGTCTTCACGGAAGGCGATATAGACGTTGCTTAGCAGCGCGGGATCGAGCGTCTCGTATACGCCGCAGCGCAGCCCCGGCACTGGCTCGGTGGCGCGGTCCGCGGCGAAGTCCATAAAGACGAGTCCCTCGTAGACTTGGATCACGCGATCTTGCAATCCAGCCGCGATACCCAACTCTCGTGTTTCGACGCTCAACGCCAGCGATGGCAACACCTCGCGCGGAATCTCGACATGATAGAACCGCATCAGAGCCCGGAGCGTGGCCGTGATGATCGCGCTCGAACCGGCCAGGCCGACCTGCCGCGGGATATTGCTGTGATAGCGGATCGAGAATCTGCGGTCGTGGAGCTTCGTGTTCGTCAGATCACAGTAATCGGCGAAGCGCTTGAGCGTCGCCTTCACGAGGCGAATGCCACCATAATAACCGTGCAGCGCGACGTCCTTCTGCAATTCGTGAATGCCGTCGAAGCGACTGTGATCCTGCTGGCTGGGGATCAGCTCGATCTCGTCCCATTCGTAGAGCACGACTTGGGCGAAGTAATCGCGCACGATCAGCGAGATGGTCTTCCCTTGGTAACCATCGGATGGATTCCCGATCAACCCCGCGCGGGCGTAGGCTCTGGTACGGATGATTTCCATGAGATGCCGTCGATTTTAGGATTCACCACAGAGGCACGGAGGGCATGGAGAGGGGAGAGGAGGAGTTTTGTTTTTTTGAACCGCACAGGCGCTGAGACGCAGAGGGGGAGGATGAGAGCGTGTGGGTGATTGGATAGTCGCGTGCTATTAAATCCAGGCTTAACAGGCGTGAATTGAAATTCCGCCACCCCGTTCTCCACTCCCTCCTCACTCAGCGTCTCTGCGCCTCCGCGGTGCAAAACGCTCTCCTCCCTCTTCTCTCCGTGCCCTCTGTGTCTCTGTGGTGAAATCTCCCCGGGTTAATCTCGATAGTTATCCAACAGCCGGCGCACGTGTTTTCGCAGCGCGGGGCCGTAGCGTTCATCCGCGATGGCGAACTCCGTGAAGGCTTCGAAGTAGCTTTCGAAGTTGCCGATGTCGAAGCGGCGTTCTTCATTCGAGAGCTTGATGCCGATCCCCTTGGCTCCCGACTTGATCATGGCGTCCATCGCGTCGGTGAGTTGAATCTCGCCGCCGCGGCCCGGCTTGGTCGCTTCCAGGTAGCGGAAAATGCCGCCGCTGAAAACGTACCTCGCCGCGACCGCCAGGTTGCTCGGCGCTTCTTCGACGGATGGTTTTTCAATCAGCCCGCGCAAAGGAAATACATCTCCATCGCCGCCGGGAATCGCAATGCCGTAACGGCACACTTCTTCGCGCGGCACTTCCTCGAAGGCCACGACCATGCGCTCTTCGCCGGGTTGTCGATCCCGCTCGAACTCGGCGATCATTCGCCCCACGATGTTGCTCTTCGCGTTCAGGCCGATCATCGAATCGCCCAGCGCGACGACGAAGGATTGCTCGCCGACGAGCGGTCGCGCGCAGAGCACCGCGTGCCCAAGGCCAAGTTGTCGGCGCTGCCGTGTGTAGAAATACTCCATCTGCTGGCGCTCGAAATCGAGCTCCGCCAGTTCTTCCTCGCGGCCGGTGCGGCGGAGGTAGGCGATCAATTCGCCGTCGATATCGAAGTGGTTTTCGATCGACGCCTTGCCGGGCCCGGTGATGAACAGCAGCCGCCGAATGCCGGAATGCGCGAGCTCCTCGGTCACATGCTGGGCGACCGGTTTACGCCCGACCGCGAGCATTTCCTTGGGCTGCGACTTGGTAAGCGGCAGCAGGCGCGTTCCCAGGCCGGCCACCGGGACGACCGCGAGATCAATCGACATAAAGTTTGCCCCGACGAACAAGCAGACTGGGACTCGAAATGCGGACGCCTTCAGTATGCACGATGGAGGGGCGATTCCGTACCGGTTCGTTGCCCCGACATGCGTTCAGATTACTGTAACCGCTCAGCCCACCCGTTCGTCCTCGACGACTTCGCGCAATTCCTCGCGCAGTTGCATCCGCGCCCGAAAGAGTCGGCTACGGACAGTGCCGACGGGGAGTTCCAGGATATCGGAGATCTCCTCGTAGGCCATGCCGTCGATCTCCCGGAGGACGAGGATCGTGCGGTGGTCGTCGGTCAGCGTCGCCAAGGCCCTTTGGACGCGTTCCACGCGCTCCGTCTGCATCGCGCGGTCGTGGGGCGCTTCGCCGTCGAAGAGCGGTTCGTGCCCCCCCGACTCCCGGCTCTGATCGAGGGACAAGCTGGGGCGACGCTTGCGGCGGCTGCTGGCCGCGGTGTTAAAGGCGATGCGGTAGAGCCAGGTGTAGAATTTGGACTGCCCCTGAAAGCTGTGGAGCTTTAAAAAGGCCTGTACGAAGGAGTCCTGGACGACGTCGTGGGCTTCATCCCACATGCCGAGCGACTGCACCAGCGCGTTATAGAGCCGGTCCTGGTATTTCCGGACCAACTGGCCGAACGCCGCGGCGTCGCCGGCCAGAGTCTCGGCAATCAGGACGTGGTCGTCGTTCACGGCGCGCTCGCCGGCGACGCGCCGGCCCGACTGCTGGTGAGACTGAATCCTCCGGGCGCAGCACGATCCTCACCGCTGGTGTCCGCGCCCTGGTCCGCAAAACTCATCTTCCCCTGATGATCCGGCGCTGTCAAACGTCGCGCAAGTCGAACTTTCGCCGGGAGTTACTGCGGGCCTGAAAAAGGGGCATCTGGGCCGTCCCCGGCGGGTGGGCGGGCAGACCCCTGGGAGAATCACGTCCGCATCGCGCCCGCCGGGGCTGTGCCAAAAAATCGCCGCCAGGAAGGCGGGCCGTCAAGAAAAAAGCGGGGCCCCGTGCAGCATGCCGCGGTTGGGCCTGACCTTCAGCACCACTTGAAGATCAAACCTCGGCGCACTCCACGACGAACCCCGCCTCTAGTTAATAAAGCGGTAAAACGTGCCGCTCTGGGCGCGCGGGAGCAAAAAAAATTTGGCGGTGCGACGTCAGGGCCGGGCCCGCGACGAGAATTTGGGCCGTGACGAGGAGAGTTTCGCCCTGAGAACCGCTCCGTTTGGGCCCGGTAAGCGGCTATTTGCCGCGGGCGTTGTTCGACACCACGGTTTCGACTCGGATGGCCTTCTTGCCCTTGAGTTGGCCGATCTTGGCGTGGAACATTTCCACCCCTTGTACGGACACGTTGAGCGGCGTCTGGACGTCCTTGTCGGTCTTGATGACGTCGCCGACGCGGAGGCCGATCAGCTCGCTAGTGGTGATTCGCGTTTCCGCGAGGTCGACGACCAACTCTACGTTCGACCCGTGAAGGTTTTTCGTAATGCGATTCAGCAGCTCCGGATCGACGTCCTTGCGGCCGTAGCTGGTCCAGGTATTGGCCGATAGTTTCCCGCCGATCCGTTCGATGGCGTTGAACGGGATGCACAAGTTGACCATCCCGCGCACTTCGCCGAGGGTCACTTCGAAGCTCACCACGACGACGACTTCGTTCGGCGGCACGATCTGCACAAGCTGCGGGTTGCTCTCCACGCGCAGCACTTCCAGGTCGAGCGAGACGACGTTCTCCCAGGCGTGCTTCATGTCGCGTAAGAACAGCGACGTGATGCGCCCCACGAGACGCAGTTCGATTTCGGTCAACGGCCGCCGTTGCGACGCCCCGCTCTCGCGGCCGCCCCCCAACATGCGATCGATGATCGGAAACAGAATCGACGGGTTGATATCGAGGATCAGGTTGCCTTCGAGCGGATCGGCCTTGAGCAGATTGAAGCAGGTGGGATTCTCGAGGCTGAAGAGGAACTCGCTGTAGGTCAGCTGGTCGACGCTCGTGAGTTGCACTTCCACGATCGAGCGCAGCAGGTTCGAAAGCGCCGCGCCGAAGTTTCGGCTGAAGCCTTCGTGCAGCGCCTGCAGCGCCCGCATCTGCTCTTTACCGACGCGTTCGGGACGCTTGAAATCGTAGAGCGTGACTTTCTCGCGAGAACGTCCCGCCGGCGCGCCGGCCCCCACGGCTGCGGCCCCTTTCGCCGCCGCGGCGGAAGCCGCCTGGCTGCGCGAGCCCGATTCCATCGCGCTCAACAAACTCTCGACTTCGGTCTGACTGAGTACTTCGCCGCTCATGGTGTAGAAGTGCAGAGTGATGAGTGCAGAGTGATGAGTAGCAAACCGTACTCATCACCCTGCGCTCATCACTCCTCACTCGGATCCCTCCGTTACCCCCGAACTTGCCCGTTTCCGTACACGACGTATTTGTAACTCGTCAGCTCTTTGAGTCCGCACGGCCCTCGGGCGTGGAACTTATCGGTGCTGATGCCGATTTCCGCGCCGAGACCGAACTGGCCGCCGTCGTTGAATCGCGTGCTGGCGTTGATCATCACGGCCGAGCTGTCGATCCGCTGGGCGAATTCCCGCGCCGCGGAGAGGTCGTTCGTGATAATCGCCTCGGTGTGCTTCGAGCTGTATTCGTTGATGTGGCGAATTGCCTCGTCGAGCGAACCGACGACCTTGACCGACATAATCGGACCGAGAAACTCGGCGCGAAAATCGTGATCGGTCGCCTCGACGGCGCCAGGTACGAGCTCGCAGGTGCGCTCGTCGCCGCGCAGTTCGATCCCTTGCGATTGTAGCGCCGCGCCGATCGGCGGCAGGTATTCGCTGGCCACGTCGGCGTGGACCACGAGCGACTCCGCCGCGTTGCAGACGCCGAGCCGATGGCACTTGGCGTTCACTGTCACGTCGATCGCCATGCCCAACTCCGCGTCGCGATCGATGTACACGTGGCAGTTGCCGTCGAAGTGTTTGATCACCGGCATCCTCGCTTCGGCGACGACACGGCGAATCAGCCCTTCGCCGCCGCGCGGGATCGCCACGTCGATGAATTGATTCAGTTTGAGGAAATGCCCCACGGCCGCGCGATCGGTCGTTGCCACGAGTTGCACGGCGTCGGCCGGAATGCCGTGACGCGCCGCCGACTCGTGCAGCATCTCGACGATGGCTCGGCTTGAATGGGCCGCTTCTTTCCCGCCGCGCAGGATCACCGCGTTGCCACTCTTCACGCAGAGCGCCGCGGCGTCGGCCGTCACGTTGGGGCGCGACTCGTAAATGAAGAACACCACGCCCAGCGGCACCCGGACCTTTAGCACTTCCAGGCCATTCGGCCGGACGGCCCCCTCCATCACCTCGCCGATCGGTTCGGGAAGCATCGCGACTTCCTCGAGCGCCGCGGCAATGCCAGCGATCGAACTCGGCGTCAACCGAAGGCGGTCAATCTGCGCGTCCGTGAGCCCATAGCGCGGCGCGGCATCGAGATCGAGCACGTTTGCCGCGAGCAGCGATTCGGTGCGCTCGCGCAACAGCGCCGCCGCATCACGCAGCCAGGCGTTTTTACGCTCGCCGGACACGCTCACCAGCTGCGCCGCGGCGCTCTTGGCCCGCTCGGCGACCTTCAGGCAGTAGGTTTCCAATTCCGGTTCAACGACGGTGGCCATGGTGCTCATTTCGATTTCAGACGGCTTCACCCCCCAAGCTGGGGTGGCATATTCAAGTATCTGGCATGCCGCGGGATGGGTCAACGCCGATCTGGCCGGGCCGCTGCTCAAGCCGGGGCGGCCGTTCGGGATATTGCGCGCTAGGGCGCCCATTTCGTCGCTCGGTCGACACCTGGGAGCTGTCGCAATCCCTCCTTCTTGCAGCCGGCGTACGCAGGCGTACAGCGGCCGCGGAGGCTTCGATCGCGACCTATACTTCCCCGCCGGATTGTTTCGATTCCGATACGTGACCGCAGAGGAAAATCCTCATGGCTGGTTCGCCAGGGGTGCTGGAAACGCCGAACGACGCGACAGGCGACGATGCCCACGATGGGCACAACGTGACGCTGCCGCAGTTGTCGCTCGACTCCGCCATGCTAACGCAGATGGCGCCGGCGAAGATCGTGGAGCCATGCCCCAAGTGCGGCGCCGCGATGCCGGATGAGGCGATGCCGTGGTGCCGTAGTTGCGGCTATTATCCGAAGCTCGGCACGCACTTCGACCCGAACGAAGAGGAACACGGGGAAGCGGCCGGCGGGTCGGCGATGAAAGAAATTCCGCAATGGGCCTACGTGCTGGCCGGCGGCGTCGTAGTGATGCTCGTGGGCAGTCTAATGGTCCGCTTTACGACGCATCCGTTGAGCCCGTTGCGATTCTATTGGGCGATCGGGCAGATCGTCGCCGGCCTGACGGCGTTCACCGCAGCGCACATGATTTGCTTCATGTTCGCCAGCACCGAGGACGCGACGATTGGGATGATGGACCCGATCTTGCGCCCGTTGGCGATTTGGAAACCGAGTTTTCGTGCGCTCCCGAACTCGTTCCGCCGCGTGGCGACGGGCGTCTGGGGCTTGAGCGCCGTGTTCTGCGCGTTATTGATCGGCGGCATCCCCTGGGAGAGTTTGACCAATTGGGGCGAACCGCCTCCGCGCCGCAAAACGAGCCTCGTGAACGCGATCACGAGCCGCGCGCGGATGGAGGAAGCGACGTCCGACAGCCTGGAAGATTCCGTGAAGGACTTCGCCGGCGAGGCGGGAGATCTCAAGCCGGAGGAAGAACTCGAGGACCCCACGAAGCGCTCGCATGAAGCGGAGTGCGTGATTGTCGGGTATATCCCCTCGGCCGCCGACCGTACGGATTTTGTCGCGGTGCTCGTGGCGACCGATGTGAAAGGCCGGCTGAAGATCGTCGCGCAGATTTCCGACGGCATTCCGGAAGAGTTGCACGAGAAACTGCGGGCGCAGATGAACGAGCTCAAACGCGAGACGCCGTTCATTCCGTCGCGACAGGAAGCCGTCTGGGTGCAGCCGAAGTTGTTCTGCCGGATTGGCTTCAACGACTTCAACAGCAATCAGCGATTGAAAGACCCGTTGTTCCGCGAAATGCTGCTGACGCCGAGCGCCGCGAAATAGCCGCATTGCACTTCTGTAGCCGAGGTCTGTGACCTCGTCGGGCAGCGCATTGACGCGGACCTGCACCTGACCGAGGTCTCAGACCTCGGCTACAGAATCGTGTCATCATTGCGCCGTTAAGCTCCGGCAACGCCGCGTTCCCGCGCGGCAGCTTTGTTGGCGGAGCGTTGGGCCATTTCCATCTGCAGAGCGTGCCAGCAGAGCATGATGGCGCCGCAGACGAGGAACGTGTCGGCCAGGTTGAAGTTTGGCCAGACGTGGCCGCGAAACTCGAAGAGAATCCAGTCGCGCACCGCGTTCAATTCAATGCCCGGCGGATTCCACATGCCGAGGCGATCGTAAAGATTTCCAAGTACGCCGGCCATGATGCAACCGAGCGCGACCGTGAGCCAGCGATCAAGCGCGGCGCGGGCGACGAAGAGCCAGTAGTTAATTCCGACGCCGGCGAGAACGCTCAAGGCAGCGAACCAGATGGCCATACCCTGGCCCATGCCGAAGAGGGCGCCTTGGTTCAGACTCGTCTGCCAGCCGAAAATACCGTCGATAATCCAGTACGTCTTGCCGCCGGGCATGCCAAGCCACGAGAACATGAAGTGCTTGGTCCAGAGATCGATCGCGCAGCCAACGAGCGCGATCGACCAAAACGTCACCCAACGGTTGAGCGGTACGCCGTTCACTCGATGCACTCCTGAGTCCAATTGCGGGCCGGAGTGTAGCAGGTCACGCGGCGCGGGTCATCCCCGTTGCGCGATCTCCGCGCACTTGACGCACAGGGACGTGTAGGGAATGGCATTCAAGCGGGTCTTGGGGATTTTGGTTGCGCACTCCTCGCAAACCCCATAATTCCCCTCTTCAATGCGCTCCAATGCCGCTTCGATGGCGTCGAGGGTGTCTTCCTCGTTTTCCATCAGCGACAGGGTGAACTCCTGCTCGAAGTTGTCGCTGCCGATGTCGGCCATGTGGATCGGCATGGCGGAGGTCTCACCATTTCCTTCCATGCCGTTCTTTTTGAGTGCCGCGTCGGCTAATTGAGAAACGTCGCCACGCATCCGAGCTCGAAGGGTCAGCAAACGGTCTTTGTAGACCTTCATTTCGACCTTCTTCATCGATCGCAACTCCCCAGGTAAATGATGCTTCGACCGGCGCGCTGATCCCCTCCTGGTGACAGACTTTCGATTCTATTTGTGCCGAATGGGGGTGTCAAACAGAACGTCTATGAAGTACGCAGAAATCGTGAACCCCCCGTTGGAATGGATTGAAGTGCCTAGGATGGAGCCAATTGGATGAAACTGTCCCAAAAACCCTCCCGCGACTCTTTATGACCAACGCAATTCGTCGTAACATAGGAAAAATTGGCGGAAGCCCTTACGAGGAAAGAAAGTAGGTTGCGATCAGTGAACCCGACGACTGCCGTGCGGCCCAAGAAGCCGCTGCCCAACGCTCCTGTTTTTGAGTCCGTTCCCCTCACTCCGGGGATGTTCACCTCCAAACGGGCCCTGAAGCTCGTCCTGGACCTGATGGCGATCCCCGGTCCGAGCGGCGAGGAGCAGGCGGTCGTCGATTTCGTCGTCGGGAAACTGAAGAGCGTGGGAGTACCGAGCTCCACGATTTCCACGGACCAGGCCCATCGCCGCACGCCCATCAACGGCAAGGTCGGCAACCTTATCTGCAAGCTGCCAGGGACGTTACGTGGTCCGCGGCGGTTGCTCGTGGCGCATCTGGACACCGTCCCGCTGGCGGTCGGCGCCCGTCCGATCCAGGCGGGACACCTGATCGGCTCCGCCAACAAGCAAAGCGGACTCGGCGCGGACGACCGAGCGGGCGTCGCCGTACTCTTAAACACCGTGATGGAGATCTTCGAGCGGAAGCTCCCCTACCCGCCGCTGACGCTGCTTTGGCCCGTGCAGGAAGAAATCGGCCTGCATGGTGCGCGATGCGCGAATATCGGCAAATTGGGTAATCCGCGTTTGGCCTTTAACTGGGACGGCGGGCTGGCGGAAAAACTGACCGTCGGCGCCACCGGCGCCTTCCGGCTCGACATCGTCGTCGAAGGACTGGCTGCCCACGCCGGCGGCGCCCCCGAGCGGGGTGTGAGCGCGATTACGATCGCCGGCATGGCGATCGCCGATCTCCAACAGCACGGTTGGCTGGGGGAAGTGATCAAGGAAGGCGTGCGCGGCACTACAAACATCGGCGTGGTCGAAGGGGGGAGCGCGACCAACGTCGTTACTTCCCGCGTCCTGCTAAAGGCCGAAGCCCGCAGCCACGATCCGAAGTTCCGCCAGAAGCTGGTCAAGGAATTCGAGCAGGCGTTTGAACGGGCCGCGCAGTCGCTTCGCAATGTCGACGGCGTCACCGGCAAGGTGAGCATCGCCAGCCGCCTCGACTACGACTCGTTCGTGTTGCCGGAAAACGATGCCTCCGTGCTGGCCGCCGAGGCCGCGGTCCGGGCAGTCGGTCTCAAGCCGGAACGGGCGATCTCCAACGGCGGCCTGGACGCCAATTGGCTCTCCGCCCGCGGCATCCCGACGGTCACACTCGGTTGCGGCCAGATGAACCCGCACACAACCAGCGAGCGGCTCGACCTGGAAGTGTACGACCAGGCGTGCAAGATCGCGCTGCGCTTGGCGACGGGGAATGAGAACTCGGGTTAATCCGCGTTTTGTCACAAAGTCGGGCTATGCTGCCTGACAGTTCAATGGCGCTACGAATCACGCTTGCCGCTGTTGACGGCTCACTTGCCAAGGCGTGGCAGGAACATTGTGGCGATCTTGATTTTGTCACAGTGGCGCGCTGCTCGATCGTTGATTTGCAGTGTGACGCCGTGATAAGTCCCGCGAATAGCTTTGGTTTTATGGACGGCGGAGTAGATGCTGCGTATTCGCATCGCTTTGGCTGGAGTATCCAAGATCGATTGCAGCGGCAGATACGCGACCGGCACGACGGAGAATTACTCGTCGGCGCTGCAGAAATCGTGGAAACCGGCGATGCTCGCATTCCCTATTTGATTTCGGCGCCAACAATGCGCGTCCCGATGATTCTGGGGGGCGAAACCGTTAACCCGTATCTCGCTGCGCGCGCCGCATTGCGGTTGATTTCCAGCGGCACTTTTTCGGACGGCGCTCTGCAAGGCGAACGAATTTCCGACGCTATCCAATCAATTGCGTTCCCCGGGTTGGGCACGGGCATAGGACGCGTGTCGGCGGCGGTTTGCGCCCGTCAGATGCGAGCGGCGATCGATGACGTCATACTGCGGCCGAAGGAATTTCCAACGTCTTGGGTCGATGCTCAGGTTCGACATCAACACCTATTCGCCGACCGCCTCCGCGATTTACAGCAAGAATAGTCGCGTCATCCTTGGTTCGGCAGGCGAACGTTGCGATTGGCGACGGGGAATGAATTAGCGGGTTGAGCGAATGCCACTCTGTGCTTAGGGGTGCGGCGAGATTTCGATAATGGTGATCTCGCCCTTGTTGGGGCCGTAGCACCAGAAGAGGCGATATGCGCCCGGCGTATTGTTCTGAACATACGCCTCGAACACCGGTTCATTCGGATCGAAGGGGTGAGTCTTCCCTACGAAGTTATGCGTTTTGAGGCCTGGATGACGGGGGTTGTCCAGGAGCAGGCTGATTGTCTTCTGCAGTTGCGCGAACAGGCCTTCGACTTCTTTTTCTTGGACGTCGCTCGACGATTATCGCGTGCCTTTATCGCTTTCGCTCGCAACTCTTTGAACTTGCTATCGGCTAGCTCGGTCCAGTGTATTTCAAACGTCATTGCTAGTCTCCGAGCGGTTCGAGGTCTTTCCGCGTCGGCGGCTTCTTGCTGAACTTGCGCGCTTTCGCCTGTGCGAGGCCAAGTTCCAGCGAGGCGAGCTTCTCTTTGTCCCCAAAGATCCACATTTCTCGTTCCGGAATAATGGCTGCTGGGACCAGACGAATCTCCATCGATTCAGACGTTTCGACAATAAAGGTCTTGTTGGCGAACTCCGGCCCGAAGGTGATTCGGCCTTTGCTATCGGACGTCTTGATGGTCATCTGCATCTCCTTGACGTATCGAACGGATACCTTGCGCCCATTCCATCGTAGGGCCATGTGGCAAGGTGGGCAAGTGGGAACTTCCCACTTACTCGGCGTTTTCCTGCAAATAAGCCAACAGATCCCGGAACTCCTGTTTCGTCATCAGCCGTTCCAGATGGTCCGGCATGACCGAGTTCGTCGCCGCGGCGCGTTCGGCGATTTCGACTTGTTTCACCTCGAAAGTCGTACCGTCGGCTTGCAGGTAGGTTTGGGCGCCGTCGACTGCTTCGGCGACCAGCATGCCTGAGCGGCTGCGGCCGTCCTGCGTGACGATCGTCCAGGTCGTGAACTGCGGCGCGACTTCGGCGCTCGGGTGTAGGATGGAATCAACTAGACGGCGGCGATCGAGTTGCCGCGCGGTCGTCGTCAGGTCCGGCCCCACGGCCGCGCCGCGCCCCGACACCGAGTGGCACTTAAAGCAGCCTGGTCCTTTCGGGTGAAAGAAGATGCGCTCGCCAGCTTCCGCGTCGGCGGGGCCACGAAGTTGTTCCATCCACGCGTCGGTTGACTCCGTGACGGCGTTTTCCTCGGCCGTGGAAGGTTGCAGCAACAACTCCGCCAGTTCCGCGAGCGCCGCATCGCGCTGCGCGTGCTCTTTGAGCCGTCGGCGCTCGGCGTCATCCAGTTTCGTCCCGCGCAACGTGCGTAACGCCTCGGCTGCAAGCTTTGGCTCCGCGCCGCAGGCAATGTCGACGAGCTGCGCGCTGGCCGAGGCATCGCTCGGGCGAAGCGCGGCCAACGCGATGGCGCGCTCCTCGACCGGCGCGGCGTCGTTCATGGCCACGAGCGCAAGCCGTGCCTGGTCGTCGCCGCGGTTGCGATCGCTCCAGATTCGCAGTACGGTTTTTCGGGCTTCGGGGCGGTCGCTCTCGAACAAACGCGACAGCACGTCGGCATTGAGCGCCTTGTCCTCGGGGCGCAAGAGACTGACGGCGCGTTCCAGCACTTCAATATCCAAGTCGGGATCGGCGATCAGCTTAGCGACGTACGTCTCGCCGGCATCCTCGTCGCTGATTTTGCGTTCGACGCCGTCGAGCCGTTCGAGGGCCGCGAGAACCGTCGCGAACGCCCGGGGCGATTGGCCCGCGATGGCTAAGCTGGCGGTCAGTTCGGGTCGGAAGCGTTCCAACTTGTCTTCGCCGACCCAACGCGTGGCGGTCATGCGGATCGACTCCTCTTCGTCGGTGAGCCACGCGCGCATTGTCTCATCACCCGGCAACGTATGGGCCTCTTTCGCGACGAGCAGAAAGGCGAGTCGCAGAGCGGCCTCGTCGCCAATCCACGCATCGGGCTTCCATCCTTTGCGCACGGCCGTGACAAGCGGCCGGCGAGCGGCCTGGGCAACGTAGGGGTCCGCCGATTTGGCAGCGGCTGAGATCGCTTTCTCGCTCTCTTGCACCAATTCGAGTTGTCGCAAACCTTCGGCTTGAGCAAAGGCGTGTTCCTTCTGACTCGCCACGTCGGCTAACTCAATCGACGTCTTTGGCATCTCGCGGATTTGCTTTGCGAGCGAAAGGTCCCAGTGTTGTTCAGCGCTCACGCTGAAGTGCCCATGCTTACCCGGCCGCTCACCGGGTTGCTTCGCCTGCACGCGCCAGATGCGTCCCTTACCGTGCAATTCGTACGACTTATCCACCCAATCGCTGATCACCAGTGAACCATCCGGGGCTACGGCCATGCCAACCGGCCGAAAATCCTCGTCGCCGACGATTACTGGCTTGAACGTCGCGCGGAAACCGGCGCCGACCGGTTCCAGCGTATAACTCTCGATGCGGTGATCGCCCCACGACGTGACCAGCAACTTGCCGAAGTAATCTGCCGGCAGGTTTTCTTTGAGGTACATCAACACCGCGCTCGGCGCTTCGCCCGTGCCGGCCACCATCGGCAGCGCGCCGGGTAGATCGCCATTCCACGCCGAGAAGGGATGCAGACCACGCCGACCGTTCGAGAAGCGGTACCCGAAATCGGCGCCGGGCACGACATAAAGCAATCGGCACGGCGGGCGATTATCGGGATCGTTGTCGACAACGAACAAGTTGCCGTACTGATCGAAGCATTGCCCGAACGGGTTCCAGCACCCTTCGGCGAATTGCTCCAGGCCGGTGCCATCGGCGTTGCAGCGATAGACGCGCCCGCCATCGCCGCCGGAGATCGACGCGCCATCCGTGCCAACGAGCTTCCAGGGAGCGCCGAGGTTCTCGCCTTGGCCGAAGTAGACTCGCCCCTGCTTGTCAAACGCGCAGCCATTCAATCCGTTGTGCGGATAGTCGCCGGTGGTTTCCAGGCGCATGAGCACTTCGCGTTCGTCGCTCTTGCCGTCGCCGTTCGTGTCGCGAATGCGGAACATCTCGCTTCGGGAGACAACGTATAACCACGACTGATCCGCGTTGAAGGACAGCCCCATCGTGGCGTGGGAGCCTTCGTAGAACGTCGTGATCTTCCGCGCGTGGCCGTGTTCGTCGAAGTCGTCGAACACGCGAATGCGGTCGGCCGGCGGGCCTGTGTACCCTTCAGGGCGAAAATGGGTGTGGCTTTCGATGCAATAGATGCGTCCCCTGTCGTCCGCGGCGATGCCAGTCGGCGTGACGATCTCTGGCTCGGACGCGACCAGCTCGATCGTCAGCCGGTCATCGAGCGACCGCGGCGGCGCGGCGAGCGCTCCCTGCCCAGAGAACAAGCCGGCGATCGCCGCAGAAAACCATGCGATTTCGCGAATTCCGCTGCCAATCATCACTCATCACTCCGCACGGTTTACGTCTTATTGCCGAGCCACCGGCCCCCGGTTACCATCAATGAGTCGGAGCAGACCCACCTGCCGAATCCTGCCTCTTTCGGCCCAGCGCAGACCGGAGCCTCTATCATGCACGCGTTCCGCAACCTTGAGCAAGCACCTGCCGGCGAATTCACCCGACGCGAAGCCCTCAAGCGGACCGGCGCGGGCGCGACCGCCCTGGCGATGGCCGGCCTGATGACAAAAACCGCGGCGGCAGCGACGCAATCGTCCACCTTCGGCCGCGCGAAGCGGTGCATCATCCTGTTCCTCGCGGGCGGACCGCCGCAGCATGAAACGTGGGATCTCAAGCCCGAGGCGCCGGAGGAGATTCGCGGCCCGTATCGGCCGATCGCGACTTCCCTTCCCGGATTGCAGGTTGGCGAGTTGATGCCGCGGACCGCGCAGTTGGCGCATCATTTGTGCGTGTTGCGGGGCGTTTCGACGCGCGACAACGCGCATTCTTCGAGCGGCTACTACATGCTCACCGGACAGCC
This sequence comes from uncultured Pirellulales bacterium, assembly GCA_964618485.1. Classification (GTDB taxonomy): domain Bacteria; phylum Planctomycetota; class Planctomycetia; order Pirellulales; family JALHLM01; genus JALHLM01. Next base: position 20,071 of record CAZUBB010000057.1, read on the forward strand.
GCACTCGCCGATGAACAACGAGAACGCGAAGCCCGGCGCGCCGAACGATTTTCCCAGCCTGGCCGCGGTGGTAAAGCAACTACGCGGCGATGGCGAGGTGTTTCCCGGCGCGGTGACGCTGCCGGATGAAATCTGGAACTGCGGTCGCATTGTGTGGCCCGGCCAGGACGGCGGGTTCCTGGGGCGGGCGGCCGATCCCTGGCAATTGGTGTGCGATCCGAACCAGGCGGACTTTCAAGTTCCCGGCGTCGGCTTGCCGAGCGATCTGCCGGTCGACCGCTTCGATGCGCGGCGGACGTTGCTGGAGGCGGTGAATCGCCCGCTCGACGCCAACGACGCGCGGGCGAATCTGCTGCGTTGGGACAACCGCTCGCGGCAAGCGTTCAATCTGATTCGCGCGCGATCGGCGCGGAACGCGTTCGACCTCGATCAGGAATCGTCCGACACGCGCGAACGCTACGGCCGTACGCGGTTCGGACAGAGCGTGCTGCTGGGGCGACGATTGCTCGAGGCCGGGGTGCCGCTTGTGCAGGTGAACTGGACGCGGACACCAGAAGAGATGGGCCCCAACCCGCTTTGGGATACGCACGCCAACAACGCCGCGCGACTGAAGGACGCGCTGATGCCGCCGATGGATATGGCGTACTCGGCGTTGCTCACGGATTTGCTTGACCGCGGCATGCTGGAAGACACGCTCGTCGTCTGGACCGGTGAAT
>CAZUBB010000058.1:0-11424 GCA_964618485.1 uncultured Pirellulales bacterium
GGAGTCGCGGCCGAGCCAGGTTTCGAGGAGCGGCCAGATGGGCTTCGCGGTGGCGTCGCAGTGTTGCGGCAGCATTTCGTAGAGAAAGCTCGGCGCGGCGAGAACCGCCAGGTCGGCGTCCTCGGCGGTGTACGGCAGTAGGGCTTCCAGTTGCAGGCGGAGGTTTGGCCTAGCTCCGCGCGAGGCTGCAATCTCTGCTAGCAGGCCCTGATTCGCGGCGGGAAGACAAACGAGCGGGGCGTCGATGACGTTGGGGCGCAGTAGCAAGCGATCGCCACAAACGCGGGCCGCAAATCCTGGGGGGGGATCGCTGGGCGGCGCGGCGTGCAGCTGCGCGAAGGCGTCGGCGTCGAGCGGCTTACTGAGCCGGACGAGGGCGACCACCGGCAATGCTCCATTGGGTTCTTCGATCAAGGCGAGCGTGAGGTGTTCGATTTCGGCGGCTTCGAAACCGGTGAGTGCCGGTAGTGACTTGGTGAGCCACTCACCGCCGGGGCCGGGGAGCGCGGCGAGTTTTTCGCCGTCGGCCGATGCGAGTATTGCGCGGGGGCGCAAGACGACGATCATCTGCGCGCCGGACGGGACGTAGGCGAGCTTCCACGGCGTGGTGGGATAAGGGCGAGCCCAAAGTGGCTCACCGTAGCCTTGGGCGCGGTCTTCGGAGGGCTTGGGGGCGTCGGCAGTGTTCGGCGGGGAGCCGATCGTCGCAGGGTTCGCGACGGTGACCGTTTGGTGGGGGGCGTCGGCGGACTCTTCGGTGAAGTAGCCTGTGGCCCAGAGTCCGGCGAGCGACATGCCGATCAGCGCAACGGCCGTCACGATGGCGACGAGGCCGGAGCGGCTGCGGCGCGGGGGCGGCGGCGTAATCGCGATGGCGGGAGCGGCGGCGGTTTGGATGGCGATTCGGGGTGCTTCGTGCGAGATCGGCACCGGCGTGGCGGCGGGGGCTTCGCCGGTCCAGGGGGCGAGCAGGGTCGAGAGTTCCGCGGCGTTGGCGGGGCGCTGGAGCGGGTCTGGCGCGAGACAGCGCGAAACGAGCGCGGCAAGCTCCGGGGGCGTGGCGGGGTTGATGCGATCGGCCGGGATGAGCGGCGTTCCTTCGGCTGGGAGGACGCCGGTGAGGACTTCGTAGAGCACGCAGCCTAGGGAATATACATCGCTGCGCGGCGTGGTGGACGGTCGTTCGTGGGCGTCGTACGGTGTTGTGGCTGTTGGCGCGGCAATGATGCCGGCCGTGACGAGCGGGTCGCGCGACAGCGGGAAGCCGAGTAGTTGCACTTGGCCGGATGGCGCGATGACGATGGATGCGGTGCGGACGGAACCGTGGGCGAGGCCGGCGCGATGTAGGTTGGCGATCGCGGCTGATACTTGCGCGACGAAGTGGGATGCGCGGTCAGCCGGTAGCACGCGGAGGATGCGCAGGCGCTCGGAAAGGGATTCGCCCGAGAACTCCGGCAGGACGAAAAGTTTGTACGGGCCGTCTTCGATCAATTCCTCTGCGACGATCAGCCCGGGGCCGGCCGCATTGCGCCACTGGGAGAGCGTGTCGCGAAGCCGGTCCACGGCGTCGGGGCGTTTCAATTCCTTGCCGGTGGCGAAATATAGCAGCGTGCTTTGGTTGCGAGTGGTCGAGTGGCCGCGGAAGAGCCCTGGCGTTACCGCGCCTTCAAGCGGCTCGAGGACTACGTAATCGCCGAAGCGAAATGGACCGGGCTGGCCTGCGAGCAGGGCTTGCGCGTGGTAGCGCGTGATGGCCCCTTGCGCGATGAGCCACTTGGCAAGCCGCTTTACGTCGGCAGCGTCGGCCGACGGGGGCGATTTTTCAAACGCGGCCCGAAGTGAGGTCAGCCGTTCGTTCGCCAGGAGCTTGCTCGCGGCGAGCAAGCGCCAGAAGTCGTCCACGGAAACCCGCGGAGCGGCGGGACGCGACGGCTCAGCGGGCATGCGCGGGGACTCCGGGACGGCGACGGAACGTTCGGGCTAACCAAGCTATTCTAACCGGCGATTGCCGAGGGCAATGAGCGGTTATCGAGAGCCGGAAGCGTGAGCGCCCGGAGTTAATCGCAATTCCGTGGTGGATCGCGTAACGCGCGTGACTCCGGGCGCTGACGCTTCCGGCTCCAGGTCGTTGGTGTGCGATTGCATCTAGAAATTGGGTAACGGCGCCAGGCAGATGATCGGGATGAAGAGGGAGATGAAGCCGAGGGTCCAGCGGGGCCAGCCGAGGGGTTGGGAGTCGTCGTGGGTCGCCGGGTGGTCGGGACGCATCAGGAGCGCGAGGAGGTACATCAGGCTCCAGCCGTAATCTCGGCTGAAGACGATGTACGCGCCGGCGATGAGCATGGTGATCCGCGCGATCCAATGCGCGCGGCGGCCGAACAACGCATAGGATACGTGCCCGCCGTCGAGCTGGCCGACGGGGAGCATGTTCAAACCGGTGAGCAACGTCGCGCCCCAGCTCGCGCGCATCAAGGGAGTTAGGTCGAGTTGCTGATGAGGGAGGAGCTCAGGCCGCAAGTAGTGAATCAGCCATTGGATGAGTAGGCAGTCGGGGAAATAGCCCGGCTGCGTCGACCAATCAATGATCTTCTTTGGGTCAGACGCGCCGGCATGGAGGATTCCGTAGCAGGCGATCGGCAAGGCTACCAATAAGCCCGCCCATGGCCCCGAGAGGCCAATGTCGAACAGTTCCCTGCGGTTCCGGTTCCGGCCTCCCATGATGATCACCGCGCCCATCGTGCCGATGGGGGAAAGCGGCATCGGAATGAAGTAGGGCACGCTGGCCGGAACCTTATATCGCAATGATTGCAGGAAGTGTCCCATCTCGTGCGAAAACAAGACGGACATCATCGCGAACATGAAGAGCGGGCCTTCGGGCCGGAGCAATTCATGCGGGAAAAAGAGCGGGACGGTGAAACGCGTCCCGTTCCAGGACGCGGTCGTGAACTGAAATGCGTCTTCGCTCGCCGACACCCACATCGACGCGCAGGTGATCAGGAACAAAATGATGCCGAGCCGCCAACGCTTCTTGGGTTCGCGCGGAGGCGGCGCAGGGCGGCGGACCGGCTGTGTCGCTGGAATGTGAGCCAGGACCGGGACGCCGTAGATCATGTTGGACGCTTCGTCGGCGGCGCCCACGATCTCGATGCCGACGCCCGGGAATGGACCGGGAGGGGGCTCGGCCGGACTTGGCGGCGGCGTGGCGGGGTCGGGGTCCATGCGGGGCCGGAAACATCGGAGCAATCCGCTCCGCCGTCCCGACGCTCGGGGGGCACATGCGGATTGCAAAGGTCTTGCCGGATTCTATGCGAGCCGGCGCGAGGGGCAAACCGGGGTGCATTCCGGCGACACAGCGGAACCGACCTTGAACTAGACTTTCAGGGGCGCTTTGCGCCGTCTACCGACTTCGGGCGGGAGTGAAGATGCCGAACGCGCTCGCCAGGATTTTTCTGCCCGCCGCTGCGCTAAGCGACGAGGATGTCCAACGCCGCGCCGTGCGGCTCGTGACGTTCGCGCTCACGATGCTGTTCTGGGTGCCGGTATTCTCGTCGATCTATTTCGCGCTCGACGCGCCGATCGCCGCCGGCATCATCGGCGGGGCCGGCGTACTCGTGCTGGGCGTGCTGCTCGCTTTTCGCCTGACGAACGCGCACGCGACCTGCGCGAATCTGATCACGGCGATCGCGTGGGCGGTTTATACGTCGGTCGGTTGCGTAACCGGCGGCAATGGCGCGCCGTCCACGTGGTGGTACGCGACGATTCCGATCCTGGCGATTTCGCTCACCGGCCTGCGCGGCGGCGTGTATTGGCTGGCGATCAGCGTGGCTTCGATCTTCGGCTTCTACGTCGCGGAGCGGCTGGAGTGTCCCTTTATTTCGGAACTCGGCGAGCATGGACACGCGTTCATGCAGTTCGCCAGCTTGTTGGGCTTAACCGCTTGCCTTCATGCGCTGACCTGGGCATTTCATCGGATCGACTCTCGTTCGCGGAATTCGCTGTCCGCGGCCTTAAAGGAAGCGCAGGCCGCCGATCGGGCGAAGAGCGAGTTTCTGGCGAACATGAGCCACGAGATCCGCACGCCGATGACGGCGATTCTCGGCTACACCGATCTCATTCTGGATCACAGCCTGCAGGGCGAAGCGGCCACCGAGGCGCTGGCGACGATCAAGCGCAACGGCGAGCACCTGGTGGCGGTGATCAACGATATTCTCGACCTGTCACGGATCGAGGCGGGGCGGCTGGCGATCCATTCCAGCGCATGTTCCGCCAGGCAAATCGTCGAGGAGGTAGTGCAGCTCTTGCGGCCGCGGGCGACGGCGAAGGGGATCGCAATCCAGGCGACGTTTTCCGAGTCGTTGCCGGCGTGGATCATGACCGACGTGACGCGATTCCGGCAGATTCTGTTGAACCTGGTCGGCAACGCCGTGAAGTTCACCGAGCGTGGCGAAGTGACGCTGGCCTGCGGTTGGAGCAACGAGCCGATGGAAGGGCCGGCGCTGCGTTGCGAAATCTGCGATTCCGGCATCGGGTTGACGCGGGAACAGGTCGCCCGGCTGTTTCAGCCGTTCAGCCAGGCCGACGCCAGCACGGCGCGGCGCTATGGCGGCACGGGGCTCGGGCTGGCAATCAGCCGGCGATTGGCGCTGTTGCTGGGAGGTGACGTGACGGTGCGGAGCGAATTCGGGCGCGGCGCTACATTCACGGTGCGAATTGCGGCTCCGGTGGGCGAAGAGCCGACGGTCTCCGATAGCGTGGTAACGACGCAACTGGCGCGATCCTCCGGGCCAGGCGGATCACCGGCAGCGTTGGCCGGGCTGCGGATCCTGCTGGCCGACGATTGCATGGATAACCAGCGGCTCGTGAGTCACCTGTTGCGGAAGGCGCAGTGCGAGGTGGACATCGTCGACAATGGCGAATCGGCGTTCGAGCAGGCGATGGCTGCGCAGGAGCGCGGCGAGGCGTACGACGTGATTCTGATGGACATGCAGATGCCGCTCGTGGACGGCTACGCGGCGACAACGCGGTTGCGTTCCTGGGGTTATCGGCGGCCGATCATCGCGCTCACGGCGCATTCGATGGAGCCGGATCGGCAGAAATGCCTCGACGCGGGGTGCGACGACTACGACACGAAGCCGATTCACCGGCAACGATTGTTTGCGGTGATTGAGCGGAATCTGGCGCCGCGGGAGACTGTGGCGCCGTCCTAGAGCGGCGGAGGGATGCCGATCGTTGAAAGGGAAACCTTCGGTCGGGGCGGTGGCATGGCCGGAGACCATGCCACAACCTGAAAACGACCATGTCTCAAAAGGATCTGTAGCTATTGCTGCTGTTGCTGCATTTGCTGTTGCTGCCAGAGTTGTTCTAACTCTTGTTGGTTGCCGGCGCGCGCTACGGACGTGAGCGGCACTTCGAGCGGCGGCAGGCGCTCGAACCAGGAGTTGGGCGGAACACGGTCGAGTTCGCGGGTGGCAACGCGGACGGCGATGGTTTCATTGCCGGGGCCGCGGAAGACACCTTTGTTGGGCGTGACGTCGACGAAATCGCGGCCGGTGGCGACCTTGACGTAACGGTCGTTCACGAGGCAACTGTGCGTGGGGTCGAAGCCGACCCAGCCGAGGTTGGGGAGCCAAACTTCGGTCCAGGCGTGGCTTTGCGATTCCTTGTTAGGGCGGTGCACGTAGCCGCTGACGTAGCGCGCGGGGACGCTGAATGAGCGGAGGATGGCGATCATCAAGTGGGCGAAATCCTGGCAGACGCCTTTGCCCTTGGTGAGGATGTCGTCGATGGGGGACGAGGCGTCGGTGACGAAGCGGCCATATTCGAAGCGGCTGCGGAGGAAATCGCCGACGCGATGGATCCAGGCGCCGACGCGTTCGCCGTGATGCGGGCGGAGCTCATCGAGAATCGGCTGCAGGAGGGGCGTTTCGCTAACGGGGCCGCGGAAGGCGAGGAAATCGAGGACGTCGCACTCCGCGCCGTCGAGCGAGAGCGGAAAGGTGGCTTCGCAGGCAGTCAGATCGGTGGCGCGAACGTTGGTTTCTACGACGCTTGCGGCCAGCAGCCGGACTTGCTGGTGCGGCGAGAGTAGATTGAAGTGGTGAACGCGGTTGCCGAAGCCGTCGAGGTAGCGAAACACCGAAGACGGCTGGCTGACCGCAACGTGAAACGAATGGCAACTCTGCCGATCGTCGGTCACCGGCTCCATGCGCAATTCCGTCAACCATTCAGCGACCGGTTCGCTGTAATCGAGCCGCGTTTCGTGTTGGACTTCGAGGATCATGGGAGGGAGGAGAAAAGGAGAAAAGAAATAAAGGAGAAGAGAAGAGGGAAGGGAATGGAAGTAAGGAGGATCTTTGAAGTGCAATGCCACGTTGCGATCTTCATTCTTTTCTCCTTTTCTTCTTTTCTCCTTTTCTTCTCCCTCCTCACACCAAAGCATATTGTTGATTGACCGCGACGCTGGCTTGGGCGCAGCGGTTGGACGTGTTGCTGAGGAACTCGGGCAGGCCTTGGGCGAAGACTTCTTCGGGTTCGGCGTATTTCAGGTCGCTGATGGCGCGGCCGAGGATGTGGCCGGCGCGGCCGGTGTCGCCGCCACCGATATCGCTGAGGGCCTTGGCGGCCGACTCCAGACAATAGCGGACCGAGTGCGGGAACTCCGGGTTGAACAGCAGGAATTCGATGACGCGTTCCGGTTCGACGCGGCTGATGTAGAGGCGTTGATACGCCTGGTAGGCCGTGCAGGCTTTGAGGACGCTGGCCCAGTGGAGGTTGGCGAGGGAAAGTTCGGACGGCTCCACCATCGGGCGGAGTTGGCGATACCGGACGTCGAGAATGCGGAGTGTTTTTTCGGCGCGTTCGAGGCACTTGCCGAGTTGGATGAACTGCCATCCTTCGTCGTGCGTGAGCGTTGCGTCGCAGACGCCCTGGAAGAGTTGGCCCGCCATCTGCACGCTGTGGTACAGGTCGTGCGGCGATTCCTGGGCGTGGGCGCGGAACTCGGGATCGTTCAGTTGCCAGTAGAATTTGTTCAGCTCGCGCCACATGTCGGAGCTGATCGAGCCGCGGATGCTGCGGGCGTTGTTGCGCGAGCGATTAATGCAGCACATAATGCTCGTCGACGTCTGCATGTCGAAGGTGAGCATCTGCGGAAGGATTTCGGAAAGGGGGCGGTCGTCGTCGGCCGGCGGCGTGAGCTGCAGGATCTCGAGCAGGGCGACCCATTGAAGATCGTGCGGGCCGGTTACGATGCCATGGAGGTCGAGGTCGAGGTGGAAATTCACCTCGAGGAAGCGCGCCACGTGCTCCGCCCGCTGCACATAGCGGCTCATCCAGAAACAGGCATCAGCGACACGGCTTAGCACGGGGGAGGCTCTAGGAGGTGGGGACGGTTGTTGCGAGGATCAGGGATGGTTCAGGTTTGGAAGTATGGAGTACGGAGTACGGAGAACGAATGGGCCGTGGTGACAACGTTTCGACCTTGACTCATCATTCCTACTTCTGAATTCCGAATTCCGACTCTCCTTCTATTCCGCCAGCACCCAGGTGTCTTTGCTGCCGCCGCCTTGGGAGCTGTTGACGACCAGGCTTCCTTTGGGCAGGGCGACGCGGGTCAGGGCGCCGGGGACGATGGTGATGCGTTCCCCGTAAAGGATAAAGGGACGCAAATCGACGTGGCGGCCTTCCAGGGCGCCGTCAACGAAGGTGGGGTGCGTCGAGAGTTGGATTGTCGGTTGGGCGATGTAATCGCGTGGCCTCGCTTTGATGAGCCGCGCGAATTCCTCGCGTTGTTCGGCGGTCGAGGCGGGGCCGATCAGCATGCCGTAGCCGCCCGATTCGTTGACGGTTTTCACCACGAACTTATCGAGGTTCGCCAGCACGTGGCTCATGTGGCTTGGCACTTGCGGTCGGAAGGTCTCGACGTTCGGCAAGATCGGGTCTTGCTTCAGGTAGTACCGGATCATGTCCGGGACGAAGGGGTAGATGCCTTTATCATCGGCAATTCCGGTCCCGATGCTGTTGGCCAGCGAGACGTTGCCGGCACGGTACGCGTTCACCAGGCCAGGAACGCCGAGCATGCTGTCGGGGCGGAAGGTGAGCGGGTCGAGGAAATCGTCGTCGATCCGGCGGTAAATGACGTCGACGCGGCGCAGGCCGCGCGTGGTCCGCATAAAGACGCGGCTTTGATCGACCAGCAGGTCGCGCCCTTCGACGAGCTCGATCCCCATCCTTTGGGCGAGGAAGCTGTGCTCGAAGTAGGCGGAGTTGTAGATGCCGGGGCTGAGCAGCACGACGGTCGGGTCGGCGGCCGCCGGCGGGGGCGCGATGAACTTCAGGACATCCAGCAGGCAGGCGGGATAATCATCCGTGAGACGCACGTCGTAGAGCTCGAAGACCTGCGGGAAGACGCGTTTCAGCACCTGCCGGTTCTGCAGCATGTAGCTGACGCCGGAGGGGGTGCGGCCGTTGTCTTCCAGGACGACATAGCGCCCATCGGCGTCGCGAATCAGGTCGGTGCCGCAGATGTGGATGTAAATGTCCTTGGGGACGTTGGCCCCCATGAACTCGCGACGGAAATACGAGCCCCCGAAGATCAGTCTCGGGTCGACCACCTTGTCGCGGAGGATGTGCTGCTGGTGGTAGAGGTCGTGCAGGAAGTGGTTCAGCGCGGTGAGGCGCTGAGCCAGGCCGCGCTCGATCTCGCTCCACTCGTGCGCGGGGATGATCCGGGGGACGGGGTCCATCGGCCAGACGCGCTCGATCCCTTCGTCCGCGCGGTAGACGGTGAAGCCGACCCCCTCTTGCCGCATGGTAAGGTCGGTCATGCTCTTGCGCCGGCGGAACTCTTCCGAGCTCATCGCGCGCAGGCGGCGGTAGAGTGGCTCGTAGTGGGGACGAGGCCGACCTTCGCGGTCCAGCATCTCGTCAAAGGCCGCCCCTAACTCATAGTTGTCGGTCAGGCGCGGCACGCCTTCGATTCGGTCGCTCACGGGGCGTGCCACCGGGCTCTGGGACATGAAACCAATCTCAAGGTAGGCGCAACGCACATACGGCAGGCAGCTTACGCCAGCGAATCAAGCAACGTCAACTTGGAAAACCACCTCCCCGAACGATCGCCCGGCCGGGGTGATCGCTCAATGCCGGAGCGCAAGACTCACAACAGGAATGCTTTAGGGTGGGCCGCCCAAGAGCTGGCGTAAGCCAGATTCTACTTTCGTGGATTCGCCAAATGCAATGAGCGTGCCAAGAGGGTGCGGGGACGCGCCGATCGTCGTCGACGTTGATCCGTATGTGGCTTTGGGAGGCGTCTCCCGACGCCGATTGGGTGGAGTCGGTCTACATCATTACCTGGGCGGCAACACGATGGGCCGTATGATCGGCGTCGGGAGACGCCTCCCACAGGGCATCCGTGAACCGCGCTTGTGGCAAGTCCGTAGCAACGGTTGTAACGCGACCGCCGTGCCCTGTCGGCTTGCTCGGCACAATCTTTCAGCCGGGTAAGAGTGTGCTAACGCCGATTTTCGGTGTGAAGCCAACCAGGAATGTTGCGCATGACGATCAGGACGATTTCGCGGCCTTAATTCTTGGGCCGGTTTTTTGACCGTCGCGGATACGTGTCCTATATTCAATCTCGGTACGCCGTGTTTTGCCGTTTTTTCGGCGCACAGGGCGGACCGCCTCCCCCCCCGCGATGGAAGGTACCATGCGACTTTGGGTCCTGGTCCGGCGCTGCGCGCCGCTCTGCCTTGCGTTATGCCTGCTGGCGTCGGCGACCTTGTCCGCCGCGGAGCGCACGCCGTCCGTGGCGCCGGCGGCATCGGACGACGGCCTGGTTCAGGAAGTCCTCGAGCGCGGCAAACTGCTGGAAAACGAACGCCGCTGGGGCGAGGCGCTCTCCGTTTATGAAGAGGCGCTGCGGCAAGCGCCAGCCGACGAGCAGCTCCATCGCCGTCACGATGTCGTGAAGCTCCGCTATGACGTCAGCCGGCGTTACGGCAGCCCGTCGTTTCAGCGAGCAACCAACGCCTTGGCTTATCGCCAGACGCTCGACCTGTACACCGAGGTGCTGCAGAAGATCCAGGGGAACTACGTTGACCGTCCCGACTGGCATGTCCTGGTGAACCGGGGAACCGCCGCGCTCGACGTGGCGTTGGTCGATCCCAGCTTCGCGGAACGTCTGATGCCGCGGATTGCCAAGGAACGCGTCGACAATTTCCGCCAGGAGATTCGCCGCCAAGAGCCGGGCCGCAACGTCGACTCGATCGACGAAGCTCGCAGCGCCGTCGACCGCGTCGCCCGACTAGGGCAACGGGACCTGGGACTCGACGCCCGGGCGACCGTGCTGGAGTATCTGTGTGGCGCGACGAACTTGCTCGATCCTTACTCCACGTTCCTGACAGCGGAGCAGCTCGACGAGTTGTATTCGCAGATCGAAGGGAACTTCGTCGGCCTGGGCGTGGAGCTCAAGGCGGAAGGGAACGAGTTGCTCATCGTGCGGGTGATTCGGGATAGCCCCGCGCAGCGCGCCGGCTTGCTCCCCGGCGATCACATCGTGGGAGTCGACGGCCGAAAGACCGCGGAGCTGAACGCCGACGTGGCCGCCGATTTGCTGCAAGGCCCCGAGGGAAGCGTGGTGGAAGTCGCCGCGCTGACGCCGGGTCAGGAACCGCGGGCACTGCGTATTCAACGATCGTACGTGGAAGTGCCGAGCGTCGACGAGGTGAAGATTATCGATACCCAGTATGGCGTCGGCTACATGAAGCTCACCTGCTTCCAGAAGACGACCACGCGGGATCTCGACGCGGCACTGTGGAAGCTGCACGAGCAAGGGATGCGGAGCCTGATGATCGATCTCCGCGGTAACCCCGGGGGGCTGCTGACGACGTCGGTCGAAGTGGCCGATAAGTTCCTGGACCATGGAACGATTGTGTCGACGCGCGGCCGCAATAAACGGGAAGATTACACGTACACCGCCGAAGAGCCCGACACCTGGGGCGTGCCGCTCGTGGTGCTGATCGACGGCGACAGCGCGAGCGCCAGCGAGATTTTCGCCGGGGCGATCCGCGATTACCGCCGCGGCACCATCGTGGGCGCTCGCAGCTATGGCAAGGGCTCCGTGCAGGGCTTGTTCCCATTGGGGATCGGCAATGCCGGCATCCGGCTGACGACCGCGAAGTTTTTCTCGCCGCTCGGCAAGCCTTACAGCGGCATTGGCGTTGAGCCGGACGTGAAGGTGCAGACGGTCGCGAAACCGATCGTGGAAGCCAACTCCGACGCCGCGATGCTGCGGCTTTCGCAAGACGAGACGCTCGAAGCGGGCCTGGCCGTCGCCCGGCAACAGACGGCGAAGCGCTAGTCACGACGAGTTTCGTGGCTTACGCTAGGCGGCATGTCCCGCAGGCGAATAAAGCCGATTTCCGCGCG
>CAZUBB010000058.1:11434-20767 GCA_964618485.1 uncultured Pirellulales bacterium
CGACTGGCGCTGGTCGCATCTGCAAGCGTCGCTCTGGTCCGCAGGGAATGCGTTGACCGCCGGCGCGCCGATTTACTTTTTGGCGATGGAGTTCGGCGCGAAGAACACGCAGGTCGGGTTGCTGCTGGCGCTGCCGACGTTGTTAGGAATCGTGCGACTGGCTGCGCCGTCGTGCGTGACGCTGGCGGGCGGCGATGTAAAACGGGCCTGCATTGCGCTATCAGGGGCGAGTTATGTCGTCGCGTTGGGGCTGCCCATCGTGACCAATGCGGCGGCCCATGCGAACATCAGCCATCCGCTGGCTTTACTGATCGGCGTTTTGTGCTTGCATCAAACGCTGGAGTACCTGGGGTTGGTGTTGCTCTCCAGCTGGCTAGGGGATTTGGTTCCAGGCCGGATACGCGGCACTTTCTTTGGCGCGCGGCAATTTTGGCATTTATCGCTGGAGATACCGGCGATTCTAGCGAGCGGGTATTTCATCAGTTGGTGGAGTAAGGCGTACCCTCAGGCAAAGTTGACCGGCTATGCGCTGGTGTTGGGGGCGGGAGTGTTTTGTTTGTTCGCGTCGGTCGCGGTGCTGACCCGGCTTCGCGCGCCGGCGCAACGTGCGGTGGCTAACAAAGCGCCGCGCGGACGCGTGACGGCGATCGTGGCGCCGTTTCTTGATCCGCGGTTTCGGCGATTGCTTTGGTACGGGTGCTGGTTCTCGACGTTCAATGGCCTCACTTCGTCGCCGCAGACGACCTTTCCACGCGAAGTGCTGGGCCTCGGACTGGGCGCGGTGAACTCGATGCGAACCGGCATGCGGCTGGGTCAGTTTGCGCTCAGCCGGCCGCTGGGATTCTTGTGTGACCGGCTGGGGGATCGCACGGTCTCGATGGCCTCGCAGCTCTTCGTCGCGGCGGCGCCGCTCTGTTTTCTCTTCGCCGCGCCGCAACGCTGGTATTGGATCGCCGTGGCTTACCTGCTGTGGTCGTGGTACGTGGGGCTGAATATTGGGTTACTGAATTGGATGCTCAAGTTCGCCCCGCGGGGGAACAATTCGCCGTATGTCGCCGCGTACTTCGGCGTGACGGGCACGTGCTACGCGGTCGCGTCCGTGAGCGGAGGATACATGTTAGATTCCTTGATCGACCGCTACGGAACCGGCGCCCTCTTCGGCGACTGGACGATCTATCACTTCGCCTTCTTGTTTGCGTGGGTGACGAGGACAGCGGGGGTGTTGTGGTTGGGGAGAGTGCCGAGGGGGGAAGGAGTACGGAGCACGGAGTACGGAGAACGGAGTTGAATCATTCCATATTCTCGCTCCTGACTCCTGGCTCCATTCCTCCCCTTCTTTTCTCCTTTTCTCCTCTTCTCCTTTTCTCCTCCCCCCCTACCATATCTTCGCAGTGTCAGCCGTTTTTCCTTGCGAGATTGTTCCGCATGTCGCTTGCCGCTCCGCTTCGGGCCGTGGTGTTTGACTTGGATGGGTTGCTGTTCAATACGGAGGAGCTTTACCAGCGCGTCGGGACGGAGATTTTGCGGCGGCGAGGACATGATTTCACGCAGGAATTGCTCGACGCAATGATGGGGCGGCCGAGTCCCATCGCGCTGCAGATCATGATCGACCGGCATCAGCTTGGCGATACTGTCGAGCAACTGATGCGCGAGACCGAGGAGACGTTCCCGCCGATCCTGGATGCCTATCTAGCGCCGATGCCCGGCGCGGCGGCGCTGTTGGATGCTCTGGAAACGGCGAAGCGACCCAAGGCGATCGCCACGAGCAGCCGGCGGATGTTTCTGGATAACATCCTGGGCCGCGTCGGTTGGGGCGAGCGGTTTGACTTCTTCCTCACAAGCGAAGATGTGAAGGAAGGAAAGCCGCATCCGGAGATTTATCAGACCGCGGCCAAGCGGCATGGGTTGCCATCGGCGGAGATCTTAGTCCTGGAAGACAGCCACAACGGCTGCCGGGCGGCGGTCGCGGCCGGGATGTTTACCGTGGCGGTGCCGGGAGACCATAGCCGGACGCACGATTTCACTGGCACGAAGTTCATTGCGGAGACGCTCGGCGATCGGCGCATTTACGAGGCACTCGGGTTGGCGTGAGCGGACGCTGCCGGCTTACTACAACGCCGTAAGGATGCCGTCGCGCGTGGGGGCGAAGGGGGATCTTCGGGCAACGGCGAGGCGGATTTGGCGGATGACTTCTTCGTCGGTCGGGTACGGCGAGACGAGCGCTGGGCGGAGCGGCATGGGGATTTCGTCCATGCGATAGGCCGTGCCCGGGGCGCTGATGCCGGTGGCCGCGGTGGTGATGTGAACGCGCGAAATGCGGCTGGTGTGCGTGACCTTGGGGTCGAGCACGATCGTCGGGATGCGTTCCAAATGATCGATGCCCGGTTGCGGCATCGTTGCGCCGGGATCGGCGCCAAGAATGAGCGCGGCGTCACAATCGCCGCGGACGAGGAGATCGACGGTGGAGAACTCGCCGGGGTTGAATCGCGGATAGCCGCGGCAGAGGTTGACGCCGAACGGATAACCGGTGGTGTAACGCATCACGACGTCGGCGCCGGTGACGTTGCCGTGCCCGCGCATGGGCATCGCGACGAACTTGGTGAAGGCGTTCATCTCCGCGGCGAGCAAGAGCACCGAGGCGGAGTTCATGTGCTTGCCGCGGGTCATCGAGAGGCCCATGCCGAAGAAGATGACGCCGAATTTGGCGCGTTTCATGCGGTCGACGAGGTCGTGGATTTGCTCCATTTTCAGGCCGGTTTCGGCCACGAGCGCGGGATCGACCGGTTGACCTTTGACGAGCGCGCGAATCGCGGAGAGAAGTTCAAAATCCTTGGTGGGGCGGACTTGCAGGAAGATATCGGCGGCCTTGGCGCTCATCGTTTCGCGGATATCGACGAGCACCATCGTGCGCCCTTTGCGCCCCTGGGGGAGATATTTCCCCTTCTGCATGATGGTGTACTTGGTAAAGTGCCGCGGATGGCACTCGGCGGGGTTGCCTCCCCAGTAGATGATGAAATCGGCCCGGTTCTTGATTTCGCCTAACGTGCAGGTGACCTTTCCGCCCAACTGAGCGGCAATCTCGGTGGGACCGTGTCACAACGAGGTGTGGCTGTCGACCACGCCTCCGATCAGTTCGGCGAGATGGACCGATTCGCGCTGCGCCTCGCAGGTGATGTTGCTGAGGCCGTAGACGAGCGGCATGTCGGCGCGATGCAGGTAATCGGCCGCGGCTTCGACCGCTTCTTCCACGGTCGCTTCGCGGCCGTCGATGAGCGCGTCGGGATAGAGGCGCTCTGCCGTGTGGTTTTTGAACCACGACTGGCCGAGGCTGCACGCAGCCTTGGTTTCGACGATGCGTTCCCCGTCGGCGTGTAGCTCGATGTCGTCGCAGACGCAGCCGCAAAACGTGCAGGTCGCGTTCTTGACGATGGTAAGTCCAACGGCGTCAGCCTTCATGCGCTTCGTCTCCGCCTGGGCTCGGAGGTTCTGAGTGGGAAGTTGGCTGCGAATCCTGGTCGCCCGGACCGGGCGGGATGGTGAAGGTTCACCCCAGCTCGCGGCCGAGGCAACTGCCGCGGATGCGCCGCGGCTGGAAACGCCCGAGTTCGATTTCGCGCCAGGCCGTCACGTCGGCGTCGCGCTGGGCACGATTTCCGTTCGTCGACATCGGCTCGCTCCTCGATGGTGGCGCGGGGGGGGTAAGCAACCACGCCCATGTTGGCCGATATCACGGCGGGGCTCAAGCCGTTTTCCGTCGATTCGCAAGAAGTTACGGCGAGCGGCAGGACAACGGCAACGCTGCGGATGGCATCAAGATTTCCGGTTGCAATGCTAGTATTAGCGGTTATGATGCTGGGCGTCCGCTCCGCGGTCGCCCCCCGCGTCGCGGCGCCCACACCATTTGCGTTACTTCCAATTCAGGGGGCGATTTCGCCTTGCTGTGAGGAGGAGCGGCAAATGATTCAGCTTTCGCCGGGATGGGAATTGGACGTCGACCGCGGCCCCGATTGGCTGTTCGTTCGGGTGCGGTGTCCCGAGTTGCCGGTGGACGATCTGCCGCCATTAGCGGAGACAGTCTGGCAACTGATGTCCCAGCAGTTCTGCTATCGGCTGGTGCTGGAATTGGACGAAGTGTGGCTGCTGCACAGCCGGCTGGTCGGCCAATTGGTGCTGCTGCACAAGCGCCTGGTGACCCACGATTACGGCGTGATCCGCGTTTGCGGATTGACGGCGCGTAACCAGCAGGTGCTCGAAGCCAGCCGGTTGGAGACGCGGTTTCCGAACTACGAGAACCGCGAGCAGGCCGTGATGGGGAATCGGCCCGGGCAGCCGCGGTAGGTCGAGGCGGTTGCAAGGTGTACAGCTTCGTTACGCCAGCGACCGTTACTCCGGGACGCTCACGAAGACGCTGCGCTTACGCGCGGTGATTTTCTGGAAATCTTTGCGAAGCGTGGCGAACTTGGCCATGATCCAGGGTATAAGCTGACGGCCTGCCACGGCGGCAGGCAAGTAGCTACCGTGGAATCTCGCGTATGGATTCGACTGCGATCATCGCGACGCTCGTCCTGCAACCGGGGGAGGACGAGCCGATCGAAGCGGAGTTGGTCGAAGTTGCAGCGCCCCCGGCAGTAGACTCAACGGCGCTCGAAGATCGACGCGGGATCTTTCGGCGCGTGGTCAGCGGCGTGCGACAGGCAGTCGAGTGGATTTTTGGCTGCGCTGCGCTCATTGTGGGGCTCGCCATTCTGGCGACGATTCCCGTCGCACAATTCTTGAGCCTGGGTTACTTGCTGGAAGTCAGCGGTCGCATCGCGCGTACGGGACGATTGCGCAACGGCTTCGTGGGCGTACGAAAAGCGGCGCGGCTCGGCGGCTTTGTGCTGGGCGCGTGGATTTGCTTGTGGCCGTTGCGCGGCATTTCCACGTTGCTCACCAGCGCGCGCATTATTGATCCTGAAAGCCCGATGAGCCAACGACTGGGGCTGGGGCTGCTCGTAGGGACCGTGCTGATTTCGGTTCACATCGCCAGCGTCGCATGGCGCGGGGGACGGTTGCGTTCGTTTCTTTGGCCGGCGCCGATTCGTTTCGTGCGGAGTCTTTTTAGCCGGCAAGCGTATGCGGACGCGCGCGATGCGCTGGCGCGCTTCGTGACAAGTCTGCGTTTGCCGTATTACTTTTGGCTGGGTGCACGAGGCTTCGTCGGCGGGTGGATTTGGCTGGCGGTTCCGGTGACGATGCTGGCGCTGACGCGCGAGGCGCCGCTCTTGGGGCTGCTTGGCGGCATGTTGCTGACGTTCATGATTCTGTATGTGCTAATCGCTCAGACGCACTTCGCGGCTGAGAACCGCTTCGGCGCGATGTTCGAGTGGCGCGCGCTGCGGCGGACGTTTAAGCATGCACCGGTGGCCTTCTTGACGGCGCTCGTCGCGGCGCTCGTCTTCGCGACGCCGCTTTATTTGTTCAAGATCGAGATCACGCCGCGCGAAGCAACGTGGCTGCCCAGTTTGTTCTTCATCGTCTTCGCGTGGCCGGCGAGGATCCTCTCAGGCTGGGCCTATGCGCGCGGACGGCGGCGCGAGCGGCCGCGATTCATTCTGGTGCGTTGGGCCGCGCGACTGGCGATGTTGCCCGTCGCGGCGCTGTTCGCCTTCATCACGTTTATCACTCAGTACACGTCGTGGTACGGCGTGTGGAGCCTTTACGAACAGCACGCCTTCCTGGTCCCCGCGCCGTTCCTGGGTTTCTGATCGCGCGGCGACGAATGTGTTCCGAATGCTTCGGTACCGACGCTACTCGCACGCGGGGAGACGCGTCACGGTGATCAGGTCGCTGGTGAGCAATCCCGGCGCGGGCTGACCGAGCGTACCGATACTGGTCGCATCGGTGAACGGAGCGGCGTAGCCGACCTGGCGAATGCCGGATTCAGGCAGTCCTGACGCAGCCGCATTCGCATTTGCGGACGACGAAGGAACTTGACCAAGCGCGTCGCCTTCGGCGGGCGGCAAGGTTTCGTACATTTCGAACTCGGCCTTTTCCGCGTCGCACGGAAGCGGGCAGCAGTTCCAACCTGGGCGCCAGTTGCCCCAGCAGGTTGGGTAGTAACCGTAGTACGTGCATTCAGGGAATGACGCCGGCGGTGACAGGTTCAGGATTCCGCCCGATTTGTGGTAGTGCGCACATCCGGACGCCAACGCCATGCACAGCGCTAGCAGGGTGAGCAGAAGCGAGCCGGATCGTGGTCGTTCGTTCGCAGCCATGTCGCACTTTGTACCATCAGTTGTAACGGTTTTCGTTTGCATCATCCGCTCACTATTGCAAGATGAAGCCCTGGCTCTGGCCACGCTGGAAGAAGCGGATGCCCGAGACCGTCTGGGTGCCGAGCGACATGAAGCCAGCGATTCGCTCGAACGGCGACAAGGCCTTGCTGACGAACGTATCCATGGCCACCATGCGGTCTTCCGCGATGTACACGCGGTCGCCTGGCATGAGTTGGTAGTTGGTGTCGGTTTTTCCGCGAGCCGTCATCGCTTCCCAGTCGACCGGCAAGATCTGGTCCGGTCCCTGCAGCGGGGAAGGCCTCGCGACCCAGATGCGCTTCGAGGAAACCGACTCCAATCCGTTGACGTCGGCGATCGCGTCGAGCACGGTTTCGTTGCCGGTGATGGGGAAGCGCGACACGCCGTCGCCGAGGCCAGCGCCTTGCGTTACGAGGTAGTACACCTTGCTGTTGTAGGCGAAGACATCGACGGCGACGCGGGGTCGATCGAGGTAGTTCGCGAGATGCGCTTCGATGGCGGCGCTCGCTTGTTGCTGCGTCATGCCGGTGACCTGGACCTTTCCATAGGTGCCCAGGCTGACCATGCCATCGGGGCCAACGGCGTGCTCGCCACTGATCTGTTGCGAGGCGGCCATCTCCAGCAGCCGCATTGTGACTTTTGGCGCCCGGAGATACTGCGCGAGGCGTTCCCGCACCGCCGCCGTGGCCTCTTCAATCGTCATGTCGACGATGATGACGGAGCCATAAGGAGGTCCGAGATTGATGATGCCGCCGCCTTCAATGGAGAACGGTCCATTGATCGCATTGTCGGGCAGCGAATCGTCCACCTGCAATTCGACAACGTCGAGCGGCGCCAGCCGGTACGGAGACTTGGGAATCAGGCGGACCGCCTCGATCAGCAAGATGTCCGGGGGCTCGATAACATAGTCCGGCAGTACCGTTTTCTGCAGCTCGCGCGGAATCGGCGACGGCGCCGCGGGGACGGGCTTATGCAATGGCAGCGGGGAGTCCTTGGACGCCTTGCCCTTGTGGTGGACGGAAGCGCAGCCGAACAGGCAGCAGAGCTGCAGGACGAACATCGCGCGCCAGACGGCGGAATCACGGGAAAACGCCACAGCTTTGCTCCTGCGACACACGCGGCGGCACGCCGAGTCAATAGCGTGAATCGGGGCCACCCAGAGAGTGGCATCGGACTTTGAGGGACATGATCTTTATGCCGAAGTTAGCGATTCGCGCGGCCCTGCCGAGGAGCGCGGGGCACCCCTCGAGACGGCGTCATGAGATTCCAATACCGGGAGCCGAAAACGCTCATCCTGCCAACGCGGCGGAAGCCGCATGCGATTACGGCGCAAAGAGTTGCGCAGTTGGGCCGGTAGGCGAATCGCCCTCGCCATCTGGGGCGGGCAAGCGGCTTGGACGGCGAAGAAAACCCTACTGGGGTTTGTTGTAAAAGTGCGAAAAGTAGCGATATCGCACGGGATGGCCGGTGGCCGGCAGGGCCTCTTCCGATTGACGCAGCCGGTCTTGGGTGAATTCGTCCGAAAGGTCGCGAACCGCGTCCTGCTGACGGCCGTTGATCACCTCTTGCTGGAGCTGGGGGCGCACCAGGGTGTAGTAGTTGTTCACGGCCGTGCCGCCCCGGCGATTCAGGTTCAGATACGGAGTGACCGTCGACCGCTGGACGCGATTGGTATAGCCTTGGCGCCCTTGGGGGCGTGCGCGGCCTTGCGCCACCACGACCGTGGGGGCTTCGCTTGCCAAGGCAAGCAGCGCAGCTGCGACCAGGATTTGTTTCAGCATGTCAGCGTCCTCGACGAAATGACAGCGCGATCGGACCTGCCACGGATATTGTATGCGTATCGGCCGTGATGTTCGAGGAGTTTCGGCGATCTTGGCTGGCCCTGCCGAAAAAACGCAAATTCCGCGCCGTATCGGTTGTGCAGCGCCGAAGGCTTAGGGAATCCCGCGAATGATGGGGGGGCCGATCAGTCGCGTTAGCGCCACGGGCAGGCGTTGCCAGATGGCGATGGCGCGGCGATAGCGCGGATTATCGGGGCGGCGTTCGTTGACGTCGCCTTGCCGAGCGTAGTATTGCCAGATCGAAGGACAGGCGACGGCGCCCCATTGTTTCTTGAAGCGGTAGGTGCCGCCATCGAGGGTGCTGCGGCCGAAGTCGAAGCAATTCGCCCTCCGTTCAATCGCCCGACAGATCAGGCGCCAGTACATCAGCATATTGGCGTTGGTGGAATTGTGGCTGCGCAGCGAGCTCGCGGAAGGGACCTGGGAGACTCCGAGTTCGTGGACAAGTAGCGCCGCGGCGATTGCGACGTCACCCTGGCGAACGACGCAAAGCTCCGCGGAATCCGGGAACTCGTCGAGGATGGCGCGAAAGAGCCGTCGAGAGTAAGGAGGCGTCCCAAGATCGCGCATGTTGTACGCGAACACGCGGTAGAAGTCATTGAGCAGATCGTGTGAACCCCAATGCACGGTCAGCTCGTGCTTTTCGCCTTTGCGCACTTGATTGCGCACCTTGGGGTCGAGTTGCTTCCACAACGATTCGCTGGAGTCCGGCAGTTCCAGCCGCATTAATACCTTGGACGTTCGTGCATGGGCCAAGCGAGGATGGACCGTTTCGGCTTCCTGGCGGAGTTCGAGGTACCGTACGTTGAGTTGATCGGCCAGCTGTGCGGCGCGCTCAATGAGAGCGCTGGCGACGTTGTGGTCCGAGGCGGCCACGCCTCCGGAGTTGAGATAGGGAAGGCTCACCAAATAGCGCCCGAAGAGTGCGCTGCGGACGAAGCTCAGCGGCAGGTAGCCATCGGCCGCTCCCGATCGTTCATCGGTCGAAACGATCAAATATGGCTGATGCCCCAGCCCGGCCTGGAGCGCCTTCTGCCACTTGAGGCTTGACGAAAATTTCGCCGCGAGCCCGGTCGGCGCGGACGCGATCCAGGCGGCCAGTTTCTGCTGGTCGGCCGCAGTTTCCAACGAAATCTGTTCTATCATAGGCGTTCTGCGCCCTCACTTATGGCACACAGACACCATAGCACAAAGAG
>CAZUBB010000059.1:0-7668 GCA_964618485.1 uncultured Pirellulales bacterium
CGGCGCGTCGGCGGCAGTTGGTGATACAGCGCCTGCTGGTAGAGGATATGCACAAAAGCAAATCGCACGGAAAGCCCGCCGTCCGGCAATTCGTGCGGCCGCAGCGAACGCACCAGGCCATGCACGCGGTCGAGCACCTGCAAGCGTTCCTCGACCCAGGCCGGATCGCGGTCGAGCGCATCGGCGATCACCAGCGATTCAAACTCGCTCCCCAGCACCGCCGCCGCCGTCAACAGCCGCCGATCTTCGCCATCGAGTCGATCCAGCTTCCGCTCGATCATCCCCCGCACCGACTCCGGCAGCTCGCGCAACAAGTCCGGCAACTCACGCGCCACGGTCCAGCGCCCGTCAATTTCCTCCAGCACCCCCTGCTCGCGCAAGAACCGCACCAGGTCCGCCATGAACAACGGGCTCCCCTCGGTGCGGGCATAGATCAGCTCTGCTAACTCGGCCGGAAAAGCATGCCCAGGGAACAAGAGATTTAAGTAATCGTCAATCTCGCGCCGCGCGAGAAATCCCACTTCCAATTCCGTACAAACGCCGCGCCCCTGCAACTCCAGCTGCACGCCGCGGAACGGATGCGGCCCCAGCAGCATCTCCGTCGGTCGATAGGTCACCACGGTCAGCACACGCAAGTCGTGACACTGCCGCCCCACGTGCGCGAGCAGATCGACCGTCGAAAGGTCGGCCCAATGCACGTCGTCGATGAATAGCACCACCGTCGCCAACCGCGAGGCCTGCTGAATAAACGTGCCAAACTCCCGCAGCATCGCCTGCTGCGAACCCGCTCGCCGTGAACCCGTCAGCGCCGGCGCGTCGGTCGATGCGTCCGGAACCACTTGCGCGTACCAACTCGGCGCCAGCACGCTGAGCGTCCGCGTCGCCGCGCCGCGATCATCGCCGCGAATCAAGTTCTCGAGCGCATCGACGACCGGCAAATACGCCTCGGCGTCCCCCAGTCGCTCCGAGCAATGCCCTCGCGCGATCAGGCACGGCGTGCACGACGACTCGATCTCCGCCAGAAAATCCTCGACGAGCGTCGTCTTACCGATCCCCGGTTCGCCACGCAGGCAGACCAGCCCGCCGCGTCCCGCTTCCGCCTGCTGGAACGCAGCGCGCAATGCCGCCAGCTCCGCGTCGCGATGCACGCGCGACCGCCCTTGGCTTGCCGTCTTTTCTCGGACTTGCGCCCCGCGTAACGCTTCCAATCGCGATTGCACCTCCGCCGACGACGGTCGCAACTGCGGATCCTTGTGGAGCATCGCCATCACGAGCCCGTCCAACGCCGCCGGTATGGCCGGATTCAATCGCGCCGGCGCAATCACCGGCGTCGAGGCGATGGCATGTAACGTCGCGATCGGCGATTCCCCCGCGAACGGATTCCGCGATGTCAGCAACTCGTACAGCACGATCCCCAGCGAAAACACATCCGAAGCCGCCTCCGCCGCGGCGCCGCGCGTTTGCTCCGGCGACATGTAGCCCACGGTCCCCATCAGCGTGCCGACGCCGGTATCCTGCGCGGGCGAAGCGTCCGCGTCTGCGATCGAAGGCAGACGCCGCGCCAGCCCGAAGTCGAGCACCTTCACGTATCCATCCGCCCGGAGCATCAGGTTTTCCGGCTTGATGTCGCGATGCACCACGCCGGCCGCATGCGCCGCAGTGAGCGCACGCGCCGCCTGCTCGATCCAGGAGATCGTCTCTTCCAAAGAAGGCCGACGTCCGGCGAGCGATCGCAGCGTTTCACCTTCCACGAGCTCCATCACGATGTACGGCCGCCCCACGTGTTCGCCAAGCGCGTGGATCGTGCAGATATGCGGATGATTGAGCCCTGACGCCGTCCTCGCCTCGCGCAAAAACCGTTCCAGTCGATCCGATCGCGGCGCAAGCTCCGTCGAAAGGAACTTAATTGCCACCAACCGATCGAGATTCGGCTCCCGCGCTTTGAAGACGATCCCCATCCCGCCGCGGCCGATCGGTTCGATCAATTCGTAACCAGGCGCCTCAGGGCGCACGTGCGGATCATTCGGCGCCGGTCCCGAGGCGGCGATAATCGTCTTCAGTTGCGCAGTGGCAAGCCTCTCTTCAAGCGCTGCCCGCAGGTGCGGAAAGCGATCGACATACTCACTCACCGTTACGCTGCGATCCGCGCGGCGGCGAAACTGATACTCGGCCTCCAATAACTCCAGGAGCACGTTTGGATCGCCGGCCAGCTCTGGATACTCCGAGTAGTAATCCTCGACGCGCGCCGCCGTGCCGGCCTTGAGTCGAAACTCCAGATCGATGTGCACCAGCTCCAGCAACAGCATTGGCCGCACGTCGCTCGCCGAGAGCAGATGCTCCTCGATCGTCGGCGACCGCCCGCTTCGCCAGGCGTCCTCGAACGACTTGATCAAACCCTCGCAATGCGACCAGCTGGGGCTGGCCGTCAAATGGATTTGTGCGTCAGGGCTCGAACGAAACGGCTTCATGCGCAAACACGGCTCTCTCTAACTCGGTTCCCATTCCGCAGCGGCTGTTCGGGCGGCCGACGGCGCGCTATTGCCGCTCCAAGTGCTTGCGCACCCGTTCGCGGACGCGCCGTACGGAGCGTTCAGCCCGTCCGAGCCGTTCGCTCACTTCCTGCGTGGAGAATCCCTGCAAACTCAATTCGATGATGGACCGCTCGTCCGCGTCGAGGTTCGCCAGCAAATTCTCCAACGTCTCCGCCAACACCGCCGCATGTTCCGGCGTCGGTTCCCGGCTTACCGCCTCCTGCCAGGGCAAGGGCCGGTCGTCCGCCGCGCCGCCTCCCGTGGATTCGCGCGAGACCTTACGTCGCTCCGCCTGGTAATAACGCACGCGATCGGCGCATTTGCGCACGGTGATCAACGTCAGCAGCGGCCACAGTCCTTCGATTCCTTGCTCCTCCGGCAACTCGTTCCCATACCGCAGAAAAAAACTGCGATAAACCGACTGCACCACATCTTCCGGTTCGATCTTGTGCTGCAATCGCGCGTCCAGGCGCGTGAAACGATCAAACGCCACCCGATCCTCGGGCGAGGTCAACAATTCTCGTTCGGCGTCAGATTCGTGTTGTGACATGACGGACCACTGTTGCGGCGAAAAAAATCGTCGACGCTCCCGCCGCCTCTGGCGGCGACGGCCACTGAATGTCACGGCCCGCTTTTTTTCGCGCAGTCCTGGCCGACCTCGTCCGCCACGGGGATTTTTCTATTGTAACTGCCCCCGTTGGGCGGTGGGCAGGCCGTTCCGCCGCGATCCGCCTCCGATTTTACTTCGCATCCCCGGCAAATCACGCGGCGCTCACCCAGACTCACACAAAAAAAATCTCCCTGACCTGTCACAAGGCCGCGCAGCCGACGAACAAGCGAGCAGGACACCCAATCCGAGTTCCCTGGCCTGCCTGGCTTCATCCCACCTCGCCAGACTCGCCGAGTCGAAGACTCCTACCCAATCCATCACACGACCCTTGGCAAGTCCGGCCAAAACACCATTTCCCACGCAGAGGCGCAAATTATGTCACGACGTAGCTGGTCCCAATGGCTCACCAACCTGGCCCGCCGCAACAAATCGAATCGCAAGGCGATGCCGCGCCGCAGCTCGTCGATCGAGCAACTCGGCGCTCGCATCACGCCGGCTGTCAACGCCTTTTTCATCCCCAACGTCGGCGTCCTCGCCATCCAGGGCGACAATCTCGATAACACCATCGAAGTCAGCCGCAACGCCGCGGGCAATCTGCTCGTCAACGGCGGCGCGGTGAACATCCTCGGGGGAACGCCCACGGTCGCGAATACCGCGCGGCTGCAAATCTTCGGCGGCGGCGGAAACGACACGATCACCTTGAACGAAGCCAGCGGCGCCCTTCCGCAAGCGTTCATCTTCGGCGGCAGCGGTAACGACGTCATCACCGGCGGCAGCGGCGCCGATCAACTCTTCGGGCAATCTGGCAACGACACGCTCCTCGGCAAGGGCGGCGTCGACTTCCTCTTCGGCGGCGGCGATAACGACACGCTCACCGGCGGCGACGCCGACGATCTCGCCTTCGGCCAAGGCGGCGACGACCGCATGATCTGGAATCCGGGCGACGACACCGACCTCAACGAAGGAGGGGCCGGCGTCGACACCGTGGAAGTCAACGGCGGAGGGGGCGCCGAAGTCTTCACCACCACGGCCAACGGCACGCGCGTCCGCTTCGATCGCCTTGATCCCGCGCCGTTCTCGATTGATATCGGCACCAGCGAAAAACTCACCGTCAACGCCAATGGCGGCGACGATAGCTTCTCCGCCACCGGAAACCTTGCCGCGCTGATTCAGATCACCGTCGACGGCGGCGCGGGCAACGACACCTTGCTCGGAAGCAACGGCATCGATCTCCTTCTCGGCGGCGACGGCAACGACTTCATCGACGGCCAGCAGGGCAACGACACGGCCCTTCTCGGCGCCGGCGACGATGTCTTCCAGTGGGACCCGGGCGACGGCAGCGACGCCGTGGAGGGGCAGGACGGCTTCGACACGATGTTGTTCAACGGCAGCGCCGGCGCCGAGGCGTTCGAGTTTTCCGCTAACGGCGACCGCCTGCGGTTCACGCGCAACCTCGGCAACATCGTCATGGACACCAATGACGTGGAAAGCGTCGACTTGAACACGCTCGGCAACACAGATACCGTGACCGTGAACGATCTCACCGGCACTGACGTCGTGGAAATCAACGTCGATCTCGGCGGAACCATCGGCGGCACGGCCGGCGACGCGCAGGCGGATGTCGTCATCGTGCATGGCACGAACGGCAACGACGTGATCGACATCTTTGGCGCGGGAACCAGCGTCGCGGTGATCGGTCTTCCGACTCGCGTTAATCTGACGAACTCCGAGGGCGCCAACGACGCGCTCGTGGTCAACGCGCTCGGCGGCGAGGACGGCGTCACGGCGACCACGTTGCCGGCCGGCGTCGTCAAGCTCACGGTCGACGGTGGCGCCGACAACGACACGCTCCTCGGCAGTCAAGGCGCCGATGTCTTCCTTGGCGGTGACGGCAACGACTTCGTCTTCGGTGACAACGGAAACGATGTCGCCTTCCTGGGCGCAGGTGACGACGTCTTCCAATGGGATCCGGGCGACGGCAATGACACCATCGAAGGGCAGGACGGCGCTGACCGCATGATCTTCTTCGGCTCCAACGCCAGCGAGAACATCAACGTCGTCGCCAACGGAGGCCGCGTCCTTTTCCTTCGCGACGTGGCCAACGTCACGATGGATCTGAATGACCTCGAAGAAATCGACTTCCGCGCGTTAAGCGGCACGGATGTTACCAAGGTTTCGCTCGACCTCCGCGGCCCCAACGGCGGCGGCGATGCCGCGGCCGATTCCGTCACCGTCAACGGCACGAACGGCGCCGATACGTTCGGCGCTAATGGCGACGCCGGCGGAGTGCGCGTCTTCGGACTCCACGCCGCCGTCGATCTCTTCTTCCAGGAAGTGGGCAACGACCGCCTGACGCTGAACGGCCTGGGCGGCGATGACGTTATCGACGCCACCTCGCTCGAAGCCGACGGCATCCAGCTCACCATGAACGGCGGCCTGGGCAACGACCTGTTCCTCGGCTCCGAAGGAAACGACCTCGTCAACGGCGGCGACGGTAACGACACTGCCCTGCTCGGCGCCGGCGATGACACCTTCGTCTGGAACCCCGGCGACGATAACGACACGCTCGAAGGCCAGGACGGCTTCGACAAGATGCTCTTCAACGGCGCTAATGTCTCCGAGAACATCGACATCGCCGCCAACGGCGGCCGCGTGATCTTCTTCCGCAACGTCGCCAACGTGGTGATGGACCTCAACGACGTCGAAGCGATCGACTTCAACGCCCTCGGCGGCGCGGACGTGGTTGTCGTCAACGATCTCTCCGGCACCGATGTGACCGAAGTCAACCTCAACCTCGCCGCTACCGGCGGCGCTGGCGACGGTCAAGTCGATAACGTCATCGTGCAAGGAACCAACGGCGAAGACGTGATCCTCTTAGTCGGCGACGCGTCGGGCACCAGCGTCTTGGGCCTCGCGGCGCAAGTCAACATCACCGGCGCTGAGGCGGCCAACGACCGAGTCTCGGTCAACGCCCTCGCTGGCGACGACGTCGTGGAGGGCTCGGGCCTTGCGACGGGCGCCATCCAGCTCACGGCCGACGGCGGCGCCGATGACGACATCCTGATCGGCGGCGCCGGCAACGACGTGCTCCTCGGCGGCGCGGGCGACGACGTCTTGCTCGGCGGCCCCGGAGTCGACGTCCTCGACGGCGGCCCCGGCGACAATGTCGTCATCCAAGACTAAGTGACCCCTTGGAGCTGGAAGCGTCAGCGCCCGGAGCAGCGGCCGCTTTCGCCACCGACGCAATGAATTGAAGACGATTGCAACTTGGCCTTGCTCCACCCGACTGCCCGGAGCAAGCCGGCACGGCGGGGAGACTCTGCGACCAGTCCCGCAGATCTCCCCGCCTGCTTTCTTCATCGGTAACTCGTAGTTCCATCACCTGTAGGAGGCGACTCCGTCGCCTATGGAATAGTCGCCGTTCAGTTGCAAACGGCCGTCAATAAAACGGCCACGGATGAGCGGCGACGGAGTCGCCTCCTACCTTTCACGGCCGCGCCAAGCTCGCATCAGAGCTTCCTCATCGGTGCGACGGGACCGCTCATTTGCGGTTGCCCGGCGTAATCTTATTTCGCTGAAGTTTCCTTCCAGCGCCTCGAAAACCCCCGCGTCGACCGCTACACTTGGTTGCTCGCGCGGCGGTCATCTCCCCCGCATCGACTTCTCAGAGGCCCCCACCATGTCCAAGTTACTTTCCGTTGCCGCATTCCTTGCGACGGTGCTTTCGACCGCCACGCAGGCCAGCGCCACCGAAGAAGAAGTGCGCAAAGCGCTCAGCGATTACGTCGCCGCCTTCAACATGCAAGATCTGCCGGCCGCCGCCGCTATGTGGTCCGAAAACGCCACACACGTCGATCGCGAATCGGGCCGGCGCACCGAAGGCCGCGCCGCCATCCAGGCCGATCTCGCCACGGCTTTCAAAGATCAGCCCGAATCCAAACTCGCCGGGCGCGTCGATCGCGTACGTATGATCAAGCCCGACGTCGCCAGTGTCGAAGGCGAAACGACGTTCGGCGCTGCCGAAGAAGATCCCGCAGTCAACGCCTTTTCGGCGATTCTCATCAACCAGGACGGCAAATGGCTGATTGACTCGATCGAGGAAATGCCGCTCGCCACGCCCGCCAGTCCGCAAGATGCGCTCGCGGACCTGGAATGGCTCGTGGGTGCTTGGGTCGACGAAGGCGAAGGGACGCGCGTCGAAAGCAATATCCGCTGGACCGCGAACAACGCCTTCCTGTTGCGCTCGTACACGGCGACGTCCGACGATGGCGCCACGCAACAAGGCACGCAAATCATCGCCTGGGATCCGCGCAGCAAGGAGATTCGCTCCTGGTCGTTCAACTCCGACGGCTCTTTCGGCGACGCCGTCTGGTCCCGCCACGGCGATGAATGGTTGATCAAGTCGAGCCAGACGCTCGCCGATGGCGACGCCGCCTCCGGCACTTATGTCTTGAAACGCATCGATGACGCCACGATGTCGATGGAACTGGTCGGACACGAAATCGAGGGAGAACCGCAACCCTCCAA
>CAZUBB010000059.1:7678-20431 GCA_964618485.1 uncultured Pirellulales bacterium
CCCCAGCGACCGGCGCCCGAACCCAGTAACCTCGAACATCCAGCGCGGAGCAGCGACATGAATACTTCGTTCAAATCATTCCTGGTTGCCAGCGCGATCGTCGCGCTCGCGAGCGCCGATGCGCTCGGGCGCGGCGGAGGATTTACCGGCGGAGGCGCACGAGGCGGCGGAGGCGGCGCACGTGCTGGCGGTGGCGGAGGTGGCGGCGCCCGAGCAGCAGCCGCGGCGCGACCGGCCGGACGTCCCAGCGCTGGTCACATGGGCGGCGGCGGACATTCCGCGCCTCGCCCCAACGTGAATCGCCCCAGCGTCAGCCGGCCGAGCGTTAGCCACCCCAATGTCAATCGTCCCAACGTCAATCGCCCGAACATCGAGCGACCCAACGCCAACCGTCCCAACGTCAACCGTCCGGTCGAGAGGCCGAACGTCAATCGTCCCAACGTGGAACGACCCAACATCGAACGCCCTAACATCAACCGCCCCACAGGCGATCGGCCGAACATCAACCGCCCCAGCGGCGGGATGCTGCCCTCCACGCGTCCGAACATCGAACGCCCCAACATCTCCAATCGCCCCGGCAACCAACTCCCCGGCGGCGTAACGCGCCCGAGCCTGCCCGACTTAGGCGGCCTCGAACGCCCCACGACGCTCCCCGGGCAAATCGCCGGCGGAAACCGCCCCGTCACGCGGCCCAATCTTCCCGGCGGCGCTGAACGCCCCGGCCAAACGCGTCCCACGCGTCCCGGCGGCGTCACGCGCCCCAACCCCGGCGATCTCGGCGACTTCCTCGGCATGGATCGCCCGCTCCGTCCGGAGACGCTCCCCGGCAATTTGCGCCCCGGTGACCGCCCCGGCGATCGTCCTGGTATCACGCGCCCCGACCGTCCTGGAACTGGCGACCGTCCCGGTATCGGTGATCGGCCCGGCCCGGGCAACCGGCCCGGAATTGTCGACCGCCCCGGCGGTGGCAACCGTCCAGATTTCGATCGACCCGCCTTCAATCGGCCCGGCATCAACGGCCGTCCGATCAACATCGGCGAAATCAACCTCGGGCGCAACACGGTCATCAACAACCGCCCAAGTTGGGTGAACATCAACAACACGCAGATTAACAACATCGGCAATCGCTGGCAAAACCAGATCGGCGGCCTGCACGGTTGGGGCACGCGCTACCCGAACCGCGTCGGTTTCTGGCGCGGCTGGGGCGCCGGCGTGCGCATCGGTTGGGGCGGCTGGCATCGTCACGCCGGT
This sequence comes from uncultured Pirellulales bacterium, assembly GCA_964618485.1. Classification (GTDB taxonomy): domain Bacteria; phylum Planctomycetota; class Planctomycetia; order Pirellulales; family JALHLM01; genus JALHLM01. The sequence continues at coordinate 8,930 of CAZUBB010000059.1, forward strand.
TGGTTCGGCCCCGCCTGGTGGCAGCGCCATCGCTTTCCCTGGGGAGGCTGGAGCTACGGCTGGTGGTTCAACACCCGCCCTTGGAGCTACTGGTGGAGCGTTCCCGTCTTCAATAACGTCGTGAACTGGTTCACCTGGAGCGCCCCCGCCAACGTCTGGTCCGAACCGGTGTTTTACGACTACGGCCAGGGCGGCAACGTCGTCTATCAAGACAACTCCGTCTACATCGACGGCGAACAAGTCGCGACCGCCGACGAGTTCGCCCAAAGCGCCATGGACCTGGCCACGGTCCCGCCGCCGGCCAATGACGAGGAAGCCGAAGCGGCCGAATGGATGGCGCTTGGCACGTTCGCCATTTCCACGACCGAGCACGACGTCGATCCCAGCCGCTCGATCCAACTCGCCGTCAACCGGCAAGGCGTCATCAGCGGCACGCTCTATAACTCGCAGACCGACGACGCGAAAGCGATCCAAGGCCAGGTCGATAAGAACACGCAACGCGTCGCGTTCCGCATCGGCGACAGCGAAAACATCGTCGTAGAAACCGGCCTCTACAACCTGACCCAGGAAGAAGCCCCCGCGCTCGTCCATTTCGGCGCCGAGAAAACCGAAAACTGGCTCCTCGTCCGCATGGAACAGCCAGAAGAAAAAGACGAAGCGCCGGCGCAATGACAAGCACGTCCGCGACTTGACACGCCGAGGCGGAGCAGCCATAAGAACGGCAGTCCCGCCTCGGCTTTTTTCTGCCCACCGCCCACCGTTATCCGCTCCAGGATCCTCCGCCATGAAGCGTCTAGCTCTCTCCCTGCCCGTTCTGCTGCTCTTCACCTGCGCGCTCCGGGCAGCCGAAGTCACTGACTCCCGTGAAGTCGCCAGCGCCATGGCCGCCGCGGCGAATAACTTCCTCGCGTCCCTGAGCGATGACGAGCGCGCCAAGGCGGTCCGCGACTACGACGATCCCGCCCGACTCGACTGGCACAACATCCCCAAAGACCAGCGCAAGGGCCTGCAATACCGCGAAATGAGCCCCGCCCAACGGCAACTGTGCCACGAGCTGCTGAAATCGGCGCTCAGTGACGTCGGCTACGAGAAGGCCGTCAAAATCATGTCGCTGGAGAACAACCTCCGCGAAGGCGAGAAAGGCCAGCAAGGCACGCCCTTCCGCGATCCCGAACGTTACTTCCTGACGATCTTCGGTAAGCCCGGTGACCAAGGCAACTGGGGCTGGAGCTTTGAAGGCCATCACTTCTCGCTCAATTTCGCCGTAAATGATGGCCAGGTCATCAGCGATTCCCCGAGCTTCTGGGGCGCGAATCCCGCCACGGTCCACACCTTCATCGACGGCGGCCCGGAAGTCGGCACGCGGACGCTCGCCAACGAAGAGCAACTCGCTTTCGATCTCCTCGCCTCGCTCGACGCCGCGCAGCTCAAGAAGGCGCTCATCGCCGACAAGGCCCCGGACGATTACCGCGCCGCCGGCCAACCGCAGCCGCCGCACACCGCGCCGGAAGGAATCGCCGCGGCCGACATGACCGAAGCGCAGAAGAAAATCCTTTGGACGCTTTTGGAAACCTATTCCAACCACCTCGAAGCCCCGCTCGCCGCGACCCGCCAGGCCGATATCAAAGACCACGACTTGGGTCGCGTCCATTTCGCCTGGTGGGGCGCCACCAAGCCGGGCGTCGGCCACTACTACCGCGTGCAGGGCCCGACCTTCGTCCTGGAACTGGTCAACATCCAATCCGACCCCGCCGGCAATAAGGCCAACCACATCCACTCGGTCTGGCGCAGTCTGGAAGGCGACTTCGGCGTCGCCGCGAACTAATCGCGCGCAGCACTCGTAGTGGAGCCGGAAGCGTCAGCGCCCGGAGCAACGGCCGCTTTCGCGACTGAACCGCCGAGTGGCCCCACGCGCTTGGACCAACCGATGGACCAGCTTCCCGCGCCGCGCCGCCGTTTCGCGCTGTCCGACATGCTGCTACTGTTCGTCGGCCTGAGCATCGGCTTCGCCCTGATGGCGCACTTTCGTACCGAGGAGCAGCGCCGCCTCGCGCTCGAATTCCCGGAAGACGCCGGGCGCACCGCAACCGGCCCATTCGCCAGCATCTACATGGGGGTTGCGCTCGGCATGGCCTTCGCGTTCCCCATGCTGCGCCTCCGTGAATGCCGTTCCAGCCCGGCCAGCCGTCGCCTGCGTATCTCCGATGTCTTCGGTCTCTGGCCGGGTTTCATCATCGCGTCGATCGTCAGCCTCGCCCTCATCAGTCTCGTCGTCGGTCGTCCCCCGGCGCTCCTCGGTCTGGTGGCCCTCTTTGCGATCGTCGTCCAAATGCCACTCGGTATTCTCAGCGCCCTGTTAGCATTTCACTTCGCTAGCGATCGCGAAGGGAACTGGCTCAACGTATTCGCCTGCGCAACCAACACCGCCAACGGCCTCATGGTGCTGCTCGTTCTCTCGTCGTTTTGAACTCCAACCACCCGCCTCCCACTCATCCTCCCTCCGTGCCCTCCGTGCCTCTGTGGTGAATCCTCCTTCTAATCGCCCTCCCCCTCAAACCGCTGATCGCGCACCGTCGACTCGCTCGGAAATCGTGTACGGTTCAGGTCGATAATCGCTCCGTCGACCACCAGCTCAATATCCACCCGCGCCCGATTGTAAAATCCCTCGAAGCGTTGATCCCCCGCGGCATACGGATCGGCCGGCTTCCAGATCATGCGACCGTCCTCGCCTTTCCGCGCGATGACATACTCCGGCAGCTCGCCTTTCGAGCCGACCAACTCCGCCGGCCACGGGGCGTCGGCTTTCAGCGCCTTGCCTTCTTTGACCAGCGCGTCGTAATCGACCTGCGCGTTCGGATCGGTCGCCTCGTTCGACATGAACCCGCCGCTCGGCGCGTAGATCCGCACCGTGGCCTGCTTGTTGTTGAGAATCTCGCCCCAGTTCGGATGTGACGCCTCGCCCGCCTTGGTCAACATGATCCGTCCGCCATGTGTGTGCAATTTGAGGATCACCGGCCAGATCTTCTCAAACGTCTCGCGGTCGGCGAGTGGGATCTCGTAGATGTTCTCCTGAATCCCCGTCCCCACGCCGATCGTCCGCGAAGTCGCCCGCAGCGGCTCCAATTCGGCCGGCCAATCCGCTGGCCAGGCCCCATGATCCTGCGGAAAAATCGCTCCCCGCGCGTCGGCCGCCCAACACAACATCGCCACGGCCACCAGCGACCACCTAGGAAGAACTCGCATCGCAATACCCTCCGGCCTTGTTGTTCGCACGCGGCCGATCACCGTACGGCCGTCTCGCCTTGTCCATTCAGACGATCGCGCCCGCAAACCGGATTTCGGATTCCTGCCCGGGGAGCCGGAATCGTGAGCGCCCGGAGTGAATACACGTTGTGGCACGGTCTCCCGACCGTGCCACCGGCCCGACCGACGGTCTCCAGTACGATGCGTTGCACCGCAACAGAATCTGCCTTCACACCCGCGCCGCAATCGCGCGCAGCACTGACTCATCTGTCGGATAGGGCCCGTCGATCAGGGCTCGCAGATGAAGTGGCACATTGTCCATCCGGTACACGCCGCCGTCGGCATGCAGACCATAGACCGCCGTGGTGATATGTACCGTCGGTGAAAAAGAAAGCTCGGCGCCGGGGTAATCGAGTACCACCGTTGGGATCGACGCCAGATGCTCATGCGCCCTTCGCGAAAAATACGCCACGGTCTCCGTCCCGACAAACAAGCACGCGTCGACGTCTGCCCGGTCGAGCAATTCGCTCGCGCTGAACTCGCCCGGATTGTACCGCGGGTAGCCTCGCGAGTAGTTCACGGCAAACGGATATCCCGTCTGCCACGTCATCACGTTGTCCGCGCCCGAAACGTCCCCTTGCAAGCGCATCCGCCGCGCGAAAAACCGCGCATGATCGTTTAACTCCGAAACCAATTGCAAGAGCGCCGCCACGTTCACCTGCCCCGCCATCGGACGCACGAGCGGCGCCCACATCTCTGTTGCGACCAGCCCCAACCCAAAAAACACCACGCCGGTCCGGCAGCCGCGCATCAGCGCGAGCAATCGCTGTGCATCGCCCGACGCTTGTACGCGCGCATCGCCGCGCAGCAGCGCCCTCAGTTCCGCGATCAATTCAAAATCGCGTCCCGGCTCGGTCGCAATCACCAGGTCGGGCCGCGCCCCCGCCGGATCGAGCCGCCAATCCTCCACCTGGCCGGCTGGGCCGACCATCACGATCGTGCGCGCGCTTCGCCCATCCTGCCGGTAGCGCCCGTGCGGATCGACCGAATACCGCTCTGCATGCCGCGGATGCGAAGCCCCCGGGTTGCACCCCCAGAAAATCACCAGGTCGGCTCGATTGCGGATTTCGCCCAGCGTGCAGGTACACTCACCGAACTCCTGGATCGCCATGATCGACGGCCCGTGGCACATCGAGGCCGTGGTGTCGACCACCCCCCCGAGCTTCTCCGCCAGCGCCACCGCTTGCCGCTGACCAGGCGTGGCGCTCCGCGACAGCCCATAAATCAAAGGGTTATCGGCCGCACGCAGAATTTCGGCCGCCCGGTCGATCGCGACTTCCGGTCCGCATGGCGTCCCGTTCAGCTCGGCAACGGGTCGTTCCGCCTTGGCGTGAGAGAAATACCACCGCTCCGCCAGCGAGCACTCCGGCTGCACGGCGACGAGTTTTCCGCCGTCGAAACGCAACGCGAGATCGTCGCAAACACACCCACACCCCGGACAGGCCACCCGAGTTTCCCACCGCTCAACCGCCACGCATGCCTCGCGCACAGCAAATATCCAAGTGTCCCCACAGCGCGCCCCCATCGTAACGCGCTTCCCAGAAACATTCGCCCACCCCAGTTTTCGCGCGATTCTCCTCCCTTCTCCATTCTTTTCTCCTTTTCTCCTCTTCTTCTTTTCTCCTCCCGCACACATTCACTTTGCGCTGCGGCGCGCGCCGACTACACTGAACTGAATGGACCCAATTCTCTCCGCCCGAGGCGGAGTCGCGTGGCGGCAGGCGGCCGCCTTTTTCGCTGCATTTCCTGGCCTGTTTCGAGCCTCCGCCGATGCGCCGTAGCAGTCCGCGCAACGGACACATCAAGACTTTCGCCTTCTCGCCTGGCGCCGAGCTGGCCGACAAATACGAGATCGTCTCGTTGCTCGGTCGCGGCTGGGAAGGGGAAGTCTACAAGCTGCGCGAATCCCGCACCGGCATCGAGCACGCCGCCAAGTTCTTCTTCCCCCACCGGAACCCACGCGACCGCGCCGCCCGGTTCTACGCCAAGAAGCTCCACAAGCTCCGGCACTGCCCAATCCTCATCCAGTACCACACCCAGGAGCGGATTCCTTTTGACGGTCAGGCGATCACCTGCCTGGTCAGCGAATACGTGGAGGGCGAGCTGCTGCAGAGTTTTCTCGCTCGCCAGCCCGGCGAACGGATCGGCGCGTTCCAGGCCCTCCATCGCCTGCACGCCCTCGCCGCCGGGATGGAACGCATCCATCACCTTTACGAATACCACGGCGACCTGCACGCCAAGAACGTGATCATCCGCCGGGTCGGCATTTCCTTCGACCTGAAGCTCCTGGATATGTTCCACTGGGGCGCGCCGAAACCGGAAAACATCCACGACGACGTGTGCGACCTGATCCGCCTCTTCTACGACGCGCTCGGCGGCGCGAAACACTACGCCAAGCAGCCGCCGGAAGTGAAGGCCATCTGCTGCGGCCTCAAACGCTCCCTCATCCTCAAGAAATTCCGCACCGCAGGCCAACTCCGCGGTTACCTGGAAACGATGAAGTGGGAATAAAAAAAGGAGCCAGGAGGAACCTCGCCCTCCCAGCTCCGTGCTTCGAACTCCCAACTTCCCCCTTACTTCCTCCGCCGCACCGCCACCGCGATGGCCGCCATTCCAATGCCCGCCAGCGCGATCGCGCCCGGCTCCGGCACAAACACCGAGCTGATCGCCCCCACGGCGTCGATATCGGCGCCGACCGTCGTTCCCGACGTCTGCCCCTCGTTGGGATCGTCGATCAATTGGACTGCGTCGAACTGCAGTAAGCCCGGCAGGAAGCCCGGAAAGTACAGGTCGATGTCGATCGACGACGTGGCGCCGAATACCTTGCCGACTTCAAAATAGCCGTCCCCATCGGCATCGCCGCTGGGGTCCAAGAGCGCCAGCGTCGTCGCGAGTGGGCGAATCGCCACGAACGTGTCTTCGACGTCCGGGCCGATCTCAAAAATGTGCAGGTCTTTCAGATCGGAACCGCTGTTGGTCAGCAGGTTGTCGCCGAAGCGCACTTCCAGCAGTCCACCGCGGCCGAGCGTCACGTAGCCCAGGTCGGTCGCCGGCGAATAGTCCGGAACTCCCAGCGATTCCAGCGGATCAAGCGACACGGGAGCGGTCGGCCCCGGGCCGCCGGAGTACAGCGGATCGTACGTCAGCACAAAATCAGCGAAGCTCGAAGCCCCTTCGGGAAATTCAATTCCGCCGTAGATTTCTCCCCGCGCCGGGCCACCTGCGAACCCGGCGATCAACGCCGCGCCAAGTGCAGCGCAAGACCACCCCCGCTTACCGATACTCATGTTGAATGCCTCCAGAAGTGTTGCGAACGCTCGCCGAGCGGCGCCGGTGGAACCACCAGCAGAAGCGCTCTCTGCGAATAGAATCAAAACCGTCAACCGGCCCGCACGACGCGATGAGAATCCGGCGCCGCGAAGTCAGTGTAACGGCCCCAAATCCGTGCAGCCACAACAAACACCCCCCTTCCGGGAAAGGTCAACCCAACCAACCGCGGCCTTGACGGTTGAATCAATCGCAAGACCGCGGCGTCGCGCCTATGGGTTGCCTCCCCCTCCGCCCGGCTCCCTCCCTCCTGCTCCGTCCCCCCCTCCAGCCCGCCCCGTGCTACAATACTCAGGAGCCGGGACGCCCCCTCGGAATCGTTGTCGCCGGCACCACCATCAGGCCTCCATGACATGGCCGTGGCCGCTCCCCAATCGACGAACCTCTTTCTAGACTGCAACATGGAGTCCGGGGAGCTTTGCGCGCTCTGGGAAGGCTCGGCGGCCGTCTTTTCTTGCCGCTCTCCCGACAAGCAGACCGCCAACGAAGACGCCGCGGCGCTGATTCCCTACGATCACCAGTCCGGAATCCTGGTCGTCGCCGACGGCCTGGGCGGCCTCCGCGCCGGGGAACAGGCCTCCAGCCTCGCCCTGGCGTCCCTCCGCGACGCCCTGTCCGAAGCTGCCTCGAACGGCGCCGAACTTCGCGGAGCGATCCTGAATGGGGTCGAAACGGCCAATCGGCGCATCTGCGAACTCGGCGTCGGCGCTGGCACCACGCTGGCACTCGTCGAGATCCAAGGACGCACGGTCCGGCCCTACCACGTTGGCGATTCGATGATCCTCATCGTCGGCCAGCGCGGGCGCATCAAATGGCAAACGATTTCGCACTCGCCCGTGGGCTACGCCGTCGAAGCCGGTTTCCTCGACGCGACGGAAGCGATGCACCACGACGAGCGCCACATCGTCTCGAATATGCTCGGCACCGCCGACATGCGCATCGAGATCGGCTCCCCGATCGAGCTCGCGGAACGCGACACGCTCCTGCTCGCGAGCGACGGCCTCTTCGATAACCTGCACCTCGACGAAATCATCCACCGCGTCCGCAAAGGCCCGCTCGACCAGGTGGCCGCCGGCCTGGCCTCCTCCTGCCGTCAGCGCATGCAAACCCCCACCGAAGGCCAACCCAGCAAGCCCGACGACCTCACCTTCATCGCCTACCGCCCCACCGGGCGTTCGCTGTAATTGCTGTAGCTGTCCGTCTGTAGCTGGCCTCTATGAGGCCGGCGCGTTGGACTCGTTCCCATCCTCTCCCCGAGGTCGCAGACTCGGCTACAGTCCTGGGCATAGACCTCAGCTATCGTCGCCCCAATCGACGGCACGCCGCATGCGCGCCACAATCCGGTATGCCCAAACCCACGCAAACCGAACGCGTCCTCTGGATCATCATGGCCGCCGTCCTCGCCTGGGGACTGTTCCACGCCGTCGGCGCGTATCTCTACAACCACTACTGGGCCCGCCCTGCCGTCGTCCTCTTCTGTGTTGCCGCGTTCCTCGGCTGGTGGGCCTGGCTCCTCCGTCGCCGCAGCGCCTCGCTCGACCGCTCGGCGCTCAAAAACCGCCAGCAATGAGCAGCGCCTTGTCAACCACCGAAAACTGAAAACCGAAAACTGAAAACTTCCCCGCCTACCCCTCCCCCGCCCGCGAACCTATCTTTATACAGGACCCGGCGCTTGCGTCACGGAACGACTTGTACGAGAGGGGGAAGACTCGATGTCGCGAGGGAACACCATTCCATTCCAACGCCGCCTGGCGCCGGTCGATTTCAGTGAGCGCGGCGTGGAACAGCTCTCCATCGGCGAATACCTCATCCAGCGCCTGATGGACTACGGAATCCAGGACATCTTCGGCATCCCCGGAGATTACATCCTCACGTTCTACTCCATGCTGGAGCAGAGCCCTATCCGGGTCGTCGGCTGCTGCAGCGAAGACAACGCCGGTTTCGCCGCCGACGCCTACGCCCGCCTCAACGGCATGGGCGCGGTCTGCGTCACCTACTGCGTGGGTGGCTTCAAACTCACCAACCCCATCGCCGGGGCCTACGCCGAGAAATCCCCCGTCGTGGTGATCACCGGCTCTCCCGGCATCCGCGAGCGCTTCAACAACCCGCTCCTGCATCACCGCGTCCGCGATTTCCGCACACAGCTCGAAGTCTTCGAAAAAATCTGCGTCGCCGGCACGGAGCTGAATGACCCGCTCGTCGCCTTCCGCGAAATCGACCGCTGTCTCGAGGCCGCCGCGCGCTACAAGCGCCCGGTCTACATCGAGATCCCCCGCGACATGGTCAAGGTCGTCCCCGGTGCGTCCTACGAACCGACCATCAGCCCGCCGCAAAGCGATCCCGATGCCCTCGCCGAAGCGGTCCAGGAAGCCGGCGACCTCGTCCGCCGCTCGCGCCGGCCGATTATCATCGCCGGCGTCGAAGTCCATCGCTTCGGCCTGCAAGACGCCTTGCTGCAACTCGCCGAGGGCTCCGGCATCCCAATCGCCAGCACCATGCTCGGCAAAAGCGTCGTCGCCGAGACCCACCCGCTCTACGCCGGCCTGTACGAAGGCGGAATGGGGCGCGAAGAGGTCACTAAGTTCGTCGAGGACAGCGACCTGATCCTGCTCCTCGGCACGTTCATGACTGATATCGATCTCGGCATCTACACCGCCAACCTCGATCCGCGGAAGTGCGTCTTCGCCACGAGCGAACAACTACAGATCCGCCACCATCACTATCACGGCGTGCTGCTGGAGGACTTTATCCACGCCCTGGCCGAACAACGCCTCGACCCGCCGCCGCGCCCGGTCCCGCCGCTCCCGCCCGGCTGGGGAGACGATTTCAAGCTCAATCCCGACGCCCCCATCACCATCACGCGGCTGATGGCGCGGCTGAATCTCGAACTCGACGAACACACCATCGTCATCGCGGACGTCGGCGACGCCCTCTTCGCCTCCAGCGAGCTCGTCACGCACGGCCGCACGGAATTCATCTCGCCCGCGTACTACACCTCGATGGGCTTCGCGGTCCCTGCGTCCCTCGGCGCCGGCGTCGCCCGCCCGCACCTCCGCACGGTAGCCATCGTCGGCGACGGCGCGTTTCAGATGAACGGCCAGGAACTCTCCACGATCGTCCGCCTCGGCTTCAACACGATCGTCATCATCCTGGACAATAAAGGCTACGGCACCGAACGCTTCCTCCACCCCGGCGACTTCAACGACATCCACCCCTGGGCCTACCACAAACTCCCCGAAATCTACGGCGGCGGCACCGGGTACGAAGTCCAGACCGAAAAAGAATTCGACGCGGCACTACGCGCGGCCTGGGAAGACACGTCCGGGATGAGCATCATCCAGGTACACATCGCGCTCGACGACGTGAGCAAAGCGCTGCGACGGTTGGCGGAGAAGTTGAGTAAGCGGGTGTGAGGAGAATTAGATGGGCCCTTCGATTATTTTTGACAAATCCGCTATTCAGTCGCTAGGAGGGGCGGCGCTTCACGAATTGAGCCGCTATTTCTATACAGTTGTACCGCCAGTCCTACTGATGGAAACATTGGCGGACCTTTCGTTGGAATCGGTTGAATTGGAACTTGCGAAACTGGAGGTGTCGAAAATCGCGAAGAAGGTGCTTCCAATTAACTCATTTCCACCGCGCATTGCCAGACGCTTTGCGTCCAAAATTTGCTGGGTGAAGCGATTCCGCTGAGTCGAAAGCCTATTGTCCTCGGCGGCAGGACATTGACCGCAAGTAATGGGATGAAAGGGGTTTTCATTGACGTTCAGCCGGAGAACGAAGCAGTAATGCGATGGAGAAGCGGAAGGTTCAGCGCAGATGACTTGCGATTCGCGCGCCAGTGGCGCGAGAGCGCCTCGAGCACTGACCTCGAAACGATGAAACGAGAAGTTCCCAAGCCACCCTTTCGAGCCGGCTCTATCGACGAGTTGGCTCGTCTTGTCGAAGTGTTGCTCGAGACACCCGAGTTTCAGAAGCCGATGCTGGATTGCCTTCTTAACCTCCTTAAGTGCGACACGAACACGACCGAGCGAGTATGTGTCCGTTGGAAGTTTGCTATCAACAGGTCACTTAGTTCATTTGCTCCATACGCGTTCCACTGCCTTCGCGTACATGTCATCTATTGTATTGGCATGGCGCAGGGCTTCTTCAGTACTCGTCCGACGAATATCGTCGATCTAGAGTATTTGTGGTACACGCCCTTTGCCTCGATTTTTTGCTCCGGTGACAAGCTCCACGAACAGCTATGTCCCGTCGTGCTTCAAAGCGATCAAAGCTTCGTTCGCCAAAATGACTTGCGGACCGCACTTTGTGAATTAGCGGAGGCCAGAACGAAATCGTCAAACGCGGTGCCGCGGGAAGGCTCATTGATTCGAGAACTCTGGATCGCACACAGGAGGAAGCCGCCAATGTCCGCAGATCGTCGGCCTTTAACAGAACAAGAGCGAAATCAACTCATGGAAGCGATGAAGCCGATTGTGGATGTACTTCAAAATCAAGAAATGTCGCAGCCCCGCCGTTTTCCGCTTTGACTGTGTGGTCCAGATTCTGTCTTCCCATGCCGACGTCGCTCCCATTGTAGGATGCACGTCGATGTACGGGCCGTTGAGTGCCTATTCCCATGCCCGAACTCGACTCCATCACCATCCGCGGCTTCAAGAGCATCGCCTCGATCGAGGCGCTGAAGCTCAACCCGATCAATGTCGTGATCGGCGCGAATGGCTCCGGCAAGTCGAACTTCATTGAAGTCTTTTCGTTCTTGCACGCAATTCAAGCCGGGCAATTGCGCGAATATGTTACGAGGGCCGGTGGGGCCGAGCGTTTGCTTTATTTTGGATCAAGAATCACATCGGAGATCACGCTCGAACTTGC
>CAZUBB010000059.1:20473-20696 GCA_964618485.1 uncultured Pirellulales bacterium
AAGACTTGGTATCGCGTCTGCTTGACCGCAACGGAAAAAGATGAACTCGCGTTACGCCACAAGTCCGAGGCCGATTGGATTGTTCATCCAGATGCGACGATTATCCTAAAGAATCGTCTCAATCGCTGGCGTGTCTACCACTTCCACGACACCAGTTCCACCTCCCCGATGAAAAAAACAGCGGATGTCGATGACAACCGCTACCTCCGCCCCGATGGCGCGA
>CAZUBB010000060.1:0-9064 GCA_964618485.1 uncultured Pirellulales bacterium
AATGAGCGTTGTTCTTGCCGTACCGCCTCTCTTCTCACTCCTCCCCTCTGCGTCTCAGCGTCTCCGCGGTTCACATTGCATTCCTCTTGTATGTCCTCCGTGCCCTCCGTGCCTCCGTGGTCAAAAAATCCGCTTCAATTGCACTATCGCTCACAGGCCGCGGGAGCTGCGTAGGCGTTGCCGGTGGTATTTCAGGCCGGGGAAAAAGAAGCTGGCGGCGGAGACGACGCCGAAGAGCATGACGTCGATGCGCCAGCCGCGGGCCTGCAACCAGGCCATGACGGCCGCGGTGAGGAAAAGCGCGATCGCCTGAATATAGAACGCGCCGGAGAGCATGCCGGCCTTGACCAGGAACACCATGCCGCTGGAGATGGCGAGGACTGGTGAGAGCGTCAACACGGGGAGCTTGAGAATGACTTCGACGACGAACAACATGGCGGTGCTGGCCATGCTGCCGGCCCAGACGTGGGCGACCTGACGTTCGATGAGCGTGACGGGGCCGCTGCGATGGCGGAGCGTCCAGAAGACGAACGCCCAGGCGCCGAGACCGAACGTCCAGAGCATTGCATAAGGCCAAGGGCTGGCGACGCCGCGCCATTGCATGGCGCTGGTGAGAAAGCAGATGACTAAGAGCGCGAGGCTGTGCCACATCCAGAGCAGGCCCCAGTTTTCGAGGACCGTGGCCTGATGCTTTTCACGGAACATCCGCGCGATGACTTCCGAGAAGGCGGCGCTGCGCGCGGAGATCGATTCGCCGTTCAAGTACGCTTCTAAATCGGACGCGAGCGCGGCGGCCGTGGCATAGCGCAACTCCGGCGGCTTTTGCAGGCACTTGAGCGCGATCATTTCCAGATCGCGATCGGCCAGCGCGTTGACCATCCGCGGAGGGAGCGGTTCTTGCTCCAGGACGAGCAGCACCGTGTCGACCGGCGTCGCCGCCTGGAATGGCGGGCGGCCGGTGAGCATGGCGTAAAGAATCGTGCCCAGGCTGTAGACGTCGCTGGCGGGGCCGACCTGGCCGCGGGTGCCGGCGGCTTGCTCGGGGGCCATGTAACTGGGGGTGCCGAGGATCGCGCCGCTGCGCGTGAGGCCAGCGTCGTCGGCGAAGCGCTTGGCGAGGCCGAAATCGGTGACGTGGGCGTGGCCTTGCGCGTCGATGAGGATGTTCGACGGTTTCAAATCGCGATGCAGGATGCCGCGCTGGTGCGCGTAGTCGACCGCGTGCGCAACTTCGGCGAGTAGCGTGGCCGCCTCGCGCGCGGGAAGAGGACCATCGGCGAGCCGGCGGGCGAGCGTCGTCCCCTCAATGAACTTCATCGTGAAGTACGGGCGGCCTAATTGCTCGCCGACTTCGTACACCGGGACGATGTGCGGGTGATCGAGACCGGCCACCGCCTGGGCCTCGGCGCGAAAACGGGCCAGATTGGCGGGACTGGCGAATTCGCCGTCCAGGAGCATTTTGAGCGCCACGGTGCGCGGCAGACTCATTTGTTCGGCGCGGTAAACAACGCCCATGCCGCCGCGGCCGAGTTCGGCGTCGATTTGGTAGTCGCCGACGCACTGGCCGATAAGCGGCGTGGAATCCGCGGCGGCGGTGCGTGCGGGGGCGGTCAATTCCTCGAGCGATTTCGCTTGTCCGCCAATAGGATTCGCGCGCGACGACGGCGCGTGCGCCAGGCCGTCGGCGATTTGGACCGCGCCCCAAAGCTCGCGCAGGTCCGGGGCGAAATCGGGGTGCTCGGCGAGCATTTGCTCGAGGCGCGGTGGTTCGCCGCGCTGCAGGCGATCGGTCAATTGCCCGAGGAGCACGGCGAGGATCTCGTCCCGATCCGTCTCCGCATCGACCGCGCGTTCGGGGCTCATGACTGCGAGGCTCCGTCGCCAGGTTCGGCCAGCAGCGTTCGCAAACGTCGCATGGCGCGGAGGTAACGCATCCCGGCGGCCGGTTCGGTGAGCCCGAGGGCCGTAGCGACGTCCTGGTTGGAAAGCTGCTCGAAGTGCCGCATCAGGAGCACTTCGCGATCGTGCTCTTCGAGCTGATCGAGCGCCGCGAAGAAACGCCGCTCCATTTCATGCCATGTCGCGGCCGCGGCGGGGGTCATTTCCGGGTCGCGCAATTGCGCGATCAGGTCGAGGCTGGAGCGGTCGAGGCCCGCGGCGGCCTGCGGTTGCTCGCGGTCGATGCTGCGCTTGCCTGCCACGCGGTGCCGGCGGTGCGTGTCGATGACGCGATCGCGGGCGATGTGCCGCAGCCAGAGGTGGAACGGCATCGCGGGGTTGGCGATGTACTCGGTCAATCGGCGGTTGGCCTCGATCAGCACGTCCTGGACGATGTCGCTGGCATCGACGCGGCGGCGGAGCGTCTGGTCCATCCGCAACTCGACCATCCGCCGCAAGGCCTCGCGATGCCGGTCCAACAAGCGATTCACGGCGCCGGGATTGCCATCGCCGGCGGCGGCCAGGAGATCGGCGGTTTGTTCGCTGTCAGGCCACATGGGCAGGCTGGAGGGGGGAGGTTGGAGGGGTTGCCACCCAGTTCAGTATAGTCGCCACGTCGTCAGGCTGTGGGAGGCGACTCCGTCGCCGATGGTTTCGATTTGCCTTGCCGCCAAAGGGCCAGGCAACCGCCGATGAGTCCGAACGCGAGAGAGGTATTCGCAAACAAGATGATTACGACGTATTCATCGGTAATAATGCGATCCAAGTATTCCGTAGTTGCAAGTGACCCTTCGGTTGACGGCATTGGTCCCACGATTGCCTCGGCCAATAGTGTGTGGGGCATCTGGACGACCCCCGGTAAAATGCCATAGCGCGCCGTGGCCGCGGAGGCGGCACTATAGATCAGCGTGGCGTACAGTAGACCGCTTGCAAATACGGTCCTGGCTGCTGACGGTTGAGCCGCGTTGGCGCCATTCCAGACGAGCACTCCCACCCATGTCCACAACACGCCATACGTCCAACTCGGAGAAAGCGTGGCGAGCGCCGCAATGGTAATCCCCACCCAAGCGGTTAGACTTAACAGGTCGATGATCGAGAATCGCGGTTTCATCCACCGTTTCCTGGCGATCGTTCATACTATCTAGATTAGACCGTCGCGCGGACGTCAATCCAATGACCAAGCCATGGCAGTTTCGGCTGCGAAGTCTTGCACTTTGCGTCGCAGCGGTTGCTTGCTCGATCGGCCTTGCCCGCGAGTACTATCGACGCCAGCCGCGAGTGCTCACGCTTGAAGAAGAGGCCGGCGTTGACTTCGGGATGACGCAGGATGAGGTGATTGGGCTGATCGGATATCCGATGGCGAAATTGGAAGTATCAGAATCTGAAGTGGCCGAGCGTTTCGGAGATTCAGCGACGAATCTGCCGTTTGTGTGTTGGAAATACCGTGTCGACGGCGATCTCCTGTTCTTGTATTTTGAGGACGACAAGGTCGTTGACATTGACGGAGCGACTGGATGCGAGTATTTCGAGTAACGCAGCAGTACGCGACTCTAACAGCCGCTGACTCGCTTTATTGGCGTCGCTTCGTCGCAGAAAGGGCCGCTAAGGCCAATTTAGAATACTCTTGAACCACCGCATCAGCGCGGATTGAATTGTGCGCCGGCCAGGAGTATCAAGCGGCAAATAGAACCCCCAGACACCGTTCGAGAATTCCCCCGCGGCAAAGACAATTAATGAGTGTTCGCCCATTATCGAAAAGACATTGAGACAGTGGCTTTGACCGGGATAAATGGGGTCCGGAAGATTCACTTCGCACGCCATCGATTGCCATGAGACGCGCCATGGATTTTCCCCGCATAAGTCGATGGCCACGCCGTCGATAACGGCGCCCACGAATCGCCAATTCTCAGGCTGTCGCCAACGTGTTTTTTTCTGCTCGTCGTCGGCATCCATTGGTGATATCCCCTTTCAGGATCGCGCCTTTTCTCGTTCTTTGCGACGATCCCCGATCGCGATTCTTTCTTGACGCATGGCCCCGGGCCGCTTAGCGTGAATGTACCGGTTTTGCTGGCCTGGTTCATGTTTGGCAGGGGGTGCGTTATGGCTCGGATGGCGGTTTGGGCGGCGTTGGCCGTGGGCTTGCTGGCGGTTTCGGCCGGCGAGAGCCAGGCGCAGGTCACGCGGCCCGCCTTTCGGCGGCCGTCGGTGAGTCCCTATTTGAATCTGCTGTTGCCGAACGACGACGGACTGCCGAACTATCAGACGATGGTGCGACCGTTCGTAGAGCAGCGGCGGCGCAATCAGGATTTCGCCCGGGAGATTGGTGCACTGCAAAGCGCAGTGGTGGAGAACAACATTCGCGATCAACGGGGAGATGCGGGGTTGCGCCCGACGGGGCATTCGACCATGTTCATGTACAATTCCCACTTTTTCTCGTCGTATCATTCGCACTTTTTTCCGACGCTGAATGTGCAGCGGCGCTGAGCGGGGGCGTCGCTCGTGCGAAACGGTTCTGATGCGAAGAGAGCGTAACTCCGGGCGCTGACGCTTCCGGCTCCAGGTGGAATGCGAAAGGACCGCGACATCGATTGACGTCGCGGTCCTTTTTCTTTTTACGAGGTCGTGCGCTGACGTGGTTACTTCGGCTTGGCGTAGGAAAGCGCCAGCAGGGCGTAGCCGGTCACCAGGTTGGCGTCCCCTTCCATCCAACGGGCGTTCGTGTTGACGAACGAGCCGTCCGGCTGTTGCTTGGCGGCGAGCGCGGCGACGAGCTCGGCGCGCCAATCGTGCGCTTTGCCTTCGGCGTCGACGAACTGGTCCTGGCCGTAGGCGTCAAGGGACTTGGCGAAGGTGTGATAGTAGTAATACAGGCCGGCGTCGGCCATGCCGGGGTTTTCGCTGAGATCGTAGTGCTTTTGCAGCCAGGCGACCGCCGCCTTGACGCGCGGGTCGTCGGCATCGACGCCGGCGTAGATCATGCTTTTCAGCCCGGCATAGGTCATGGAGCCGTAGCTGCGGAGGCCGCCGTTTTCCGTGGGGCCGGCCTGGCTCGTGCCGCCGGCAGCGATGGTGTAATAGAATCCGCCATCGTTCACCTTGGCCGCGAACGGAAAGGTGTTGTGTTCGCTCTCGAGGTTCTGGCAGCGGGAGACGAACACGAGCGCCTTCTGCACCGCGGGATCGTCATCGGAGACCTTGAGCGCCTTGAGGGCGTCGAGGAAGAACTGGGTATTGGACATATCGGGGCGCTGGTGACCGCCGTAACCGGCGCCGCCGTAGCTGGCGCTGGACTTGTCGTGCCCTTCGTCGTCGTCCCACTGGAGCTTGCGGAGGAAGGCCTCGGCGCCGGCCAGGAGCTTGTCGTAGCGGCCGTCTTTGTTAGCTTCGGAGAAGCACATCACCGCCATCGCGGTTTCGTAGTTTTGGACCTTCGACTCAGGCTTGTAGATTCCGCCGTCTTCGTGAACGAAGCCTTGGATGTACTCCAGGCTCTTGGCGATGGCGGGATCGTCGGGGCTCGCGCCGTTTTTCAGGAGCGCGGTGACGACCAGGCCGGTGACCGCGGGGCCGGCTTGCGCGGAGTAAGAACCATCGGCCGCCTGGCCGCGCGAGAGGAGGAAGT
The DNA here is from genome assembly GCA_964618485.1 of uncultured Pirellulales bacterium. Lineage (GTDB taxonomy): Bacteria > Planctomycetota > Planctomycetia > Pirellulales > JALHLM01 > JALHLM01. The sequence continues at coordinate 5,561 of CAZUBB010000060.1, forward strand.
CTTTCGCGCTGGCGACCATCTTGTCGTAGTTCGGCGCGGCGTCCGCGGCGACGGCCTGGGCGGCCGAGGCGGCGACCAGGACCGCCGCCAAGAGCGGAGCGAAGCGATTTCTGAAGGCGAGGGGCATGGGTTTCCTTTGCTTGAGCGGCGAATAGGTTTGATTCGTTGATTTCGGGTGAGCGGGACACTTTACTCCGGGCGCTGACGCTTCCGGCTCGCTATAGGCGGCGAATCGTTACGGCGTCGGCTTGGCGTAGCTGAGGGCCAGCAGGGCGAAGCCGGTGGCGAGGTTGGCGTCCCCTTCCATCCAGCGATCGTTCTTGTTGACGAAGGAGCCGTCGGGCTTCTGTTTGGCGGCGAGCGTGGCGAGCAGATCGGCGCGCCAATCGTGTTCTTTGCCGTCGGCATCGACGAGGGACTTTTCGCCCAACGCGTCGAGCGCCTTGGCGAAGGTGTGATAGTAGTAGTAAAGACCTGCGTCGCCCATGCCGGGGTTCGATTCCAGGTCGTAGTGCTTGCTGATCCAAGTGTGAGCAGCCTTGACGCGGGGGTCGTCCTTGGTGAGACCGGCGTAGACCATGCTCTTGAGGCCCGCGTAGGTCATCGAGGCGTAACTGCGCAGGCCGCCTTCGGGATCGCGACCCGCCGCGCTGCCACCGCCTGCGGCAACGGTGTAGTAGAAGCCGCCGTCGTTTACTTTCGCGGCCTCGGGGAAAGTGTTGAATTCGCTTTCCAAGTTCTGGCAGCGCGAGACGAAGATCAGGGCCTTCTGCACGGCGGGGTCGTCGTCGCTGCTGCCGGTTGCGCGAAGGGCCTCGATAAAGAAATGCGTGTTCGAGAGATCGGGGCGCGACTCGCCGCCGTAGCCGGCGCCGCCGTACTTGGCGTCCGCCTCGTCGATCTTGTCGGCCTCGTCGAATTGTTCGCCGCGGAGGAACTTCTGGGCGTTCTTCAGCGTGTCGTCGTAGCGTCCGTCTTTGTTGGCTTCGGCAAAGGCCGCCAGGATGATGCAGGTCTCGTAGTTCTTGAGGCGGGAGCCTTTCATGTACACGCCGCCGTCCGGCTCGACGAAGCCCTCGAGGTACTTGAGGCTCTTGGCGACCGCGGGATCGTCCGGCGAGCGTCCGGAACGGAGCAGCGCAGCGGTGACCAGGCCGGTGATGCCGGGGCCGACCTGGGAGGAGTAGGAGCCATCGGCGCCCTGGCCTTTGGAGATCAGATACTCCTGGGCGTTGGCGACGACCTGGTCGTAGCTGGGCTCCGCCGCGGAGGCTGAAGCGACGCCGAGCAGCACGGCGAAAACGGCGGCGAGAGATTGAATTGCCGAAGGCCTCTTCATGGTTGATTCTCCGTTGGATCGCGCTACCGTAGTGTACGTCTCAGGACGGTCCTTGGTGCGCCGCGTCACGGTCGGTCGTTCGCGACCGCGAACGACGTGCCAAACGCTGTTATATGAATTGATCTTAAATATGCTTGCAATCGGCCCCCGGCGCGTTATCTTGCGGCGTGCATCGCGCCCTCGCCCACAACGTCGGTGCGTCGCCGTATCGTTCCGCAGTCCGAAGCTCTAGGTCGTCCGCCAGACACGCTTGGCGCGCATGCGTCGTGGTGACGGTCTCCGTTGAGTCGCTTCCCCCGCGAGCTCCGGAATGGCCGTCAACGGGCTCGCGTCGCGTGTGGTTTGGCGTCTCCGCTGGGGCGGCTGGCGTGTCCTGATGAGCGGTTGAGACCCACCCTTCAACCGGCGTCGCGTCACGCCACCTGGCGTACCGACGATCCCTTTGATGACTCAGCTTGATGGATGCCTCGTAGTGCATCGGACTGTGGCTCATAGCCGCCTCTCCCCCACCCGCAGGGAGAGGCGGTTTTTTTGTCGCCAGGCGTGGCGAACGAATCGCCAGTTGTTGCCGGGCCGACGATGGACACTTCGCCAAGACCGGACGGTTTTGTGGCCAGCGCGGCCGTAACTCCGGGCGCTGACGCTTCCGGCTCCACTTGATCGCTGCGTGATATATTCGTCGCGGGTTCGCCCAGGATTTCGGCGAACGAAACCATCTCACTTTTCCGGTCTGAGGGCGCGACCATGGCAGGCGACGCGAATCCGCCGGGTGATGTTGGGCGGACGGTTGACCTGGTGGCGATCGCCGTGGCCCTGGTTTTTCCGACGTTCGCGACCTGGCTCTACTTCAATTACCTCGGGGGGCAGCCGAGTTCTCGCGCCGCCTATGGCGTTACGAAGGTCCTGCAGTTCGCTTTCCCAGCGGTTTGGGTTTTCGGGGTTCGCCGTTCCGCGCAGTTTCACCTCGCGCCGCCGACGTGGCGCGACCTGACGGCCGGGGCGGCGTTTGGGCTGACGGTCATTGCCGCTGGACTGGCCGCGTACTACGGCTTCTTCCGCGGCGGGCCGACCTTGGGGGGCGCGCCGCGCGAGCTGACCAGCAAACTTTCCGCGTTTGGCATCCGGAACGGTCTGCATTTTTTCGCGCTGGCGGCGTTTTATTCGTGCGTGCATTCGCTGCTCGAAGAGTATTACTGGCGGTGGTTTATCTTCGGACAGCTTCGCAGGTATATCCCGCTCTCGCTGGCGATTGCCATCTCCAGCCTCGGCTTCATGGCGCACCACGTGTTGCTGGTGGCGAACTTTCTACATGGCTATGGCCCGCTGACGTGGATCTTCTCCGGCGCGATTGCCATCGGCGGCGCGGTGTGGGCGTGGCAGTATCACCGGTATCGGTCGCTGTACGCGCCGTGGGTGGGGCACTTTCTGATCGACGCCGGCTTGATGTGGATTGGCTATGACCTTTGGCGCACCGGCTGACGTGGATAGTGCGAAGCGAATCACGATCGCAGCATTGCCAAGATGATCGCAAGCAAGAATCCCATCGGCGGGCCGAGCCGCAGTAAGAGCAAATCGACGTTCGTCCAGACGTAACCGCGGCGCTTGCCGCGAAAGTACATCAGCAAGCTGAGCAGCAGATGTGCGATGCCGAACGGCGCATAATGCCGTGCGATCCACCCGCCGTCGAGAATGAGAGCGGCAAAGATCGTCGTCCCTAGATTGACGCACACGGCGAGGATCAGCTCGCGGTCGAACGCTCTGACATTCGGCGCAATGTCCGGCGGCTTGGCTCTTTCCGTCGTCGGCGATTGATAAGGGTTGTCATCCATGCCTATTCGCTGACCACCGCAGCGTTATTTTCAGAATAATGCTCGCAAGAGCAACGTCGCGGCGGCCATTACCACCGCGCCGTAGCGTAGGAAGAAATGATCGCCGGTGGAGAGTCGCTGGCCGTTGCGATTGGCTCGATACGTGATGAGTGCGGCTGCCACCGCGTGCGCTGCTGCAAACGGCAAGAAAGCGCGGAGCCGGGGGGCGTGACTGAGAGCGAGTGCGGCTGCCGTGACGCCGACGCCGTCGATGAGGAAACCGATCGCGAGAGACGCTTGTGACGAATATGGCGATTCGGTTGGGGCTGTTTCGGCGAGTGGGGCGCGGTAGGGATT
>CAZUBB010000060.1:9123-20559 GCA_964618485.1 uncultured Pirellulales bacterium
CTTTCACACTATCCCCGGCAATCGCGAAGTTCAATCGAAATTGAACCGCATTCCGTGGCAGCTTTGGCTACTGCCCGCCGCTATTGCTGCCGGAGCTGGAAGATCCGCTGCTGGAACTGCCGCTCTGGCTGCCTGTGGAGGAGCTGCTCGATTCCTCAGTTTCGGCCGTAGTCGACGAAATGGGAATCATCCAGCGGGTGAGGGCGAATTGCACCGGCTTTTGGCTGGAGGGCAGGTCTTGGTTCACCGTGATGGTGACCGCGGTCAGGCCGGTGACGTCGTCGAGCACGCCCGACGCGACGGAGTAGGTCCATTCCTGCTCGGGGTCGTAGGTCGTGTCGAACTTCGCGCCGCTGACCGGGTCCGGCGCAGAGATGCCGGCGACGACTTCGTTCAGTTTGCTGTCGCAGAGCAACTGCGCTTTCGTCAGGTCGCGCGCCGTCCGCGCATTGCGCATGCCGAAGCGGGTGAGTTCTCCAAGCAGCACCGTCGCGGCGGCCAGGATGGCGATCGAGAGGATCACCTCCATCAGCGAAAACCCGCGGCGCCTGCGCTTCATCGCGAGGCCTCCGCTTCGGGCTGGCGTTCTTCCGAACCGGCGGTCACTTCGCCTAAACGCGACGCGCCGGTCAGTCCGCGGAGGGATACCAAGACCGTGGCGCCGTATTCGTTCGTGAGCGTCAACTCGGCGGCCGTGCAGGTGCCGTCCGGGAAGAACAAAACCGGTTCGGTCGACCAAACTTCGTCGCGCGACTCGCTGGGATCGGCGTTGCCGAACTCCATCTCTTGTTGCGACGTTCGCGCGTCGACGTCGACCTGAAAGTTGCTGATCGTCACGCCGGGCGGGAAGGACTTGTCGATGTTCAACGTCTTGGTCGACGTCGTCGCAGTGGGAGTCGCGTTGACGCCGAACCCGGACGCCGGGGCCGATTCGATATCGACGCCGGCGTAGCGCTCGATCAGGTAGCGGCTTCCCTGGAGTTGGCAGCGGAAGACGTAGACCTCGCCGGAGTCGATGGCGCGGTTGCGGGCTTTGCTCCAATGGGCGCGAACCTGATCGCCGCCGCGCCGTAGCCGTTCGGCGGCAAAGGGGCGTTCGAGCGATGGGTACAAGAGCGCGCCGACCGCGACGATGACGGCGAGCACCAGTAGGAGCTCCATCAGGGTGAACGCACGACGCGCGCGACGCGAACTTCGCTCCCTGGCAGGGAGAGGAAAAGCGTCGCGTTGTCGAAGGCGGTCGGCGTTCATGCGATAAGGTCTTCTGTCGCGAAAGCGGGCGTCACTCCGGGCGTTGACGCTTCCGGCTCCAGAGTCGCGTTTGCGATGGTGCGTTAGCTGGACGATTCTTCCGGCCAGTTGCCGATGTCGTCGGCGGTGCCGTCTTGGCCGTCGGGGCCGAAGCTCCAGAGGTCGAAGTCGGCGCTGCGATTGCCGGGGGACATGTACTGATAGGGGTTATCCCAGGGATCGAGCGGGACCGCTTTTTCGAGGTAGGGGCCTTGCCATTTCGACGGGTTGGCGAGGTCGCCAGGGGCTTGGCCGAGCGCCGCCAGGCCCTGCGAGGTGCTGGGATAAGAGTTGATGTCCATCCGGTACATTTCGATGGGCGTCGTCAACTGCTGGATCTGCGCCTTGGCGGCGTTGGCGTTGGCCTTGCCCTGGGCGTTCTTGATGGCCACACCGACGAAGGCGCCGAGCATGACGATGATCACCATCACGAGCAACACTTCCATGAGCGTGAAACCGGCGCGTCCACGACGGCCAGGGAACTTGCGATTCGGCATAGTCGATTCTCCTGTACAAATGATGAATGATGAATGCAGAGCGATGAACTGGCGAGCATTCGCGGCCGCGCCTCGTTCATCGTTCCTACTTCATCGTTCTGACTTTCTATAACCCCTGGCTCATCTTCATCACCGGCAGCAGGAGCGCCATAACGACGACCAGCACCACTCCGGCGAGGACGAGCAACATCAACGGCTCCAGCAAACGAACGAACAACTCCAGTTGACGCCAGGTGCGGCGTTCGAGGCCTTCTGCGATGGTGATCAGCACGCTGTCGAGTTGGTTGGCCTCTTCGGCGACGGCGATCATCTCCACGACGGTCATCGGAAAATGCCCGCTGGAGGCCAGCGGCCCGGCCAGCGATTCGCCCGCGGAGATGTTCTCCGCGGCGTCACGCACGGCCGACGACAGAACGCGGTTGCCGGTCGCATCGCTCGAAATATCGAGCGACTTGAGGATCGGCACGCCGTTCTTCAGCAGCGTCCCGAGCACGCGGCAGAAACGCGCCACGGCGAGGTTCAGAAAAATCGAACCGGCCATGGGGATGCGAATCTTCACGCGATCGACGAATCGGCGCCCTTCCCCGGTCTTGAGCGCGTTTCGCGCGAAGATACCGGCAAAGGCCGCCGCTCCCAACATTAACCATCCGTACGTGCCCAAAGTTTCGCTGAGCCAGAGGAGCCAGTCGGTGGCCGCGGGCAATTCCCCCCGTTCTCGGAGGCGATCGAACATCGTCGCGAACCGCGGGACGAAAAACACGATCAAGACGGTCACCACGCAGGTGCCGACGAACCCCAGGAACAAGGGGTACGCCAGGGCCCCCATCGTGCGGCTTTTCAAGTCCTCTTGCTGTTCGGTGAACTCCGACACGCGGTCGAGAGCTTCTTCGAGGAACCCGCCTTCGCCGCCGGCGCGGACCATGCTGATGGCCATCTCGCTCATCACCTTGGGGTGACGGGCGAAGGCTTCGGCCAGGGTGCTCCCTTCTTCGACGTGCGCCCGGACGTCGGACAGCACCGCGGAGAGGCCGGCGTGCGACGATTGTTTTTCCAGCACCGCCAGCGACTTCAGGAGCGGCACGCCGCTGCGCAGCAAGTCGCCGAGCTGGCCGTACATCGACGCCATCCGCTGGGGGCTGACGCGCTTGGAGCGCATGAACCCTTGCTTCTTGTCCTCTTGTTTCACCTCGACCGGGAACAGCGCGCGCTGATCGAGCAGGGCGAGCGCCTCCGGGCGGCTCCCCGCGGTCAGCCGACCGGCGATTTTCTTGCCGCCGGTGTCACGCGCGATGTAGGCGAAGTCGGGCATGGTGGGACGCGTCGGGATGCGAAATGTGGTTGTGCGCGAAGTAGGTGAGAATGTGAGGAGTTGAGAAGGTAAGAATGGGAGTCCGAATCTTCTTAGCTTCTCACATTCTCACCTCCTTACATTCTCCAAGAAAACACAGCGGGATTCCAACAACATTCTCACTTCCCGCTAAACCGATCCGCTTTGGTCACGCGCAGCACTTCTTCCACGCTCGTTTGGCCGGCGAGGACTTTTTCCCAGCCGTCTTCGCGGAGGGTGCGCATGCCGTCGACGATGGCGGCTTTTTTCAGTTCCCAGCTGGTGGCGCGGTCGTGGGCGAGTTGGCGAATCTTGTCGGTCGTCACCAGGAGTTCGTAAATACCCATCCGACCTTTGTAGCCGACGTTCTGGCAGGCCCGGCAGCCCCGCGGCAGGAAGATCGGTTCCAGTTTGGCGATGCGATCCTTGGGGAAATCGTCCGGCAACTCGTCCGGGTGCGGCGTGTATTCCTGTTTGCACTGCTGACAGAGCCGGCGGACGAGGCGCTGCGCCATCACGGCTTCCACGGTGCTGGCGACGAGGAACGGCTCGACCCCCATGTCCACCAAACGAGTATAAGCACCCGAGGCGTCGTTGGTATGCAAGGTGCTAAAAACCAAGTGGCCGGTGAGTGACGCCTGGATCGCGTTTTCGGCCGTTTCCAAATCGCGGACTTCGCCGACGAGGACCACGTCCGGGTCGTGACGCAGGATGCTGCGAAGCGAGGCGGCGAAGGTGAGGCCGATTTTCGGATGGACCTGAATCTGGTTGATGCCTTCGAGTTGGTACTCGACCGGGTCCTCGGTGGTGATGATTTTCACGTCCTCGCTCTTGATCTCGAGCAAGGAGCTATAGAGCGTCGTCGATTTTCCGGAACCCGTCGGGCCGGTGACCAGGATGATGCCGTGGGGGAGATCGATGATTTCGCGGAACTGCTTGTAAATCGCCTCGCCCATGCCGAGTTTTCGCAGGGAGAATTCCATCCCCCCCTTGTCCAAGATACGCATCACGATGCCTTCGCCGTGGATCATCGGGATGACGCTCACGCGGACATCGACTTCGCGGCCGGAGACTTTGAGCTTGATGCGGCCGTCCTGGGGGAGGCGTTTTTCGGCGATATTGAGCCGCGCCATGATCTTTAAGCGGCTGATGATCGCGGCCTGGAACCGCGTGATTTCCGGCGGAATCGGCTGGGCGTGCAGCAGGCCGTCGATGCGGTAGCGAATTTTCAGGCCCGAGGGCTGCGACTCCAAGTGGACGTCGCTCGCGCGGGTCTCGATGGCTTCCAGCAGAATCTCGTTCACCAGGCGAACGACCGAGGCTTCCTGGGCTTGCTCGGAGAGCTCGGAGCCATCGCTCTCGCCGATTTCTTCCAGCAGCTCGACTTCGCCCTCGGCGGTCTTGGCGGCGATCAGACCTTCGATCGTCTCGCTGCCGACGCCAAGATGCGTCTTGATGAGCCGGGCGATTTCGTTGCTATTGGCGAGCACCGGCTCGACCTGGAGGCCGGTCAAGGCGCCGAGTTCGTCGAGCGGATAAAGGTTGAACGGGTCGCTCGTGGCGACGACGATGGTGCCGTTGTGCCGCTGAATGGGGAACAGCGACTGGCGGTAGATCAGCTTCTGCGGAAAGTCTTTCAGCAGGCTGAAGTCGATGGCCGCCTCGGTCAGATCGAGAAATTCGAGGCCGACTTCCTCGCCGATCGCCTTGAGCGCCGCCTCTTCGCTGAGATAGCCCATGCTCACCGCGACCTGATCGGCGCGAGCGCCGTCAGTGCGGGCCGCGCGGACCATTTCGAGTTGGCGCGCGTCGAGCAAACCCTTCGTCAAAAGGATTTCACCGGCTTCCATGGGACTTGCTGGGGCGGGAGGTATGGGGTGGGCTGTTCCGGCATCCATTATAGCCGGCACGGACAGTCAAATCAGCGCGTATTTATTGGTGCAGTTGGTCGTTTCGCGGGGCTATAAGGGGAGCGGAGCCGGGCCGTCTGGCACGGCTTCCGGCTCCGCTTGGGATTGCAACCCCGACGTTCCAGCCGAATTTCGCAAGATCAGCCCTCGCAAGCGAGGGTCGACTCGCCGGCGTTATTCTCCGCGATTTCCGCCGCCACGGCGTCCGCCGCGGCCACCGCCGCCGCCGGGGCCGCCCGGCCCTCCGGGACCACCAGGGCCGCCCGGACCACGGCGGAAGTCTTCCATGGTGAGGTCGATCTTTTCACCCTTCATCTTCTCGAAGGTTTCCTTCTGCTCGTCGGAAAGAACGCCGAGGATGTTCTCCTCCGAGGCGGTGCGGAGGGAGGCCATCTTCTCGCGGCGCGCTTCACGATCGGCGTCGGGGCCGAGTTCCTCCATCGCCGCCCGCATGTCTTCCATGTTCTTTTGTTGAGCCGCTTGGAGCTTTTCCTTCTGGGCGTCATCAAAGCCGAGCTTTTCCTGGACCTTTTCGTCCATCAGAGCGCTAACGCCGCGGACTTGGATCGAGATTTCGCTGAGCCGCGTTTGCTGCTCTTCCGTTAATACCTTGTTGATCTTCTCTTCGTTTTCAGCGCGGGTTTTTTCCATTTCCTTGCGCATCTCTTCGAAGCGCTTCTGACGCTCATCGTCCGAGAGGTCGCGGAAGTCTTCGAAGTTCCCGCGGCGGGCTTCTCGGGCCTCGCGGGCTTCGTCTTCGATCGCTTGGATTTCAACGCCTTGCTCGGGCTTCAGGGCGAGGGCTTCCTGGACCTTTTCGTTGCGCAGCAAGGCCATGGAGTCGATGCCCATGCCCATACCGCCGCCGGGGCCGCCGAAACCGCCGAATCCTCCGGGTCCGCCGAAACCGCGACCGCCGCCACGACCGCCGCGTCCGCCGCCCCCTTGGCCTTGCGCCATCGCCGCCGATGCCATCAGGCACACCAATGCGCACACCGTGAGGGTGCGTAACAACTGCTTGCTTACCAACATGACAGACGCCTCCAAGGATTGACGAGATTTGCTGGGCGGGATGGAGTTTTGGCCTCACTTCCCTACGGGAGAACTAAACCCCGCCGGTTCTGCGAAGTTTCGGCGGCGGAATGGGCCGAAACTCCGCCCTCTCGCAGCGGTTAGATCACCTGTCGGGGATGAATTGCGCTTTCAGCTATCCCCATTTGGACTCACTGACTACAATCAAGTCTGCCTGCCCGAAATGACTCGGGCGGCAGGGAGAGTGACGGACCCCCCATGCGAGTAACCCTTCGCATCGCTGCTCTGACGGGGCTGTTTTTCGCCAGTCTGGCGTTCTTTCCACTCGTTTCCCACGCTCAAGACGGGGACGGCGGTCGCCGCGAATCTCGTGACGACGACGATGACGATGGTCCGCCCCGCGGTCGGGGAGGCTTTCCAGGGGGTGGTTTTCCTGGAGGCGGATTCCCAGGGGGCGGCGGACCTGGTGGAGGTTTCCCGGGCGGTGGCGGACCGTGGGGCGGAGGAGGCCGAGGAGGTCGTGGTGGTGAAGGCGGCAGCCCGTGGGGTGGTGGAGGTTGGGGAGGTCGAGGGGGTGAGGAAGGCGGGCGCCGTGGCCGAGGAGGTTTCGGCGGCGGCGGTTTTGGAGGATTCAACCCCGCGGACATGTTTACCAGGCAAGATCGTAACGGCGACGGCCAGATTTCGATGGACGAGCTCGATGAGCGCACCCGCGGCTTCATGCAGCGGATGGCGCAGAATAACGGGCTGTCGGAATCGGGCCCCTGGAAGATTGACGACATCCGCAAGTCGTTCGAGGAACGCTCCGGCGGAGGTGATCGGCGCGATCGCGGAGATCAAGGGGAAGGCGACCGGGATCGTGGCGGCGATCGCGGGTCAGACAATAAGGCTAGTGAAGAGGCAAAGAAGCCGTTGGTGCCAGGCTTTGGTTTGGCGTCCCTCGAAGGCGCCGCGGGACGCCTGGTTCCCGGTTTCGGCGTGACGAAGACGGAAGGCGAAGCGACGACGAACCGCACGTTTGGTGCGCTCGCGCGCACTTCGGCGCGCCCCAGCGTAGGCGGATCGAGTTCGTCGTCGAGCGGTTCGAGCAGCGCAAAGGCGCCGTCGTCGAAGGCCGAGGCGGATGCGCAAAAGATGATCAAGGGAAGCGACGCCAACAACGACGGCAAGTTGCAGCCCGAAGAAATGGAAGGGATGTTTTTCAAGCCGAAGGATCCGAACAACGACGGCGCCGTGACGCTGGAGGAATTGACGGAACAACTGGCGAAGATTGGCGGAAAATCAGGGGACAAGGCGGCCGGAGGTTCAGACAATAAAGAGGGTGGCGGCGGTCGTCGCGAACGAGGCGGTTCGAGCAGTGACTCCTCGCGCAAGTCGATGCGTTTCTTGACCGCCAAAGAGCGGCTCCCGAAAGATATTCCAGACTGGTTCGTCGACGCCGATGAGGACGAAGACGGGCAGGTCTTGATGTCGGAATACGCGGAACGATGGACCGAATCGGTCGCGAAGAAATTCGTCGAGCAAGACTTGGATGGCGACGGCGTCATCACTCCGGACGAAGCGACTTCCGGGCGAAAATCCCGCGGCAGGTGAGTTGACGATGGTGTGGAACTTCCCGCAATTGGCCCGACGAAGCGTTCCTTTCTCGACGTTTGTTTCAGTGGCCCAACCCGCGGGAAGTTACCTCCTTTGCCTCCTTGTGCTGGGAGCGACGTCACCGACATTCGCCACCGAACCCGAGTGCCCGAAGCGCCACGAAGTGCTGGCGCTCGTGACGGGATTGGGAGACGCCCGCTTCGCGGTGCGCGAATCGGCCACGCGGGAATTGATGCTGGCCGGCCCTGCGGCGATTGAGCCGTTGCTGGCGGCCGCCGACGGGGAAGACCTGGAAGTGACGGCGCGGGCCGTCGCTGTGCTGCAACAGTTTCACATCGAGGCCGATCGCTCCACGAGCGAGCTGGCCGGCGAGGCGCTGCGCAAGCTGACGAGTTCTTCGCGGGCCGAGACGTCGCATCGTGCGTCGTTGGCGCTCCGCTATCGCCATTTGCAGGCGATTCGGCAGATCACGGAGCTCGGCGGCGAAGTGCGGGCCGAGAACGCTCCGTTTGGCACTGCGGTGGTGTTTCCGCGCGGGGTGAATGGTCGCATCGCTTCGTTTGATCCCTCGAAATCGCCCGACCCCATCCGCTTTCGCGTTACGCTTGGCGAGCGCTGGCAGGGGGGCGACGAGGGCCTGCGGCATCTCAATGCGATCGAAAATCTCAAGGCGCTGTCGCTGAAGAAAGCGCCGATCTCCGCCGAGGCGGCTGAGACGCTCAGGGCGCTGACCGATCTCGACTGGCTTTCTTGCGAAGAAACCGATTTCGGCGATGAGCAACTCGATGCCATCGCGACGATGCGCGGACTGCGAAAGCTTTACCTCGGGGACAGCCGAGTCACCGGCGCCGGGCTGCAACGCCTCGCGCCGCTGAAGGAATTGGAGTATCTGTCGCTGAAGAACCTGCGCATCGCTGACGGCGATCTCGCGGCGCTGGCGTCGTTTGAGAAGCTCGATCAGTTAGGTCTCGATGAGATCGGACTGACCGACGCCGGATTGCGGCACGTTGGAAAACTGTCGCGGCTGCACACGCTGTGGTTGAATCGCGCCAAGATCACCGATGACGGGCTCGCCGTTTTGGCGGAACTTCCGGAGTTGAAGACGCTTTACCTGGTCGACACGCCGATCCACGGCGTTGGCCTCGCTCCGCTTGTCGAGCGAGGACGGTTGACATCGCTATCCTGCAGCAACGCGCCGGTGAATGACGCGGGGCTGGAGCAGATCGCGCGCCTCACGTCGCTGGAAAGCTTGGGCCTCGACGGCACGGAGATCACCGACGCGGGATTACAGCGTCTCAGCGCGCTAACAAGCTTGCGTTCGCTGTGGATCCGCGAAACGCAAGTCACCGATGCCGGGTTGGCGCACCTGCATGGGCTGACCAATCTCAGTTCGATCTATATCACGCGCGGAAAAATCACTGCAAAAGGCTCAGATGCGCTCGATTCGGCGCTTCCGGGGCTCGATATCCACTGAACTCTCGGCGCTGACGCTTCCGGCTCCAAAGCGCGTTCGCTACGCGGATTGCGACGCTTGCTCGTCGTAGGGGATCAGTCTGGGGGTGCGGATGCGGAGACCGTAGACGCCGCCGTGGGCGCTGGCGAGTTGGCGGAAGTTGAGGCGCAGGAAGGCGTGCAGCGACGCCGGTGGATCGAGCGCAAGCCATTTATTGGCCAGTTTGCGCATTTCGGCGTCGTACTCGCATTGCCGCGCGGAGTGAACGTGGAACCGGCCTGGCAGGCGGCGGATGTCGCCGTCGAAGTGAGGGCTGATGTGCCAGAGCTCGTGAAAGACGGTGATGAGCTTTTCTTCGAACGGCAACTGCTGGAAGCGCGGGAGGTAGAAGCTCAGCAGGTAGAGCATCTCGCGGCCGGACGGGTCGGTGATGCGTTCGATGGTCCAGCGGCGACGGCGGCGCGTTGTGTATAAGCTGCCGTGTTGGAAACGCATCGGCGTCAGTGAAGCCTGGATGCCGTGCGCGACGGCCTTGCGGGCCTGGCAATAGCGGATCGCCACGCGGTCGAGTTCGATGTGCGCGAGTTCCTCGACGCGGGCGATCATGTCCGCGATGAGGCTGCGGATATGCCCCGTGAAGTCAAAACCGTGGGGGCGGTTGGTTGTGCTGTGCATCTGTCGATCCGTGACGTGGCGATGCCGTAGGTTGCTTAACTCGGTTTAGCTCTGGTTGTGGTATCGTCTTCCCACCATGGCACCAAATTCGGCTTCTGTCTGAATTGGAGACCTTCGGTCGGAGCGGTGGCACGGTCGGGAGACCGTGCCACAACAGCGATTAAGATTCTAGCATGGGGCGCTATCCCCACACTACGCCGCGTTCGCCTTCGGCGATGTGTCCGATGGGCCAGGTTTCGAGGCCGTTTGCGGCGAGTTGCTGGCGGACGCTGTCGGCGTAGTAGGCGCTGACGACGATCGCCATGCCGACGCCCATGTTGAAGACGCGCTCCATCTCCGCGTCTTCGATATCGCCGAGGCGCTGCAGCCAACGGAAACGCTGCGGGACCGGCCAACTGTCGCGCCGAATGACGGCTCGGGCGCCGCTGGGGAGGATGCGTTCCAGGTTTTCAAAAAGCCCGCCGCCGGTGATGTGCGCGATGCCATGTACAACGTTCTTCACCGGATAGTGCGCGAGGAGTTGGCGAATGCCGCGGACGTAGATACGGGTTGGCTCCAACAATGTTTCGGCGACGGTCTGGCCGAGTTCGTCGACGTGATCGCCGATTTGCAGATTGGCGATATCGAACACGACCCGCCGGATCAGGCTATAGCCGTTGGAGTGAAAGCCGCTCGACGCGACGCCGAGGACCGCGTCGCCCGGCGCGATGGCGCGGCCGTCGATGACGCGTTTGCGGTCGACCACGCCGACGCAAAATCCGGCCAGGTCGTAGTCGCCGCGGCGGTAGAGGTCGGGCATGATCGCCGTTTCGCCGCCGAGGAGTGCGCAGTCGCTCTGTAGGCAGCCGGCGCTGACTCCCGAGACGATCTGCTCCAAGAGCTCGGGATCGTCGTGGGACATCGCGACGTAATCGAGGAAGAAGAGCGGTTCCGCGCCGCAGCAGAGGGCGTCGTTGACGCTCATCGCGACGAGGTCGATCCCCACGGTGTGGTGGACACCGGCCTGCGTGGCCACTTTGAGCTTCGTCCCTACGCCGTCGGTGCAGGAAACGAGCACGGGGTCCTGATAGTTCCGGGCGAAGAGCTTGCTGGCGAAATCGAGCTGAAACAGCCCGGCGAAACCGCCGTCGAGCCGGATGACGCGTGGGCTGAAGGTGCGCGCCATGAGCTTCGGCAGCCGGGCCATGCTCCGCTCGTAGACCTCGAGGTCGACGCCGGCGTCCTTGTAAGTTGCTTTGCTCATTCAAGTTGCTCGCCCGACCGGCCCGAAGAATCCAGGATTCTAGCCCGCGGGAGAACGGGCGAAAAGGCGCGGGCCGCCGGGGGCCGGGTTGATCGCACTGCGGAACTCGTCGGACCCGCGAACAGAACCAGGGGGCGAAGTTGGCAAAGCGGCCGTTTCTCGCGGCGCTACTTCTTCCGGCTCGCTTCAATTCATGGGCGACTTGATCACGAGCGTTGGCGTAGAATCAGCGTTTATGGAAGAGAACCCGTATAGTTCGCCGGTTAGTGAAGGTGCGCCGTCCGAAGGGCGCGAGTGGTGGCGTTTCGTGGCTTGCATCCTGCTCGCCGCCTGTGCGTCCCCGTTTCTTCTGCTGACGCTTTGTGCGTGCGCGGCTGCTGGGGGAGCGCTGTACGAGATGGACTTTTGGGCTT
>CAZUBB010000061.1:0-5353 GCA_964618485.1 uncultured Pirellulales bacterium
AGGGCCGGACAAGTTTCTGTTCGGCGCCGAAGAGTCGCACGGTTACCTGGCCGGGAGCTACTCACGCGACAAAGACGCGGCCGCCGGTGCGTTGTTGCTGGCCGAACTGGCCGCCAAAGTGAAAGCCTCGGGCCAGACGCTGCACGAACGGCTCGACGCGCTGTACTGGCAATTCGGCTGCCACCAGGAAGCGGCGTTCAACCTGGTGATGCCGGGCGCGGCGGGCATGGATGACATGCGCAAATTGATGTCGCGACTGCGCGAAACGCCGCCCAAGCAGATGGGGGGAATCAAGGTCCGCGCGGCGCGCGATTATCTGCAGCTGCAGACGATCGATCCCCAAGGAGGCAAGAAGCCGCTGACCGGGCCGCGAGGGGACATGGTGATTTGCGATCTGGAAGCGGAAGGGAACTACGTCGCCATTCGGCCCTCGGGGACCGAGCCGAAGGTGAAGTTCTACATGTTCGCTTACGAGCCGGCCGAGATGTTGGCGAATCTGGATGACGCCAAACGCGAGCTGCGCGAACGCCTGGCCGCGTTTGAAAGGGATCTGCGGGCGTTCGCTGGTTAGTCGTCTCGCAGCGATTTTTCCGCCGCAACGCCGACGGCGGAACGAGATTCCCCGCAACGAGGCGGGCGCACCCACCCATTGGTTCTGGTGGAAATACACCGGGGATTCCATACTTTCGCGCTGAAATGAACTTTGCTTGTCGTTTTCTGTTGCCTTTTGAGAAGTTGAGCTAAACTTCTTTTATTGGCGGGCAGCGGCGCGAGACTGAGCCTCGACCGCGCGACGCCAATGGCCTGGCAGGGCCGGGAAAACCGCGTTCGCGGCGTATCTCGTCCGTCCTGGTTCGGCAGGCCCAGCAGCCCATCGCCATTACCCGGCATCCGCTGGAACAGAGTGGATCGAGTTCCGGGGGAGATGGGCCTGAGAATCGAAGAGCTTATCAACGCTCGGGAGGCAAGCACCATGTTGACGTGTCAGGATTTGGCCAATTGCATTGAGAGTCTTCAGCCCGAGGCGCTGCCGCGCGATGTGGCGAGGCTCTGCCTGCTGCTGGCCAATCACGTCGGGAACCTGGATGAACTGGAAGACAGCAGCCGGCTGACGCAGGCCTGGCAGGAGATGGGCCTTCGGTTGCAGGCCGCGACGGACCAGCATGCCGCGATGACGGAAGAGCTTGAGGCATTGGCCAGCTCCGACCCGGAGAAATTTTCGCCCGAGCAGGTATGGGTTTTGATCCGCGCGATCAAGGTTCAGAGCCAGGTCTTGCAGCTCTACGTCGGCCAACCCGCGATCGACGTGTGACCAGGTCGTGGAAACCGCAGAGGCGCTGAGGTAGGGCGGGCCGGCGCGGCGGTTTTGACCACATCTGCGTGAAATCGTCGCGCAACGTGACCGGGCTCTGAGCGATTCAACGAGGCCCGCCGTCCTGAATCGGCGGGCCTTGCCTGGGTGTAATTGCCGGCCTGTTCGCGATGCGCCCGGACTTTGTGATGGGCGCTTCACTTGCGCTGCGCTGGCCCGCCCTACGGCTTCTTGCCGGGTTGCGCGTGTTCGCTGAGTTGCTCGGCGATCCAGGCTTCGAGTTCCGCCCAATCGACTTCCGGGTATTTGGAGCGATCGGGGCGCAAGTTCACGGCGTCGCGGATGTAGACGTGGACGATTTCCTCGGCCGTCTTGTTGGTATTCCAATGGACGAGGATGCGGATGCACCGGCGGAGCGAGCCGGGGACGTCGAGCTCGTGCGTGCACAAGAGTCCCACGTTGAGCCAGCCGAGCTGCCTGGCGGCCAAAGCGGGGAATTCGGCGTTCAAATCGGTCGTCGTGGTGAAGATGGCGCTCGCGACATCTTGGGCGTCGATGCCATTGCGGCGGATCATCAACGCCAGCAGCTCGCGCGTGGCCTTGAGGATTTCATCGCGACTGTTTTCGGGAACCGTTGTGGCCCCGCGGACGCCCCGAAAGAACATGGTTGGGAGGAGAAAAGGAGAAAAGGAGAAGAGAAGAAAAGAAGCTTGGAAGCCGCGGTTTAGGACTTCCAGGCTAATTCTCGGACGTCTTCGAGGTACGTATAGCCGCGGAGGCCTTCTTCGTAGAAGCGGGTGAGCTGGCCGGCTTGCTGGTAGTCGAGCTTGCCGTCGCGCACGGCGGCCTCGACGTCGGTGCGGAAGCGGCGGATGAGCGAATCGGCCTCGTAGTTGACGTAGTTGAGGACCTGCTTGACGGTGTCGCCTTTGACGACGGTCTCGAGCACGACTTCGTTCCGGTCGTCCAAGCTGACCACCACGGCGTTGGTATCGCCAAAGAGGTTGTGCAGGTCGCCGAGGATTTCCTGGTAGGCGCCGATCAAAAACGCGCCGAGGTAATACGGCTCTCCATTGAAGGCGTGCAGCGGCAGCGTGCGTTTCACGTCGCGGCGATCGATGAACTGATCGATCTTGCCGTCGGAATCGCAGGTAATGTCCCCCAGCACCGCGTGATGCGTGGGTCGCTCGCCGAGCCGGTGGATCGGCAGCACCGGGAACAATTGACCGATCGCCCAACTGTCGGGCATCGACTGGAAGAGCGAGAAATTGCAGAAGTAAGTCTCGCTCAGCAGTGCGTCGATCCCCTGCAGGTCTTCTGGCACGAAGTCCAATTGCTGGCAGAGCCGCTGGATTTTCCGGCAGATCGCCCAGAAGAGGTTTTCGACCATGCAACGCTGATCGAGCGGCAAGTATCCGCCGCTGAACAGGTTCATCGCCATGTCGAGCGCCTGCTGGGCGTCGTGATAGCTTTCGGTCAGGTTGCGGACGGTGACGTTGCGGTAGGCGTCCAGCAGGTCGATCACCGGCTGTTCGGCGTCAGCCGGGGCCTCGCGCGGAATGTCGTTCTCGCCCAGGCCGGAAACGCCGAGCACGTTGAACACTAGCACGCTGTGATAAGCGACGACGGCGCGCCCGCTTTCGGAAACGATCGTCGGGTGAGGCACTTTCGCATCGTCGCAGACGCTCTGCACGTGATAGATCACGTCGTTGGCGTACTCTTGCAGCGTGTAGTTCACGCTGCTGTCGAAGTTGGTTTGCGAGCCGTCGTAATCGATGCCGAGACCGCCGCCGACGTCGAGGTATTTCAGCCCTGCGCCGCGGCCGGCGAGTTCGACGTAAATGCGAGCGGCCTCGTTGAGCGCCGCCTTGATGTGGCGGATGTTGGGGATCTGGCTCCCCATATGGAAATGGAGCAATTGGAAGCAGTCTTCCATGCCCTGCTCTTTGAGCTCGCCGAGGGCGCGCAAGATTTCGGAGACCGTGAGGCCGAACTTCGAGCGATAACCGCCGGACGATTGCCAACGCCCGCCGCCACGCGTGGCGAGCTTGACGCGCATGCCAAAGGTGGGGCGGACGCCGACTTTCGCGGCGTACTTGAGGATCAGCTCCAATTCGGTGTATTTCTCGACCACCGGGATGACCGTGCGCCCAATCTTCTGGGCCAGCATGCACATCTCGATGAATTCGTCGTCTTTGAAGCCGTTGCAGATGATCGGCGTGTCGTTTCCGGCCAGGGCGACGACGGCCAGCAGTTCTGGCTTGGAGCCGGCTTCCAGACCGAACTTGTACTGCTTGTTATGAAGCAGCACTTCCTCGACGACTTCGGCCTGCTGGTTGACTTTCACGGGGTAGACGCAGCAATAGTTGCCCTTGAACTGATACTCCTGCATGGCGTTGGCGAAGGCGCCGTGGATTTCGCCCAGCCGATGCTTGAGGATCTCGGAGAAGCGCACCAGGATCGGCAGGTCGATCCCGCGCTGCTGCAGCTCGTCGACGAGCCGCTTCAGGTCAATCGCTCGTTGTGGATCTTTGCCCGGATGAACCAGCAGGTTTCCGGAATCGTGGTCGACGGAGAAGTACCCTTTGCCCCAGCGTTCGACCTCGTACAGTTCATTGGCGTCAGCGGGCGACCAAGGCTTGACGGTCGTTTCGAGCATCGACGTGACAGCTCCAGCGTGCGGAGAAGGCGGCAAGACACCACAAAAACCCGACGGGCGCGGGACAAATCGAACGGCAGATCCTGGCGGAAGCCCGGCGTTCCGCGGATTCGCGCGAGGTGTGGCGCGCAGAAAACCCTCGCGCATGGATCGCTCGAACGTAACATCATATCCATTTTTGGCCGGCGGTCGACACGCTGGGCGGAGAATTCAGCGGACGCCGACTTTCCCATTGTGGGAGGCGTCTCCGACGCCGAGGGAGCTGACGAGGCCAACCGCAAGACGTTTGACTCGATTGCGGAGTCCGTCGCATTCGGCGTCGGAGACGCCTCCCAAATGGGCGTCACGATAACCTTCCAGATTTCGCTTGGGGCCCACGGCCGGGTTTGCTAGACTGAGGGGTGTTTGAGAAGAAGGCTTTTGGAACAGCAGGTCGGGGGGCGCCCACGTATTCTCGTGGGTAGGTGACTCGGTGCAGTCAGCGCTCGAGGGGGTCCCGCGATGCCCATTGCCGTGACGTGTCCGAACGGACACAAGCTCAAGATCAAAGAAAAATACGCCGGCCAGACGGGCCTCTGCCCGCACTGCCAGGCTCGGGTGTTGGTGCCCGCGCTCAACGAGGACGCTGTCCTCGATTTCCTGGGTCCGGCCCCCCCTCCCCCGCCGCCTGAAGAAGACCCGGACTCGATGCCGGTCTATCAGGAGCCGGCGCGGACTGGGAGCGGCGCTAGCAGCATCATGAGCGGCACGCACATTCACGGTTCGTCGATTCTGGTGCGGAAGACCAAAATTTGCCCCAAGTGCAAGCATCAGATTGCAGCCAAGTTCGATCTCTGCCCGCACTGCGGCCTGTACTTCACGAATTGGGACGAGATCGAGCGCCGCCTGCACCTGCGATGCCCCTCGTGCTCGTCCGAGTACGTGCCCGGCACGGCCACGTGCGCCGATTGCGGCCAGACGCTGCCGGTGGAGAGTGCGCCGACGCATAAGTGAGGTCTCCGCGGGCCGCGAACGGACCGGCGGACTGTGGCGTAAGATTGGTTTGGAAAGGGCATTCCCGCCCGCGTATGGCGCATTCCTTTCCCGTCGCTGATGCGCCGGGGTTGCGCTGCGGTTCTCCGGCGGGTCTTGGCGGCGGATGTTTGTCACGACCTATCGCTATCGCGTGCTGGCCACCAAACTGCGGCAATTCCTCGAACTGCAGCGCCGCGCGGAAGTGCATTACCAGGGGGAAACTGGGCACCGCGTGGTGTACCTGCGGAGCACCACCGATCGCTGCCAGTGGATGGAGCTGCACTTCTTTGTCGACGAGGCCGCCCACAGCGCCAGCCTAGAACGGTGGCATCAGAATGAGGCCCTGCACGGACTCTGGGAGGAGTTCA
>CAZUBB010000061.1:5363-9062 GCA_964618485.1 uncultured Pirellulales bacterium
CGGGCGTGGAGGAGTTTCGGCGTTTCTCGCAGTCGGAAGGGCAAGCGGGAACGCCGGCGGAGATTTGATCGAGCGGTCCTGCGCGCAGCGACCAAAGTTCTCCGGCCGCCGCTACCGCTGCCGATTCGGGCGGATTAGAATCGCCTGGAGCGGTCGCATTGGACCGTCCCGCCGCCTCTTCCCCGCTGCATCCCGCCTCTTGGAGTCGCTCCGATGTCCTCCCGATTTGTCCGCGTCGCCGCCGTGCTTGTCGCCGGGTTGATCGCCAGTTCCGCCTGCAGCGTTCGCGCAGCCGAGCTGAGCGACGAGGAGAAGGGCGAAGGCTTCGTCAGCATCTTTGACGGTGAGTCGCTCGACCATTGGATCGGCGACACCGATGGTTATACGGTGGAAGACGGCGCGATCGTTTGCATTAAGGAAAAGGGAGGCAACCTGTTCACCGAGAACGAGTACGACAACTTCGTGCTGCGATTCGAGTTCAAGCTGGAGCCGGGTGCTAACAGCGGGTTGGGCGTTCGCGCTCCGACTGACCAGGGAGACGTGGCCTATTCCGGCATGGAACTGCAGATCCTTGACGATGGCCATGAAACCTACAAGGACATCCGCCCCTACCAGGCCCATGGCTCGGTCTATGGCATCGTGCCGGCGAAGCGCGGGCATTTGAAGCCGACTGGCGAGTGGAACGAGCAGGAAGTGATCTGCGACGGCCGCCAGGTGAAGGTGACGCTCAACGGCCACGTGATCGTCGACGCGAATCTGGATGAAGCGACTAAGAACGGCACGATGGATGGCCAGCAACATCCCGGAGCCGCCCGCGAAAAGGGGCACCTTGGCTTTCTCGGCCACGGGGCGCGCGTGGAATTTAAGAACCTGCGGGTAAAAGAGCTGAAATAGCCGCACGTTTAGTTAATAGACGGCGTCGTGCGGCGCTCAAGCTGGTCACAACGATGCGGAGTTGGCCATGAGGACTTTTGCGCTCCGAGCGGCGCTATTTTGCGGCATAGGGGCTTTTTTCGCGGCTGACGGACGGGCGGAACTGATCAATGGAATTGAGTTCCCTTCGGGCGCAAGTAGTTTCGCCGACTCCGTTTGTCGCTTCGATCCCTTGTTCGGTGGCGGGAATCGTCCCGCGCAATGGGACCCCGGGAGAATTCTGGGAACGCCGACGCTCTTCGTCACGCAATCGATCGGCAACGGCGGGCTGATCGAGCTCAAGTTCGACGATAACCTGCTGCGAGGTGACGGCGCGGCGACGCCCGACCTATATGTCGGCGAGGGGCTGGGAACGCCGGAGTATGTTTACGTTTCTGTCCGTCCGACGCCCGAAGTGGCGACTCACTTCGATCCCAGCCTGGATGACAATCAGGACGGCTTCTTCGAGCTAGGGCGCTATCTGGCCGCGCGGATGGACGGCGTGTTCGGCGCGCCGATTTTCATCGACCTGGATCAGGTGTTTGCAGGAATGTCGCCAGAATTCCTGCGATTCGACGCCGTGCAGCTTGTCGACGATGTGATGGATTTGACCGGTTCAAATGACACTGCAGGTTTCGATCTGTTGGCGATCGGGGCGATCACCAGCGAAGGGCGTGAGTTTCAGATTCAGCCGGGCGACGTCGATCTCGACGGCGATGTCGACCTGGAGGACCTGAACCTGGTGCGCAACAACTTTGGGGCGTCCGCCACGGGCGAGGTTCCGGTTCCCGGCGACGTCTACCCTTACGACAGCCAGGTCGATTTGCGGGATTTGAACGAAGTGCGCAATTACTTCGGCCAGCGGTTTTCGAACGCGGTTCCCGAACCGCATTCAGCGGCGCTGGCGGGCGGCGTATTCGTCGCCTGGATGCTCGTGGCACGGTCGCGGCGACGACGCGGTTGCGCCTAGCGAATGACTGGCGAATAGAGCGCCGATTGCAGCACCCGCCAGCAGAGCAGGCAGCACTTCTGCCGATTCGGGGTGAGTTTTGGTCCGAAGAGCGTCAGCATGTCGTTGGCGCTGACGGCCTGGGCTTCGTCGCGCGATTTGCCCTCGATCGCCTCAACGAGCATCGAGGCGGCCGACTGGCTGATGCAACAGCCCTCGCCTTGGAACCAGGCCTCGCATATGCGGCCGTCGGGCGCAATCTGCAATTCCAAGGCGATCTGGTCCCCGCAGAGCGGATTGTCATCCTCCGCCCGGTGCGTCGCGCTCGGACAATTCCCGCGGTGATACGGCTGCTCGAAGTGATCGAGCACGTGTTCCTGGTAAATGTCTTCGTCGCGAGCGCTCATAGGCTGCGGGATTTTCCGCCCTGGGCTACTGGGGCAGGCGTTCCTGCTCCACCTCTGGCAGGGGCCCAGTGCAGGCCTTCATGAAGGCGACCAGGTCGGCCTTCTCTTCCGCCGTGAGATCGAGCTTGCGGATGTCCTTGTCGAGCGTGGGGTTCGGGTGACCGCCCTTATCATACCATTCGACGACTTCTTCCAAAGTCTTTTGGCTGCCGTCGTGCATGTAGGGGGCGGTCATTTCCACGTTGCGAATGGTCGGCGTCTTGAAGGCGCCCTTGTCGGCCTCGACCTTAGTGACTTCGTAACGGCCCAGGTCAGGCTTTTCTGCGTCCATGCCGACGCCCAGGTTGTGATATTTTTCGTCGGTCAGATTGGGGCCGACGTGGCAGGCGGTGCAGTTGGCCTTTTGCCCGAAGAACAAGTCGCGGCCGCGCTTGGCGCTGTCGCTCATCGGATGGGCCTCGGCGTCCGCCACGGCCTTTTGATACAGCTCGTACGTCTCGGGGTCTTCGGTTTTGAGTTCCTCGGCGTCGACATCGGCGTAGGCTCGCAGTTGTTCGTTGTAATCGAACGGCGAGGCCCCGGTGACGATCGCCCGCTCGAAGCTGGCGATGGCTTTCGCCACGGTGTCGATCGTCAGGCCTTCGTTGGGGAAGATCTTGTCGAATTGCATTTGATAGCCCGGAATCGCCGCCAGGCAAGCGATGCAGGCCTCGTGGGTGTTTCCCATTTCGATCGGGTTGGCGATCGGTCCCTTGGCTTGTTCTTCCAGCGTGGCGGCTCGGCCGTCCCAGAACTGCACGTCGCTGAGAATCCGATTGTACGCCGTCGGCGAGTTGCGGTTGCCGGTCAGCGTGCGGATTCCGACGCCGAACTGAGTGTCGGCGGCGTAACCATGCTCCGGCTTGTGGCACGCGGCGCAACTGATGCCCGAGGCGACCTCCGAGGCGAGCGACAGGCGCGGGTCGAAGTAGAGTTGCCGGCCGAGTTCGATCTTGGCGCGGGTCAGCGGGTTCTTGTCGAGCCCCTTCACCTGGTCGATGCCGGTGCTCAGGCCGAGGGGGAGTTCGATCTCGAGGACTTCGTGATTGGCGGGGTTATCCAACCAGGCCTTGATTTGTTCGTCGGTCAATTCGCCGATGCCAGGGATGCCGGCGGTCAATTCCGGCGAGCCAAGGAGCACTTTGTTGGAAGCATCCGGCGTACCGGCCGCGAGTTCGACCTCTTTCGCGGCGACCGCTTTGTCGACGGCCTGGGCCGACTCGGGCTTCGCGGCCGGTTCCATTTCCACTTCGTACTCGACGACTTCGACCACCTCAGACGCATGCGCGCTGGAATCCGCCGCCTTCTTCTCCGCCGTGGCGGACGCGCCGCAGCCGAGAGTCGTAACGCCGCACAGGAGTGTGAATACAAGGAACAGGTTGAATCGCATGG
>CAZUBB010000061.1:9097-18725 GCA_964618485.1 uncultured Pirellulales bacterium
CGAAAGTCGTCGGGCGTAATTGCCGCAGCCTGGGTAGGCTTTAGCACTTCCGAAGTATAACAATAATGATTATCGTTTCAAGCAAGGGCGCAATAACAGCATGGACTATCGCGCCGGTCGGTCCTCGATTAACTTTCTAGGTATGGCGCGCTGGCCACGACATGTTTGGACGACCCTGTTCACGTACGGCACGATCTTCGTGCTGTTCCCGGTGCTGTGCTGGCTGGCAGTGCAGTGGTTACGGCCTTAGTCGTCTCCGTCTGTAGCCGAGGTCTGTAACCTCGGGGAGTTGACGGGATTGCGTCCAACGCGCCGGCCTCACAGAGGCCAGCTACAGGCGGACGATGCTCTGGCCGTCTGAAATCGACGACGCTACGATGATGGAATGAGTGAACATCCGTATCGTGCATCCATGAAAGGGCGGGGAGCTGGTAAGGGGCCGGCGAATCGCTTTCTGTCGCAGCACGCAGAGGATGATTGGAAGCATCTGACCGAAGAGGACGTCGCCGAGCTGTCTCCGCGCGGCGTTCCCACGGAGTTCTTGCCGGATGCGTCGCAATCGATCGTTTCGCACAACTCCAGCCCCGACGTGCCGTTCAATGTCAGCCTGAATGCCTATCGTGGTTGCGAGCACGGGTGTAGCTACTGTTACGCTCGGCCGACGCACGAGTATCTCGGCTTTACGGCCGGCCTTGATTTCGAAACGAAAGTACTGGTGAAGCACGGCGCCGCGAAGCTGCTTAGGGCAGCGCTTTGTGCGCGTTCGTGGAAGGTGCAGCCGATTTCTTTCTCCGGCGTGACCGATTGTTACCAACCGGCGGAACGGAGATTCAGGCTCACGCGGGCATGCCTGGAGGTGCTGCTGGAGGCGCGGCATCCGGTGACGATCATCACGAAGAACGCGTTGATTCTGCGGGACCTGGACTTGCTGCGCGAGTTGGCGCGGCAGAACCTGGTACGAGTGGCGATTTCGATCACGACGCTGGATCGAGACCTGGCCCGGCGGATGGAACCACGCACTTCCACGCCGGACGCGCGGCTGGCGGCGATCGGGCGGCTCGCCCAAGCAGGGATTCCGGTGATGGTGATGAACGCCCCGGTCATTCCGGGATTAAATGACCATGAAATCCCGCGCCTATTGACCGCTGCACGTCAGGCGGGGGCCTCGGCGTCGGGCTATGTGCTGTTACGACTGCCGCTGAGCGTCGAGCCGGTGTTCTTAGATTGGCTGACCCAAAGCGCTCCCGATCACGCCGACCGCGTCATTGGCTTGTTACGCGAGACGCGGTCCGGCCGGCTTACCGATGGGCGCTTTGGAGCACGGATGCGGGGCGGCGGACCCTATGCCGAACAGATCTCGCGGACGTTCGAAGTTGTCAGCAAAAAGTTAGGCTTTGATGAGCGGTTGCCGGAGCTGGATTGCACGCTGTTTCGGCCCCCTCATTTGCAGGGACGGCTGTTCTAGTTTCGCCAGGCGGCGCCCTCTGCGAAATAGCCAACCGGGATCTTAAAAACCGCTCGGAATTCGCTTGACGGAAGGGCGTGAAGCGGTCACATTACCGTGAGAAGCGGTTCTCATCTCAGGGATCATTCGCATTCCTGTCCGCCAGCCAGCGCCCAATTTGCAGGAGTCGTTGCCATGCCCGCCCCTCGTCATCGACGACGCGGTTTCACGCTCGTTGAATTGCTGGTCGTGATTGCCATCATTGGCATTCTGATTGCGCTGTTGTTGCCCGCGCTGCAAGTCGCACGCGAGGCTGCCCGCCGCGCACAATGCACGAACAATCTGAAACAACTCGCGCTGGGTTGCCACACCTACCAGGCGACGTTCACTTTCCTGCCGCCAGGATTAGAGCTGAACAAGACAACTCCCACGGCGACGACCTACCCAAACCCCGAAGCAACCGAAAACCACGGCCCAAACTGGGTGATTCGCATCCTTCCGTTTATTGAACAGCAAGGGTTATACAAGTCCTTTGTGCTCGTTGATCCCACTACCAAGTTGAATGTAAATATCGAAGACCCAGTCAACAAGGAAGAGCGCAGTACGGTCTTGTCGCCGATGCTTTGCCCAAGCGATACCACGTATAACTCCACGCCCTTCATCGCTCCGGCGAGCCGAACCGATAGCGGACCGATGTGGGCGCGTGGCAATTACGGGGCCAATTGCGGTAACGAAGCGCTGAATGCCTATGGCAAGAATTGGGGTGGCTGGAGCAACCGGATGCGCCGCGGGGTGATGGGGCCTGGAATTTCGCTGAAACTGGGAACGATCAAGGACGGGACCAGCAACACCATGTTAATCGCCGAGGTCCGCGCGGGCCTGTCCGCGAAGGATCGACGCGGCGTGTGGGCGCTGGGCGAGGCGGGTTCCAGCATCATTAGTTGGGCTGGATGCAGCGGCGACGCGAACGGTCCCAATGCCTGCAATCTTCGGTCGGATGATATTCGTGGCTGCCAGGGTATTTCGGATTCATTTGGCACCGGCGGTGCCGGCGAGGCTTTCATGCAAAGCGAGTGCATGACGTGCTGGCTGGGCTGCAACGGCGCGAGTTGGCAGGGGACGGTGCGCAGCAGGCACGTGGGCGGCGTGAACCTCGCCTTCGCCGACGCGAGCGTTCATTTCGTAAGCAACGCCGTCGAGACGAGCGGCGAATACGGCTCGTGCGATCCGAACGCTGCCAACGGTTTCCGGGCCTGGGATCGGTTCATTTGCAGCACCGACGCGTTGCCGATCGAACTGCGAAAGTTGATCGGGGAATAATCTCCCGACGTCGTCATCGCGATCGTCCAAGCGCCCGCCGCTCAGTTTCCGAGCGGCGGGCGACTATTGTTGGCAGAAGCGTTATACTTCGGTTGAAGTTTCAACGCTTTTCAGGCATCCATCGACAATCATTCCGAGGTGGCCGTGGCTCGTCCATTGATTTGCATGATTGGTGCAGCGATCGTGTGCTGCATGACCGGTTGCGGCGGATCGGAGCTCGGGTGCGTGCCGGTCTCCGGTAAGGTCACTTTGGGTGAGGGAGTGAAACTCGATCAATTCCCTATTAAGAATATCGTCCTCGAGCCTGTCGATCCGACCCAGGGGACACGTCGGGCGAGCGGATCCATTATGGATGACGGCACGTTTGTGTTGATGACGCAATTGCCGAATGACGGCGCCGTTCCTGGCTCCTACACGGTGACGTGCAACTTCTCTCATTATCCGCCGACCCCCGCGGACGCCCAATTGAAGTGGGTCTTCGAGCCGGCCACCGTGGAGGTGACGTCCGCAGTGGACGACCTGGCGATCACCGTCAACAAGCAGAAATAGTCGAAGGCGCTCGCGCAATGAACTTCGTCCGTCTGAATCGCGTTTCCGCGGCCGCTTGGGTGTTCCAGGCTTCTATGCTCGTTGTTGTGCTTGGATGTTCTCCATCAGAGCCGCCGATCGCAGAAGCATTCCGGAAGTTGGGGGGCCGAGACATCACCGTTGTCGATGGCAAGTTGGTCGAGGTCGATCTCGGTTCGCTTGGAATCAACGACGAAAAGATGGAAATGTTCGTCGGACTGAGTGACCTCAAGCACCTCAATCTTGGCGCCGGCAAAGTGACGGACAAGGGGCTGGAACCGATCAAGTCAATGAAGGATTTGGAATCGTTGACGCTGGACTTCAATCCCATCACCGATGAAGGCGTCGCCAAGCTCGACGGACTGTCGAAGCTTAAGTATCTGAATCTGGGCAATACCGCCATTACCGATCAATCGATGGATACGGTTGCCAAGTTCCCGGCGTTGGAAAAGCTGTCCATCACACACGTGGCAGGAATCACAGACGCCGGCCTCGCCAAACTTGACGGGCTCACGTCGCTCAAGGAAATCTGGATGCCTGGCACGGGTGCGACCCCCGAAGGGATTGAAAAACTGAAGGCCGCCCATCCCGGGATCGTCTTGCACGGCGTGGACGAAGAAGATAGTGATGAAGAATAGCCCGTTGGCGGAGTGACCATGTCGTCGGCCGCCCACGTTGACGCATCTCGGAAGCAATCTTCGCCAGGCAGATCTCTGTGGCCGGCGAGGCTGCTTCTTCTCAGCGCGGCGGCGGCTTTGGCGGCGGTCGTTTGGTGGACGCGCGAACGGCCACCCGTGCCTGTCGCCGCGACTTTCCGAAATACCGCGCTTGAGACTGTGGGGGTCCGCCAGATTGTACTGGGCGAGCCGGGCCTTTTCGCGGGAATTCCCGGCTCGGAGAATCTGACCGACGCCGACATTCAGAAGTGGCTGGACGATCCTCGCGTCCACGAACCGCTCGATCTCAAGCCGCCGTTGTGGATGCCTCGCGCGGCCGTTGAATCGGCGGTTTCTGCGGACGATCCGCTGACTTTGGCAAAGATTGAGCTGGGTCGACAACTTTTCATGGAGCGACGGTTCGCGCAGCGCGATGGATTCTCGTGCGTCGAGTGTCATCTCCCATCGGCGGGTTTTTCGCGAGCCAGCATCTTCACCAAGAACAAGAATCCCCCCCCTTCGTTCAATCGTATCCTTTCCACATATCAGTTTTGGGATGGCCATGCCGCTTCGCTGGAAGCGCAGGTGTTCTTCCCTCTGACGCACGAAGAGGAAATGAACAGTTCGATGGAGCTCTGCGAAAAGACGTTGCATTCGCTGCCCGGCTATCGCCAGCAGTTTGAACGCATTTACGGGGAGGTCTCCTATGACAACATGGCCCGGGCCATCGCCGCTTTTGAACGAGCCCTGGTGACGGGATCGAGCGCCTACGATTATCACCGTACACTGCGCGTGCTGGAATCGCGCGAATTGGCGTCGCTCACGCGCGACGAGCGGCGCGATTTGGAAGAGGCCCGCGCCGGTTCGCTGCGGCGTCCGATGAACGAGGCGGCATTACGCGGCGAGAAACTCTTTTTCAGTGACCGCACCGGTTGCGCGAACTGCCACGATGGCCCGAACTTCACCGACGAGAAGTTTCATAATCTAGGCGTCGGATTCGGCCCGACAGCCGACGGCGAAACCGACGATTTCGCCCCGAACGGGCTTGGCCGATTCGAAGTCACCAAGAACGAGGCCGATCGCGGGGCGTTCAAGACGCCGACGTTGCGGAACTTGCGCGACACGAGCCCGTATTTTCACGATGGCAGCGTCGCGTCGCTCGAAGACGCCGTGGCATTCGTCGCCGGCGGCGGCAAGCCAAATCCCCACTTAAGCCCGCTGATGCAGGACGCGGAACTCTCCCGCGATGAGCTGCGCGACCTCGTGGCCTTCCTGGAAGCGCTTGAGGGGGACCTTCCGGAAGTGCCGACCGATCGCTTACCGCCCTAAGGTTGGGCAAATGATGTAAGCGCGGCGCGAAACGTGTCGACGAGGTCGATCTGCAACTGCCGCCAGGCCGTCGCGTCGCCGAGCGGCCAGCGCTGGTTGACTTCGAGCTCGACGCCGGCGTAAGCACCGTCCGCATGAAAGAATCGTAAGTGCGACGTGAAGCCGTCGGACGTGCCGAGATACGGGTAGTTGCGGCGCACGACCAGGTCCGGGCGGCTCTTCTTTAGTGCGGCGCGCCAGGCGTTGCAGAACGCGACTTCGTTCGCGTCGCGCGGATCGTAAAGCAAGCCGATATCGGCGCGGCGCACTTCCCCGTTCAATACGGGCGTGAACGAGTGCACTGACAGATGCAAGACGCTTCGGTCCTCGTAAAGAATGAGTTCGCGCATCTGCTTTTCTACTGCGAAGCGATAGGGATCGTAGTGTTCGTCGAGAATCTCCGACTTGGCGTCCCAGTCGAGCGGGTTCGTGATCTCTGAAAATTGCGTGGGGTGCCGCAACGAGCGGTTGAGATCGACCAGCAGCCGCGTGACGGTTGAAAAATGCAGGGGCCAGTCCCCCGCTTTCGCGATACGCCGCGCTAGACTCAGCGCACCGGGGTCGTAGCCGCGGTGGCTTTCGAGAAGTTTTTTGTGGCCCGCGAAGAGGCTCTGATAGCGCTTCGGAATGCGATTACCGCCGTGCTCACAGGTAATCACGACGGCGTCAAACATGGGGAAGGAACATCCTGCCGGCGGCGAGATCGTCGCAGAGCTGACGATAGATCCGCGGCGATGAACTGCCGGAATTGAGCGCCGTAACGATGCGCCGCGCCAACGGGCCGTGCTCTAAGATCACGTCGAACGCCTCGCGCGAGGCAGCTTCCATGTCGTCCCGGAAACCGGGCTGCTCGGCCAGATGGCGCCAGAGGGATTGCGCCCTGGCGGCCTGGCGTTCGCCTGCGCCGAAGAGTCGCGCGTAGCCGGGTAGTTGGATCGCCGTGCGTTCCGCGTCGCGTGCGACGTCGCGCAAGAGTTGTGCGAGCGGCTCCGTGGCCATGGCTTGTTGTTCAGCGAGCGACGACCAGCGTTCCGAAACGAGTCCTTGGAGCGCGGCGACGACCGCGCCGACGACGGCCAGGTCGGCGGCTGGGCACTCCCCGATATCGAGCACGCGGATTTCAATCGCGCCGCGCGAAAACCGGGCGATCGCTCCGCGAGCATTAAGGAATTCGTCCTGCAGAATGCCGTCGGGATCGAGCGGCGCGATGTCGGCGTAGATGCGCTGAAAGATGCGGCGGTCGTACTCCGCCTCGCTGAAGACGGGTTCGGGAACGACGAGGCCGGTAATCGACGGGATGCGCGCGGCGTTGGCGCGGTACGCTTCCAGGCGATAGTCGAGCACGTCTCGGACTTGAGCGTCGGCGATGGGGGAGCTGGCCGAGAGCGCCGGCATGATCGGCAGCAGCACGCGAATGGCCGCATGGAGGCGCGCGAATTCTTCATCGTTCGCGAACGGCAAGTTGACGTGAACGCTCTGCAAGTTGGACCAGCCATGCCCCTGGCAGCCGAAGATGCGATCGAAGGCCTCGTACACTGCGTTGTAGTCGTGCGGCCAGAGCGTGGTCTCGCGCGAGGGATTCATCCAAGGATGCATCGCCGAAGGCATCAGCCGCGCGCCGAGCGGTTGCAGATGCGCGTTGATCCGCGCGACTGATTCCTGGAACTGCGCCGCCAAGCCCTGCAGCGATTTCGCCGGTCCGTTGGTCTTGAGCTCGATGACGTGCAGGACGAGCTCGTTCGACCAGGCGACGGGGCCGAGCTCGACGTCGGAGACGATGCTGCCGGCCTCGGCGGCGAGCAATTGATCGGCGATGGGCCGCACGTCGAGCGTCTCGGCGTCGACGATCATGTATTCCAACTCAACGCCATAGCCCTGGAACAAACTGAGCCTGAATCGATCGTGATCCGTCACGGGGGGGCCTTTTTCAACGCGGAGACGCAGAGACGCGGCGGGAGGATTATTTGCCCGCGAAACACGCGAAATACACGAAAGGGGGAAGGAATTGGTCCACGGAACACACGGAAGGGCACGGAAAGAGGAGGGACGAGGAAAGTGAGGCGACCGAAGCATCGCCGCTAGTCTCAAGTCAGCCCTTCCTATTGATTGGCGAATTCTTCCGTGTCTTTCCGTGTGTTCCGTGGACCAACCACATTCCTTGTTTTGTGTGTTTCGCGGGCCATTCCTAGGTGTTCGTGGTTTGCTTCGCCTTGACTACAAGTTCTGCGATCTTGTTGGCGGCGGCGGCGAGGGGGAGCATTTCGGCTTCTTTTTTGTCGCGCCATTTGAGTTCGAGTTGGCCGTCTTTCAGGCCGCGGTCGCCGATGACGATGCGCAGCGGGATGCCGACCAGGTCGCCGTCTTTGAATTTGACGCCGGGGCGATGGTCGCGGTCGTCGAGCAGCACGTCGACGCCGGCCGCCGTGAGCTCATCGTGCAGTTGCTCGGCGACGCGCATCACTTCCGGGTCGGTGACCTTGATCGGGCAGACGAGCACCTCGTACGGCGCCAGCGCCATCGGCCAGATGATGCCGTCGGCGTCGTGCTGCGTTTCGATGAGCGCCGCGATGATGCGGTTCACGCCGATGCCGTAGCAACCCATGATGATGGTGCGGAGCTGCTCTTTTTCGTCGCTGAAACGGGCTTCCAGTGCATCGCTGTACTTGGTGCCGAGCTTAAAGACGTGGCCCACTTCGATCGCGTGGCGGAGCGCCAGCTTGCCGTCGCAGCGCGGGCAGGGATCGTCCGCATCCGCGTTGCGGAGGTCGGCGAAATGGTCGACCGTGTAGTCGCGCGTCAGGTTAGCGCCGACGTAGTGCTTGTCTTTTTCGTTGCCGCCGATGATCGCGTTGCGGAGCGCGGCGACGTCGTGGTCTGCCCAGCGCGGAATCTCCAGGCCGACCGGCCCGGCGAAACCGACCGGCGCGTGCGTGACGCCTTCGATGACTTCCGGCGACGCGAGCTCGAGCGACTTGGCGCCCAGCGCGCGGCGGATTTTTCCTTCGTTTGCTTCGTGGTCGCCACGCAGCAGTACCGCGACCGGTTGGCCGTCGGCCTCGAAGATCATCGTCTTGATCATCTGCCGCGGTTTGCACTTGAGCAGCTTGCTGACTTGCTCGATGCTGGTCACGGCCGGCGTATCGAGCTTGGTGAGCGGTTTCAATTCGCCTGGCTCAAGCGTGGTCGCACGGTCGCCGGTATCGGCGCGTTCCAGGTTCGCGGCGTAACCGCACGCCTCGCAATGCACGACGCGATCCTCGCCGTTATCGGCTACGACCATAAACTCGTGGCTGGCGTCGCCGCCGATCGGCCCGCTCTCCGCTTCGACCGGCAGGTATTTCAGCCCGCAGCGCTCGAAGATGCGGCAGTAGGCGGCGTACATCTTATCGTAGCTGGCGTTCAGCCCCTCGACGGAGACGTCGAAACTGTACGCGTCCTTCATCAGGAATTCGCTGGTGCGCAGAATGCCGAACCGCGGGCGCTCCTCGTTGCGGAACTTGGTTTGAATCTGATAGAGCGTGATCGGCAATTGCCGGTAGCTGGCGATGTGCTTGGCGACCAGGTCCGTGACGATTTCTTCGTGCGTCGGCCCGAGCGCCACGTGGACCTGCCGGCCGGCGCGGTTGAGCTTGAAGTTGATCAGCACGTTGCCGAACGCCGCCACGCGGCCGGTACGTTCCCAGAGGTTAATCGGCGTCAGCGCCGACATGAGCAACTCAACCGCCCCGGCGCGATCCATTTCCTCGCGGACGATCCGCTCCGCCTTTTTCAGGGCCCGCAGGCCGAGCGGCAGATACGTATACGCCCCCGCCATCACCTGGCCGATGAGGCCGGCGCGGAGCATCAGCACGTGGCTTGGGATTTCGGCCCCTTCCGGGGTCTCTTTGAGCGTCGGAATCAGCGTCTGCGACCAGCGCACGGCGAGCAATCCTGTGGGTCCGCGATGGGAAAGCGGCAAGTATGAGGAATTTGCCGCCAACGCGGGAGGGGAATTGCGGCGGAGGGAAGACAAGTGCGACCGCCGCCACGTTCGCCGAACGCGAGCGAGTCTCCCAAGTTTCGCAGCCTACCGGCCACCGAGAGCATTATTCCACGTCGTTCGCCTGCTTGCGTTCCTCTTCGCTCTTGAGCTTGTCCGCGAAGACCTCACGGACTTTGTCCACTTTGGGGCGAATCACGAACGC
Organism: uncultured Pirellulales bacterium; assembly: GCA_964618485.1. GTDB lineage: Bacteria > Planctomycetota > Planctomycetia > Pirellulales > JALHLM01 > JALHLM01. Next base: position 18,637 of record CAZUBB010000061.1, read on the forward strand.
GCAGTAGCCTTGGCGCGGGTTTTCGCGGAAGTAGTTCTGGTGGTAGTCCTCGGCGGGATAGAAATCGCCCAGCTCGGTGATTTCCGTGA
>CAZUBB010000061.1:18735-20469 GCA_964618485.1 uncultured Pirellulales bacterium
CGCCCCCGATTCATCGAGCTTCTTTTTGTACTCTTCGGCCAGCTTGCGCTGTTCGTCGTCGTGATAGAAGATCGCCGAGCGGTACTGAGTGCCGACGTCGTTCCCCTGCCGGTTCAGCGTCGTGGGGTCGTGGAGTTTCCAGAAGACTTCGAGCAGCTCCTTGTAGGTGATCACCTCGGGATCGTAGGTGACTTGGATCACTTCGGCGTGACCGGTTGTGCCGGTGCAGACCTGCTCGTAGGTGGGATCCTTCACCTCGCCGCCGGTGTAGCCGGACTGGACGGCGCGGACTCCCTTGAGCTCCTGAAACACCGCCTCGCTGCACCAGAAGCAACCTGAGCCGAACGTCGCCTGGGCGAGTTTTTCGTCCTTTTTTTCGGCCGGTTTCTTGGTTTCTTCGCTCATCGCTCGATTCTCCCTCGTCAGCATGGCGACGCCCCCCATTGCGATCAGCAAAGTCAGCGCTGCCAGCATCGGCAATCTGGTTTTCATCGTTCGTTCCCTTGTTCGTGCCCGGGGATTTCGATGCGCTTCGCCTCTACGAGGTTACGGCGTCGGTCAAGTGGGGGCAACCGCTTGGCGTCGGCCGATTCACGCGGTTTTCGCATTTCAACCGCTACTGGAGGATGCGCCGGGGTGGTATTCTCAAAGGCATCGACCCGAGAGGAAGGCCCCTTGATCGCTTCGAGTATCGCCGTCGGAACGCGCGTCGAGGTCACGGCTCACAGCCGGCTGCATTTCGGCCTGTTTTCATTCGGCCCTCCGGGGACGAGCGGGCTGCCGCAGTTCGGCGGCGTCGGGGCGATGATCGACGAACCGCGGTTGCGACTCACCGTCGAGCCGTGGGACTCCTGGGCGGCGGCCGGCGAAGGGAGTGCGCGGGCGCTGGAGTTCGCCCGGCGGGCTGCGGAAGGGCTTGGCTTGCCCCCCGATTTTTGTTGCCGCGTCGCGGTGCATAGCGCCGCAGCGGCTCACGTGGGACTGGGGAGCGGCACGCAATTGGCGCTGGCCGCCGCTTCGGCCGTCTGCCGCCTGGCGAAGAAAGCGATTGGCCGTCCGGAATCGATTGCGCCGTTCATGGGGCGCGCCCGCCGCTCGTCGATCGGGTTGCATGGCTTTTCTCGCGGCGGCCTGATCGTCGACGCGGGTAAGCGGCCGCGCGACGTGGTTTCGCCGCTGCTGGCCCGAATCGAGCTACCCGCCGCATGGCGATTTGTGCTGCTGCTTTCGGTCGACGAGACCGGGTTATTCGGCGCGGCGGAGGAGCGAGCCTTCGCGGAGATGCCGCCGGTAACGCCGGACGCATCCAAGGCGTTGCGACATCTGGCCTTGGAAGTGTTAATGGCAAGCGCCGCGAGCGGTCGCTTCGACGAGTTCAGCGAGACGCTCTTTCAATTCGGGCGGCAGGCCGGGATGTGCTATGAATCCTACCAAGGCGGTCCGTACGCGACGCCGCGGCTGGAACGCCTGGTCGACGCCGTGCGGGAACTGGGCGCGCTCGGCGTGACGCAGAGCTCCTGGGGGCCGACGCTGTGCGTCGCGATGCCAAGCCAGGAAAAGGCCGAGGCGTTCGTCGAGCAATTCCGCGAGCTGCCGGAATCGCAGGGCATGGAAACGCTGATCACGCGGCCCGCGAACCAAGGGGCAGCGGTGCGCGTCTTCGAAGCCGACTGATTCGTACGGCTACATCCTTAAGGGAATGCTCGCGGCCATGGACGCCGATGCTGGCAACGA
>CAZUBB010000062.1:0-20442 GCA_964618485.1 uncultured Pirellulales bacterium
ATTCGACGCTCCGCAACTTCGTTCCCCTGAATGAGGGCGGATAAGGCCGCGGCAATCGGCGACGCAAGTGCCGCGTGCCGCTGCCTTACATTAAGAGAATTGCCGCCCGGGGCCAATTACGTCCAGGATTTTCTCAAGAATCTCCCTCGATCCGACGGCCTAGCCAGAAATAAAGCCAAGCCCAGAGATGGCCAACACGTTCTTGTTACGCTCAAACGACTCGGCGTGGCCTTCCCTGGGATGGTCCGGCGCGATCCCAGGGGAGGCCGCACCGCGCCGTTCGAGCGGAGGTAGTTTATGGTGGCCACCCCTGGGCTTGATTGGGCGGACGGCGCTGGAGACCGTTAAAGTTGTGTCAGCGTTACGGCCGGTAGCGGCGGCGTTGAAAGAGCAGGCCGAGGCTCAGCAGCGTGCCGCCGATGGCGCAGAGGGCGCCGCCGCTTGGTTCGGGAACGATGGGCCGGTCCGCGACTTGGACGTAGCGGAATACTGCCGCACCCTCGATTTCTGGATCGGGCGAGTAATAAACTCCCGGTAAACCACTCGCGAGTTGATTGTCGACGGCACTGAGAAGTGGTGTGGTCGGCTTCGGAGCGCTCGGCCGCCATGCATATCCATTGATCTGATCGCCGATCACATCGACCTGCAACATCACATCCTCTCTCGTGGGCCGGAGGTCTGTGCTGATTGACGTAATCTGCGCTCCCACGACGAGAAGAAACTCACCTTCCACAGAGATTTCGGCGGCGTATGAAAGGCCGATCGATTCATTGCCTCGAGCAAATACAGCGGCGCCTTCGTTGTTTGCCGCTCCCTCAATTCGTACTCGCCCACGGATCGACGTGTTGTCCAGCACAACGCCGTCAGCCCCAATCACGCCAGCGCGATCTGGGCGAGTTGATGTGACAAATAATCCGCCATTGTCGATGCCAAAGCTTGTGTCCGGCCAAAGCACGCCTGGACGCCAGGTAACCGGCGATCCATCCACGGCATTCCCGTCTTCGAAGTCATCAAGAAACACCTGTTCGGCAGCAGCTTTTCTGAGCATTCCGCAATGCCAAACAAGGTGAGCGCGCCAAGAACCAAGAAGACACTGCTGACGGTTTTCCATTGAGCGAGCATCATGGTGCGCAAAACTCCTTCGGCGAGGGTGAGGACTCGGATGTTGACGGTGGCTTTCGCGGCGGCCGTGCCGAGGGTGAAGGCGTCGGCGTTTCGGACCGTGGCGCCGATCAACTCTCGCGACACGGACGGCGCCGCCTGACTGCATTCCGCGAGCAGGAGCGCCGCTCCGCCCGTGGCGACGGCGAGTCCGTTGCGGACGAGCCGTTTTCGTAATTGCTCTCGGCCCCGCGCGAGACGGCTCGACACGGTGCCCAGGGGGATCGCGAGCAACTCCGCCACTTCGCCGCGCGCCCGGCCTTCCAGATCGCACAGGACGACCACTTGCCGCACGTCGTTGGGTAATTGAGCCAGCTCTTCATCAATGACGAGCCGCAGTTCTCGTGAATGGTCGATTTGGTTTGTTTCCCGCGCCACCTGGGCCGCCTCCTGCACGCGGCGGTCGCGCCGGCGGCCGGCCGTGCGTTCCTTCAAGCAGACGCGCACCGCCACGGCGTGCAACCAGCCGGCGAGCGAGCCTTCCCTTTGCAACGCATTCGCCCGCCGCGCGAGGACCAGGAAGGCCGCCTGAAAGGCGTCCTCCGCATCCTGGCGCTGCCGCAACATCCGCGCGCAGACTCCGGCCACCAGCGCCGCGTGACGCTCGACGAGCTCCGTAAAGGCCCGCTCATCCCGCTCCTTGGCGAAACGTCGGATGAGGGCGCCGTCCGATTCGATTTCCAGTGAGACCGTTTTCACAATGGCAGTTCGACGGCCCTTGGCCGCCCCTCAGTGACCCGGCCCGCGGATCGCGTGCTGAGTCACTATTAAACTGCCCGGCCGCGCGCGTTGCAGTCTGAGAAAATGGAAGATTCTCAAAAAAAATATGGCGGGCGCAAATTGCAGTCGCGGAGTGGGTGTTTTGCGTCGCGAACTGGCAGGTGGCGGGCGTTTGCGCGATGGAGTTGGCGCAGACTGAGAAAAAAGCACCGCATAGCGAAAAAAAATGCGGCCATGACAGAGCGCTTGTCATGGCCGCTGCGGATGCCCCCATTTCCGGGAGTCATTCGGGGTACGGTGAACAGCGAACGCACGGCTGCGTTTTGCCGTTCTTTGTATTGAATAGTCAGGAAAGAAGAGCGAAACCGCCAGCTTTCCCGCCTTCTTTTCTCCTTTTCTCCTCTTCTTCTTTTCTCCTCACCCCAGCAGCCCCTTAATGAGCTTGCCGCTGTTGGCGATTTTCATCGGGCGGCCGCTCTTGCTGGTGAAGGTGGTTTCGAGCGGAATGCCGAGGGACTTCACGACGGTGGCCATGAGGTCTTCGGCGGAGTAGGTCTCGGTCGTGGCTTCGGTGCCGGTTTCGTTCGTGGCGCCGATGGCGATGCCCCCCTGCATGCCGGCGCCGCCGACGACGACGCTCCAGCTCCGCGCCCAGTGGTCGCGGCCGGCAGCGCCGTTGATTTGCGGCGTACGGCTGAACTCGCCCATCCAGATCACGGCGGTGTCTTGGAGCAATCCGCGCTGCGCCAGGTCTTCGACGAGGGCACTCATCGCCTTATCGAGCTCCGGCAGTTTTTCGTTTTGCAAGGTCGGGAAGATGCCGGCGTGGTTGTCCCAACCGCCGAAATCGACCTCGACGAACGGCACTCCGGTCTCGACCAAACGGCGGGCCATCAGGCAGCCACGGCCAAAGCCGGTGCGGCCGTAGCGTTCGCGGACGCTTTCCGGTTCTTGATCCGCCTTGAACGCCTGCATCTGCTCGCTGGTCATCAACGAGAGCGTCTTGTCGAGCACCTTGGCGTGATCCTTGGCCAGTTCTCCGCGGCTTTGGGCGGCGAAACCTTTTTCCAAGGTGGCCAGCATCTGCATCCGCTGCATCAGGCGATCTTCCGGCAGCGCGACCTTGAGGTTCCGGACTTCGCCATTCGAGCCGACGACGAACGGAGCGTACGTCATTCCGAGGAAGCCGGGCCCTTCGCTGCCGCCGCCGATCGAGACGAACGGCGGAATCTGCAACTCGGGGCGCGACTCGTTCATGGCTGATCACCGCGCCGTAGCTGGGGTGTTCGATGCTGGGGTTCGGCACGTAGCCGGTGTGCATGTAATAACGACCGCGATCATGATCGGCCTCGCGCGTGCTCATCGAGCGCACGATCGAGAGATGCTTCATCTGCTGCGCGATCAACGGTAAGTGTTCGCTAATCTGGACGTCGCCCGTCGTGGAGATCGGCTTGAAGGGGCCGCCGGTGTTAGCGCCGGGCTTCAAGTCCCAGAGGTCCATCGTCGAAGGCCCGCCCCCCATCCACAATAAGATCGCCGACTTACGATTCTTGCGCAGCGTGTCGACATTGGCTTCCAACGTGCGCGTGAACGCGGTGGCCGGCAGCATCAGCGCCGACGCCCCGGCCATGTGCCGGAGGAAGTGCCGGCGACTCATCCCTTTAGGTGTACTGTTCCAAAGACCAGAAATCATCGTTTGCCCCGTGTGTGCCTCGAAATCGTTCGAGACCTTCGATGTCGGCTCGGCATCGTGCCGAGGGAGGAGAAAAGGAGAAGAGAAGAAGAGGAGAAAAGAAGTCGCCTTAGCAACCTCGTTCACCTTCCAAGATTCTTTTCTCCTTTTCTTCTCTTCTCTTCTCTTCTCCTAAGCACCTCTTCCTAGCGATTAAAAATAAACTCGCCGCTGTTGAGCAGCGCCCACCAGATGTCCTGCATCGCTGCCCCGGCATTGTTTCCGTGGGCTTCCAAGAGGTCGTTGGCGGCTTGCAGCTCTTGGCGCGTCGGCTTGCGTCCCAGCGCCGCCAGGTACAGGTGGTCGAGGCTCTGGGCCCGATTGGCACTCTCGTACACGATACGGTGCAGGAAGCTGCCAGGTTCGTTCTTGACGGCTCGATCCACCAACTCGCCGTTCATCATCATCAGCACTTGCGGGACCGTGCCGTTGAACGTCGTGGCTTCATCCCCTTCGTCGGTGCCGAAGGCGATCGAGAATTGCGCGAGCCATTCAGCCTTGACCTTCTCTTGTTCCTCGTAGCTGCCCTGCGTCTTGTCTGCTTCGGTCGCGACGAGGAGCGATTGATACAACTGCTCAGCTTCCATCTGGCGGAGATAGAAGTGACTGAACAGCGGCTGCTCGCCGATCGACGGATCGTCCTTGGCGTTCTTGTAGCGGTTGCCGTAGACGCTGGAGAGCGCGTACGGCTCCGACAGCACGATCCACCGCATCAGGCGCTTCAGGTCGTGGCCGTTGCCGGCGAACTCGACTCCCAGATGCTCGACCAGCGCCGGGTGCGTGAATGCATTGTGCGGGCCGATGTCGTCGATCGGCTTCGTGAAGCCGTGGCCGAGGAAGTGCGCCCACATCCGGTTGACGATCGCCTGGCCGAAGTAAGGCGAGGCGACGATCATCTTGCCTAACTCTTCGCGGCGACGCACTTGAGCGACGCGCCCGCTCCGATTCTTGAGCGCCGTGCCATCGACAAACGCCGGGTAGGCGACTTCCGAGGTGCCGTTGCGGAGTTCGTAGTAAGTCTCCGCCTCGTCCGGATTGCGGCCCGATTCTCCGGCGAAATCGACGTCCTTCAGGTGCACGCTCGCCGTCGCGCCGTCGCCCGTTCGCGTCGCGCGAGCCTGGCGGAAGAAGGCGTTGAGTTCCCAGAACTGGTTTTGCTTCCAGTCGTTGAACGGGTGATTATGACACTGCGTGCATTGCACCTGCATGCCGAGGAAGTAGCGGGCCGTTTTGGCCGTGGCGGTCGTGGCGTTCTCTTGCAGATTGTCCGAGAGGAAATTCACCGCGCCGTTGTAATCTTCGTCGCCCGGGCGGCCGGAGCCTTCGGCGCTGACCAGTTCGTGGACCATCTGGTCGTACGGCTTGTTGCGCTGGAACGAGCGGCGGAGATACTGCTGCATCCCCTCGCGGTTGGAAAGGCTATTGTTGCCTGTCCCGCCGGTGCGGCCGATGAGCGTGTTGGTCCAGATCGTGGTCCAGTTGCGGGCGTACTCTTCGGCGTAGCGATCCGAAGACAAGAGCTCGTTGACGAGCTTTTCCTTCTTGTCCTTCGAGCGATCGTTGGCGTAGGCCTGCAATTCGGTGATCGACGGAATGCGGCCGAGCAAGTCGAGATAAACGCGGCGGCACCACTCGGTGTCTTCAGCCGCGGGCGACGGGCCAACGGCGGCCGCTTTCCAGGCGTCGCGGATTTGTTCATTGATGAACGCGACGACTTCGCTGTCCGAAGTGTCGAGCGTTCGCGGCGAAGAGGGCGCTGTGGAATCGCTCGTGGCATCGTTAACCGGGTCTTGCGCGACGCGCGGGCTGATCTTGTGAACGATCGGCGCGTCTCCTTCATCCTCCATGCCCACGGCGGAGTCGCCCGAATCGTTCGCGTCACGGTTCTCCACGATGCGAGGCGACGCCTCCGGCTCGTCGGGAGTCTTCTCGACGACCACCGGCGCTACTTCGGGAGACTTCGGCGTGTTCGCCACAGGCGTGGCGTTCTTCCCCAACGGATTCATCGCGATGCCGATGGCCACGATGATCGAGGCGGCGATGACCGCGATGAGGGCGAGCGGCAGATAACTCCGCGGCTTGCGCTGGAGTCGGGCGGCGACGCTCGTCGGAGCGGCGACCGTCACGAGAGGACGATCGGGAGTCGCCGGCGCCGCGGCGGCAGTCACCACAGGGAACGATCTGCCTCCACCGGCCGCCTGCCCCGCGCCGGCCGGTGGAGGAGAGATCGTGACGGACTTCTGCCCATGCACACCGTTGGTCGCAACTCGTCGAGCTGCGACGGCCCGGAGAACACGGTCCGTCAAATCAGGAGGCGACTGTCCGGAGAGGATTTCCTCCAGACAGACCTCGAGAATTCGATCTTGGTGTACGCCTGACATACTCTGTTCGTCTTGCTATTTCAGTTTTCGCTCGATGCACTCGCGAAGCTGTTGCTTCGCGCGTTGCAGGAGGTTTTTCGCCCCGTCTTCGCTCATCCCCAGGCTCGCGGCGATTCCGGCTCGCGACGAGTCTTCTCGGTAACGCAGGTCAACCGCCTGCCGGGCCTTTTCGCCCAGGGTCTTCAGGCAGTCCTGGAGTGTGGACAGGAGGTGCTGCCCCGCATCGTCTCCTGCCCAGCGACTCCAGTCCAAGTCCAACGCGTCCAAGTCGCCGACCGAAACCATGCGATTCGCACGCCGGGCGGTCGAAATGAAAAGGTTGCGAGCCACCGTCCGCAGGTACGCCGCCGTGGCGGCTGGGTTAAAGTCCGTAAAGGGCTTTTCCAGCACCGCCAAAAAGGTTTCCTGAGTCAGGTCGTCGGCTAATGACGACTCACAGCCCAACGCCCGCAAGTATCGCCATACGCCCGCCTGATAGGTCTGTACCAGTCGAGCGACGTCGGTTCCCGGCGCCGCGGTGTCCATCGCCATGACCTCTTAGCGAGCAGGTCGAAGGAAAGTACCTGAAAAAAGTGCTAGCAAGCGTGAAAATCGTACCAAAACCGCCCAGTTCGTGTTGCAATTACAACCATTGGCGGGAGCGCCGCCCCCTCAGGTGGCCAGCGTCGCGCGGCGGTGCGAACTTCTCTCTATTAAACATACCCTTTCCGGACATTGCCGCGCACGCCGCCACGATCGCCGCGGCAATGGCGTCACGATAACGACTGGGGGAAATGCGCAGATCCTGCGTGCGCAATCTCTTAGCACGGGGCGACGCCAAGCCCAGGGATGGCCACCACGCGCGCTCTTCGCTCGAACGACCGGGTGCGGCCTTCCCTGGGATCGAGTCCGGTGCGATCCCAGGGGAGGCGGCCTGCGGCTCTCGGGACGACAAGAGTGCACGTGGCCGCCACCCCTGGGCTTAGGAGAATTGAGCGCATCGAAAAATCCCAGGGAAGGCCGCTTGCGACTGGTTCTTGAGGACTCCGTCTGTGGCGGCCATCCCTGGGCTTGATGGCGGATTGAATTGCCGCTGTGGCGCAACTACTTCTTGCCGTTCTTGCGGATCACGGCTTGCGCCGCGGCCAGTCGGGCGACCGGGACGCGGAATGGCGAGCAGCTCACATAGTCCAGGCCGGACTTGTAGCAGAAGGCGATCGACGCGGGGTCGCCGCCGTGTTCGCCGCAGATGCCTACCTTGAGGTCCTTCTTCGTTTTGCGTCCCTTGGCGACGCCCATCTCGACCAGTTGCCCGACGCCCGACGAGTCGAGCGTCTGGAACGGGTCTTTTTCCAGCAGCTCCTGCTTGAGGTAGTCGGGCAGGAAGGTGTTGATGTCGTCGCGGCTGAACCCGAACGTCATCTGGGTGAGGTCGTTCGTGCCGAAGCTGAAGAAATCGGCGTGCTCGGCGATTTGATCGGCGGTCAGTGCCGCGCGAGGGATTTCGATCATGGTGCCAATCGAGATATCGAGCTTGCCGGTGAACTTGTGTTGCTTCGTAACGGCCTCGATCGTCTTTTCGGTGAGCTTGCGCAGCGATGACAATTCCTTCGCCGTGCCGACGAGCGGAATCATGATCTCCGGATGAGCGTCGATCTTCTTCTGCTTGCAGTGGATCGCGGCCTCGACGATCGCCGTGACCTGCATCTCGAGAATCTCGGGATAGGTGACCGCCAGGCGACAGCCGCGGTGGCCGAGCATGGGGTTCATCTCGTGCAGTTGATGCACGCGATTTTCAATCACTTGCGGCTTCACGCCGATCGTCTTCGCCAGTTCCGCTTGCGTCGCCTTGTCGTGCGGGAGGAACTCATGCAACGGCGGGTCGAGCAAGCGCACCGTGACGGGCAGGCCCTTCATGGCGGTGAAGATGCCGATGAAGTCCTCGCGCTGGAACGGCAACAGCTTGGCGAGCGCCTTGCGGCGGTCTTCTTCCGTGGAAGCGACGATCATTTCGCGCATCGCGGCGATGCGATCTCCACCGAAGAACATGTGCTCCGTGCGGCAGAGGCCGATCCCTTCCGCGCCAAAGCTGCGGGCACGCTCGGAATCTTCGGGCGTGTCGGCGTTGGTGCGAATCTTCAGCGTGCGGTACTTATCGGCGAGCTTCATCAGCGTGGCGAAATCGCCGGAGAGCGCCGGGGCCTGCGTGGGCACCGAGCCGGCCATCACTTCGCCGGTGGCGCCGTCGATCGAGATGACATCGCCGGGGCCGAACTTGCGACCGCCGACGGTGATCTGCTTCTTCTTCTCGTCGATGAGAATCTCGCCCGCGCCGCAGACGCAGGGCTTGCCCCAGCCGCGGGCGACGACCGCCGCGTGGCTGGTCATACCGCCGGTGCTGGTGAGAATGCCTTGCGCGGCGTGCATGCCCTCGACGTCTTCCGGGCTGGTTTCCTTGCGCACCAGAATGACCGCTTCGCCGGCGTGCGTGCGATCGGTCGCGTCCGCCGCGGTGAAGGCGAGCTTGCCGACGGCCGCGCCGGGGGAGGCCGGGAGGCCCTTGGTCAGCGTGTCGCGCTTCGCCTTGGGATCGAACGAGGGGAGCAGGAGTTGATTCAGGTCGTTCGGCGGGACGCGGAGGACGCCTTCCGCCTCGGCGATGAGCTTTTCCTTGATCATGTCGCAGGCGATCTTCACCGCCGCGGCGCCGGTGCGCTTGCCGCTGCGGGTCTGGAGCATATAGAGGACGTCGCGCTCGATGGTGAACTCGAAGTCCTGCATTTCCTTGTAGTGCTTTTCCAGCTTGTCCTTGATTTCCATCAATTGCTTGTGGACTTTGGGACGCCACTTCTTCATCTCCACCACCGGCTGCGGCGTGCGGATGCCGGCCACGACGTCTTCCCCCTGGGCGTTGACGAGGAACTCGCCGTAGAACTCGTTCTTGCCGGTCGAGGGATCACGCGTAAAGGCGACGCCGGTCCCGGAGTCTTCGCCCATGTTGCCGAAGACCATCAATTGCACGTTGACGGCAGTTCCCTTGAGGCCGGAGATCTCATTGATCTGGCGGTAGGACAGCGCCCGGGGGGCATTCCAACTGGCGAAGACCGCGCCGACGGACTTCTCGAGCTGCAGGTAGGGATCCTGCGGGAACGATTCGCCGGTGTGCTTCTCGTAGACCTTCTTGTAAGCCTCGACGAGCTCGCGGAGCCCCTCGACGCCGAGATCGGTATCCAGCGTGACCTTGTACTTCTTCTTGATGCGATCGAACTCGGCTTCGAAGTGCTCATGATGAACGCCCATCACGACGTCGCCGAACATGTTGATCAGCCGGCGGTAGGCGTCGAGCGCGAAACGCTCGTTCTTCGAGATCGCGGCCAGGCCGACGCAGGCCTTGTCGTTCATGCCGAGGTTCAGCACGGTGTCCATCATGCCGGGCATGCTGACGGCCGCGCCGGAGCGGACCGACACAAGCAGCGGGTTCTTGTCGGAGCCGAACTTCTTGCCGCTCTCTTGCTCCAGCATGGCGACGTTTTTCTTCACTTCGTCGAGCAGGCCGTCCGGGAAGCGCTCGCCGACCTCGTAGTATTCGGCGCAGGTTTCGGTGGTGATCGTGAAGCCTGGGGGAACCGGCAGGCCGATCGAGGTCATTTCGGCCAGGTTGGCCCCTTTGCCCCCGAGGAGGAGCTTCATCGTTTTGTCCCCTTCGGCCTTGGTCTTGCCGAAGTAGTAGACGCGCTTCGTCTTCTTGGCCATCGTGTGCTTTCTTTCGCTACGTAGTCGTGAGAATTCCGCCTGGGACCGGGCCGAAGGCCGATCAAAAACCGCCTGACGGAAGCAGGTTCGGCTCAGAATAAGCTGGGCAGTTTAGCCAGCCTTTACAGGTCCGTCAAGGATCGATTAGCGGCGAGAATGCCGCGGAAAAACGATCGGTCAAGGGGTCGCTAGTTTGGTTTCCAGTTGCTGCAGAGCGGCGGTCGCTTTGGCGTCGTCGGGCTTTAGCGAAAGCGCGTTTTTCCAGTGGCCGATCGCCTCGTCGTTGTTCCCCTGCTTCGCGAGCAACGTTCCCAGAATCGCTTGGAGCTCGTAGTTGCTCGGTTCGAGGTTCGCCGCGGCCCTAAACGCCTCGATGGCGCCGGGCGCGTCGCCCATCGCGTCGAGGCAGTATCCAAGATTCGAGTGAGCCGTGGTGAAATCGGGCTTCAGGCGGATGGCCCGGCGAAACCAGTCGACGGCGTCGCGTTGACGATTCTGGCGGGACATGGCGACACCGAGCCGGAACTGCGCTTCGGCCGATTCGGGCGCGAGTCCGACGGCGCGGCGCAGGTACTTTTCCGCCTCGGCGTATTGCTTTTCGCGAATCAGCGAGCGTCCTAAGAGGACGTGGGCCCAATCGGAATCGGGATACGCTTGCACCGCTTCTAGCAAGAGTGGGATCGTCTCCTGCACTCGTCCCGCACCGAATAAGCGGTCGGCACGCACCAGGATCGCCTTGAGGCCCGTGCGCTTGTCCGTAACCTGCCGAAAAAAGGGATCGTCCCAGCCGGCGTCTGTGAGTTGCAGCGACTTGTTCTGATACGCGCGGGCCTTGTCCGCGTTCCCCTGCCGCAGGTAGATCTGTCCGATGAGTTGATGGGCGCTCTTTTGCAATGATGGGTGGTTCTCCGCCATCCGAGCCTGTTCCAAAGCCCGTGCCAGGTCGCCTTCCTTGAAGAGCAAGCGCCCCATCGCCAGATTGCCGCGCGCGTTATCTGGATGTCGGGCCAAGAAGGGCGCGAGGCGTTTTTTAGCATCGTCGGACCGGTCGATTGCAAGGTAGAGTTCGACGAGCGTCAGTAACGGGGCGTCGGGCTTGTCGCCAGCGAGCCGTACCGCTTCTTCCAAGGGCGCCGCCGCCTCCTCGTGACCGAGCCCATCGAATGACCGGCCGCGAAGGTAGGGCCAGATCGGGTCGCGCGGCGCGAGCCGGCTGGCTTCCGCAAAGGCAGCCCGGGCGGCTTCGTAGTATTCGTGCGCTAGCAGCACTTCGCCGTATTCGCCCCAGGCGTCCGCCGAACTCCGGTTCTCCTCCACGCGCCGCCGGTAATCTTGCACCGCGCGTGAGACCGCCGGATCGACGCCTTCGAGTGCGACGGTGGGGATCTCCGCCGTCGATGCGCTCGACTCTTTCGCAGGCTCTGCCGCTGACGGTTTACTCACCACCGTGCGTCCGTTCGAGTACTGCTGAACCGCGTACCACGCGGCGATCGCTGCAATCAGCAAGACTGCAATGGCGACATACCGCCACGGACTACGGCGCGGCGTTGGGATCGTCAGCGCCGGAGCGTCCTCGATGACTATTTGCGACTGCGGCGCCCTTCTCCCTGCGTCGGCGGTCTTCGCGGCACGCGATCGTCGCTTGCTGGACATCGGCGTTTACTCCGCGGGTTTTCCAGCGCCACGCTCCAGCGTGACGAGTCGATCTGCTGGCCCGCCAGGAAACGACTCTTTCGAACCGTCTGGCCAAAGGACTTCAATCGCGTCGTACTTATCAGCTTTGGCGAGGCCAAAGTGCGCGCGGGGGTCGTTGCTGCACAGGAAACTATAGCCCGGGTTCACCTGGCGCTGGTACGACTTATCGCCAACCTTGAGCGTGAGTTCTGCGCCGTAGGCGTCGCGATGGAGTTGGGGATCCATCACCCGTACCAGCAGCCAATGCCCCCGCTGCGCGTCGACGTTTCGGCAGATGATCGGCGGCTGAGCGATGCGCGTCACCACGACGTCGATACCGCCGTCGTCGTCGAGATCGGCGACCGCCAACCCGCGCGAAACTGCCGGCGCCCCGCACAGCGCGGGGTTTTCCGGCGACGCGTTGATGAAATTGCCGGCGCCGTCGTTGAGGAGCAATTGGTTCGGCTCTGCGTACGGGCGCCAGAAGGGATTGGGAACCGCTTCCGCGTTGGCGGGGTCCTTCTTGGCGCGCGTGACGCGGCCGTTAGCGAGCATCAGGTCGAGGTCGCCGTCGTTATCGACGTCAGCCATCACGGTGCCGAATCCGGTACTGCGGGAGGAACTGCCGATCAACTTGGAAGCGGCGGTGCGATCAAGGAAAAAGCCGCGCGGCTCCTGCCGCCAGAGCGTGTGCGTCTCTTCGGTGAGATGCGTGACGAAGAGATCAAAGAGGCCGTCGCCATTGACGTCGCCGACGGCGATGCCCATGTTCGCCTCGGCTTTGCCCATCGCGTTGAGGGCGACGCCGCGCAAGACGCCTTCTTCGGCGAACTTGCCGTTGCGCTGGTTGATCCAAAGGTGATTTGGTTGACCGTCGTTGGCCACGAACAAATCGGGCCAGGCGTCGCCGTCGAAATCGGCGCAAAGAATTCCGAGGCCGGGGCCCGGCTGTGCGGCCAGACCGGAGGCGATGGTCACGTCCTCGAAGCGCTCGCCCTTGGCCTCCGCGCCGAGGTTGCGATAAAGCTTGGCGATCCGTCCCGGAAAGGCGTCGGGACCGCAGAACTCTTGGCGGCTGCCGTCGTCGGCGCACCAGCGCGAGGGATCGTAGTTGACGTAGTTGACAACCACCAGATCGAGCCAGCCGTCACGATCGAAATCGACGAAGGCGGTCGACGTGCCCCAGAAGGCGTTTTCAATACCGGCCGTGGAAGTGATCTCCGTGAATCGCGGCTCGGCGCCGGTTGAGTCGTTACGAAACAAGCGTACCCGACCGTATTCGGTGAGGAACAGATCAACGCGACCGTCGTTATTGAAATCTCCAGCCGCGGCGCCCATGCCGTAACCGGCGATATCGAGTCCGGAGCCTTCGCTGACGTCGACGTATTTCATATCATCCGTCAGACGGTAGAGGCGATGTTTTGCCGCAGCGTCCGGTCCGGCGTTTTGCAGCAGCAAGAGGTCAAGCCGCCCGTCACTGTCATAATCGAAAAGCGCCGCGCCGGAACCGACCGTGCTCGGCATGAAGTACTTCTCCGCATTCGCCGCCTGGTGAACAAAGTCAACGTTCATCTTGGACGTGGCGTCCGCGAAGATCTCCCGCGAGGGCTTTGCCTCGGGCGCAGCATTGCCTGCCTCGACCGGAAGGGTGTCGCCGCCTGATCGCGCAGGATCTTCTCCGGCGCGGTTGCAGCCTGCGCACGTGACGGCGGCCGCGGCCATCAAGGTCGCAATGAATCGAAACATCAGACGGTTTGGCTGTGAAACCAGCCGGACGAGGAGGAGGATAAGCAATCAGCCGCCCCAGGGCGAAAACCCTGGAGCGGCTGATTCAGGTTACATCAACTTCTACCGGCCGCAATAGCCGAGTTACCGGCGACGGCGAGCGAAAACGATGGCGCCGATCAAGCCGATGCCGGCCAAGGCCAGCGTGCCCGGTTCGGGGACGGCGCCACCGGCGCCGAAGTTGTTCCGGACGCCATTCAGGTCGTCCAGGTCAACCACTCCGTCGAACGGGAAGGCATCGCCGGGGGTGCTGCCGGGTGTACCCGTGACGCCGAAGTTATTGCGGACCGCGTTAAGGTCGTCCAAGTCGACCAACCCATCGCCATTGGTATCGCCGGGCTGACCAGCGACATCTTCGAAATCCCAGTCGACGACCAGGTTATCGATGTCGTGGTGGTCGAACGCACCGCCGGTGCGGGCCGCGAACGCAATGCGGGCGCTGCCGGTGAAGTTCACGCCGGCCACGAAGAACTCGTTGAACACGGTGGTCACGAGGTCGTCCGTCGCGTCAAGCAGGTCGAGCGAAATGTTCGCCCCGCCTTCGACGAGGTCAATGCGCACCGAGGCGTGATCAAACTCATCCGAGCGGAGGTCGAACTCCAAGGGATCGATCGCTTCGACCAGGACCTGTGCGCCGTCCCAGTGAAGGGAAACGTGATTCGTTCCCAAATCGGCGGGGGCGCCATTGTCGAAGGTGTCGAATGCGATGCCAAGAGCGCCGGCCAGGTTCGGCTCTTCGGACACGCCGGAGAAACCGTTCAAGGGACCGGAATCGCCGTGGATGGCGGTGTCGACGATCATCATCGACATCCCGTCCGCGTTCCCACCGATGTTGTTCTCGTTGAAAATGCGGAAGTCGAATTCGGCCTGGATCGAATCGCCGAGTGTGTCGGCGGTCTTGTCGAAGGCAACGATGCTGTTCTGACCGCCCGTTTGCGTGGCGATCCGCATGAAGCCATCCGTCGGCGTTTCGCCGGTCGGCCGCACTTGCGGATCGGGTTCACTGCCCAACCGGGTGATCGACCAGGCCGTGCCGCCCGCGGGCTGCGGCAGGTTGATCGTCGGGGGATCGACCGGATTCTCAAACTCTTCGTTGACCACGTCGGTCGGCGAACCGCCCACCGGCGTAATCGTCAGCTTGAGATTGTCGATGTCCTGGTTGGCATTGGCGCCGCCGGTGCGGCCCCCGATCGCCATGCGACCATCGTAGGGCGTAAATCCGGGGATGAACACGTTATTGTGCGGCGTGATCGTGTTAATGCCATCGGTAACAGAAACCGTCACGTTCGAACCGCCGGCCGTCGGAACGACCGAGATGTTCGCGTTCATGATCGGCAGGC
Organism: uncultured Pirellulales bacterium; assembly: GCA_964618485.1. Classification (GTDB taxonomy): domain Bacteria; phylum Planctomycetota; class Planctomycetia; order Pirellulales; family JALHLM01; genus JALHLM01. The sequence goes on from CAZUBB010000062.1 coordinate 14,526, forward strand.
CGACCGTCGTCTCCAACAGCGGGATCAGGGTACCACTGATATCGACATCAGCCACCTTCGCGCCGTTGAAATGGAGCGAAATGGAGTTCGGTTCGGACGCGTCCACGGGGGCGGGATCCAGCCCGTTGTTGTTAAACGTGTCAAAACCGACGCCGAACGAACCGGTCAGATTCGGTTCTTCGCTGATGAACGGAGCGACCGATTCAGGTAGCTGAACGACAAGCCGTCGGCGCCGCCGGGGCCGTTGTTGATCGAGAAGTCGAAACTGGCGTTGAACGCTTCATAGGCTCCCGAATAAGCCTGGTTGAATGCGACCGTGTTTTGTTGGTCGTTCACCGCGGTCGTGACACGCAGGTACCCTCCGTCCCATCCTTCCGGGTCCGCCGGCTGCAAGTTCGGCGCGGGTGCCGAAGCAAATTGGTGCAGCGACATCCGCGACGGCGTCGAACCGGTGTCAAAGGTAATGACCGTAAAATCCTGAACCGTATCTGCGGCCCGACTGAAAGAAGTAGCCAGGCAAAGAGCCGCGAATGCGGCGACGCCGTGGGTCACACGCCGTCCAATCGTGAGAAGGTGTGAGCGCATCGATTCCTCCGAAGTGGTGCCGTTAGCGAAAATTCCCCATTTTTTCCTGTTTTTGCACTTCTCGATTCCGATTCATCAGAATAATGAATCTTTACCGGATTGCAATGATAATTGATATGAAATTTAGCGAAATAGTTATACTGCACTAATGCTATGTAAATACATGCTTGATATAGCCTTTTGCCACCGCCGGCGTGCCGAGTCAAGAACCGCTCTGTTCGCTGCCAATACGCGCACTGGGACGCGCCATGGAGACTACCGCCGCCATCCCAGAAAAGGGCGAGTACCTGTTATTGGCGCAGCCGTGGAACACGAACCGGCGGCGTCATCGGGATGTTCTTACGAACCTGGCCGTTAGTCCTCGACGGCCAGCGGCTGCGTTCCGCGAAGATACGCAAAGAGGTCGCGGGCCTGCTCGTCGGTGAGGCCCTTGAGCAAGCCGACCGGCATCAGCGACTGCCCCGCCGCCCGGAGCTCGGCGATTTCTGCGCGCGGGACGGTGACGTTTTGCCCCTCGCCGGTACGCAGGACGACAACCTGGTTGTCCTGATCGGCGAGGAAACCCGTCATGGCGCGCCCATCGGTCGTTTCCAGCACGAAGTTCTCGAAGCCTTCGCGAATTTCGGCGCTGGGGTTCACGATGTTGGCCAGCATCCGGTCGAGATTGTCGCGCTGATAGGCGGTGAGATCGGGCCCGATCTCGCCGCCGCGATCATAGAGCTTGTGGCATTTCGCGCACGTCTCGTTGAAGAGCTTTCGTCCTTCATAAGGGCTGCCGTGACTGTCGCGAATCAGGTCGGTCAGCCGCGCGATTTCGGTTTTGATCTCCTCCGCCGACCCGCCGGCCGCGGCGCCCCAGATTTCCCGCGCGAGGGCGGCATTTCCTTCATCGCCGAGCAGCAGAATGTTATTCACGAGCGAACCTGGTACAAGGTCTGCGTCGATTTCGCCCGCTTTCACGCGTTCCAACAGCACTTTGGCCCAGGCGGCGCGGCCGCTGAGAACACTCAGTGCTAATGGCTGCGCGTCGACAGGCAGCGTGGGGAGCAAATCAACGAGCTTCGCAGGAATCTGCGGGGCGTCGTAACGTTGTAATGAACCGATCGCGGCGCGGCGTAGTTCGGCGTCGCTGTGGCCTGCCAACCTGAGCAGCACCACGACGGCGTCGGCCGATTGCACTTCGCCGAAGAGCGCGGCGATCTGCCGGCGCTCCGCAAGGTCCGCCGAATCGTCGGACAATCGCGCGAGCGCCTCGGTGATCGCCGCTGGCTCGCCTTGCCGCAAGCGCAGCGCCAGCGAGGCCTGGCCGCTGGCCGCTAAGACGGAAACTAATTCGTCAGGCAGGTTCGCGAGAGATCGCCCCGCAAAGGCTTCCTCAAACCCGTTTAGCAATTGCCGCGTGCTGGCCGTGTCGGGTGAAAGCTCGAGCAGCGCGGCGCAAGTCAACAAGTCTTTCCGCGAACCGGCCTGCGCGAACCGCCGCATCAGGCGCGACGCCAGGTGTTGTTGCACGAGCTTTCCTTGCCATGCGCCAGGGTCCTGGAACAACGCCAGCACCGCTTCACGATCGTCGGCGCACTTCGCCTCGATCGCCCACCAGATGAGAAGCGGCACATACGGGTCGTCGACGTCTTCGTCGTGGCGCAAGAGTGCTGCGACGATTGGCAGGGCCTGCTCCGCCGGCAACCTTCGCGCGGAACTGGCAAGCTGGCTGCGCACTTCGACGTTCGTTTCACCCACGGCCAACTCGGCCAGGCGGGACGCGATCGCCGGCGATACCGCGCGATCATCGCACGCGAGGCGCGCGGCCCAGGCGCGCACGTAAGGATTCGCGTGCGCGAGCGCCGCGACGTTCGTCGCTTCATCGAGCCCGCCGATGAGGTTCAACGCCCAGAGCGCTTCGAGCGCCGTTTGGCCTGAATCGTTTTTCAACAACTCGCGCAGCCGTGGGGCTACGGACCGATCGCGTCGATCGGCCAACAATTCCAGGGCTTTTCCGCGCTGCCATTTGTTTTCGTGGCGGAGTTGCTCGACCAGTTCGAGGGACGACAACTTGCCGAGATCAAACGGCGCGAGCGGCGCGGCGTCATTCGCGCGTAGCCGAAAGACGCGGCCGTTCATGGGATCGATCGAGCCTTCCGAGTTCTTCAAGTGATTGACGTTGGAGTCGCGCCAGTCCGCGATGTAGAGGGCGCCATCGGGGCCGACTTTGATGTCGACGGGCCGGAAGTCCGGTTCGTCGCCGGCGATGACGCGCTGGATATCGGCCGTTTGAAACGTCGAGCCGTCCGGGAAAATGCGGCTCTCGACGACGGTTCCTTGCAATGGCTCGACGCCGAACAAATGCCCGCGGTACGCCTCCGGCAGAGCGTTGGCTTCGTAGACCACGAAGGTATGCGTAAAACGCGGCACGGCATGGTGCCGCATCGCCGGGAAATAGCCGAAGGCAAACGGGTTCGACAACGGGCCGTGTTTGTTGAAGCCCTTCTGCGAGTAACCGCCCTGCACGTAGTGGAAGCCGCGCGTGTCGCCGCCGTTGTGGCCGGAGAAGATGCGCCCCTGGGAATCGATTTCCAATCCAAAGGCGTTGCCGCCCCCTTCGGCGAAGATCTCGTAACGCCGCGTTTCCGGGTGGTAGCGCCACACGAGCTGCCCAAGCGAATGCACCGGCGTCGTATCGATGCCGGGGCGGATGGCGTCGGCGCTGACCGTGCTTCCCTGACAGGCATAGAGCCAGCCGTCGGGGCCCCATTGCAGGCTGTTCACGCACGAATGCGTGTCCTCCAGGCCGAAGCCTTGCAGGTGGACGATCGGATCGCCGTCCGGCACATCGTCGTTGTTCAGATCGGGATAGAACAGCAGATAGGGCGGATTCAAGACCCACACGCCGCCGCGACCGCGACAGATGCTGGTGACGATGTTCAGGCCGTCGACGAATACTTTGTGCGAATCGAACGTGCCGTCGCCGTCGGTGTCTTCATGAATCGAGATGCGATCTTTGCCGGGCGTGCCGCGCGGCGGCGGCTCGGGAACCTTGTCATAAACGCTGCGCCAGAAGTTATCGCGACTGACGAGCTTCAAGCCCGCCGGCAGGGGATATTGCCGATACTCCACGAGCCACATCCGCCCGCGCTCGTCGAAACTGATCTGCAATGGCTGCGCGATGAGCGGATCGGAAAGGACCACGTCGAGCGTTAAGTCGTCCGGAACAAGTAGCTTGGTCGCCGGGGGTTCTTCGGCCTGCGCGACCGTCGCTCCAGTAATAGCCAGCAGATTGCACAACAACACAAAGGCAACGGAGCGATGGGCGGCACACAGCATCGTTGGTCTACTCCTTCGCGCGCAGCGCTTTGACGAGCTCTTCAAATCCCTCGGGACTTCCGGGCAGCCATTCGCGGGTTCCTTCCAGGGCCATCACTTCGCTGGTCGCCGCGTCGGTCGGCTTCATCGCGGTCATCAACTCGGTGAATCGTTTTCCCAGCGCGGGGTCGAAGTCCTTCGCGGCCGTAAAGACGCAATGGCTGAACGGCGGAGACATCCAGATGGCTTTCAATTCTGCGGCATTGGGTTGCGATGCTTGCGCGTGCTCCCACACGTCGGCGGTCACGATGCCGGCCTCGCCACGGTTTTCGCACAGCGCCTTGAGAACAAATTCCGGGCTGCAACACGGGTTGCCCGCGAAGTCGACCTCCTGGTCGAGACTGATAATGGTCATTCTTTCCAGCGGGGCGCCTCTCTGCGTGAGAAAATGCCGCGGCAGCACGGTGGCCTCAGCGGCGGCTTCGCTCCCCAGGATCAATCGTTTTCCGGCCAGGTCGGCGAGCGACTCGATGCCTGCGTCCGCACGCACGAGTAGCATGGAATGGACCTCGCGATCGACGTCGCGCATCACAAGCGTCTGGCTTTCACACCCGTTGCGGACGTGATACTGCGCGTGCGCCAGCGGCGTATTCCAGGCGATATCGACTTCGCCTTTTTCAAGCGCCGCGACGAGGGCATCGTAATTGGAGTAGAGCACGTAATCGGCGGGAAAATCGTGCGCTTTGAGATACTTCGTCAAGCCTTGAAATACGGTGACGACCGCGGGCGAATAGGCCACGGCGCCGATGCGCAGGATCTTCGCGTTTTCTGCAGGCGACGGAGACTCCGCCCGCGCGGCGAAAGCTGACAGGAGCAGCACCAAGAACGCGCCGCAGCGCAACCGATGGGATCGCATCGCGAAAGCTCCAGAAGTGGAAGCCGGGGGGCGGGGATGGTCGATTCGCTCGTATTCTGACCGGGGGACTGGAGGCTGTCTAGCAGCGCGGTCTACCGCGACAACGGCGTCGACGCCCGCGCCAGCCGGTCGTGAATTGCTGCCCAGGCTGAGTCTTGCGGCGGCGTTTCGACGACGATGCGATCCGCGGACCAGGCGTCGAGATCGTGCAGCGCACTGTAGAGTTGCGCGCCGTAACCCGCGGGATCGCGCGGCAGCACGAACGACTTGAGCCGCTGCATCGAGAATGGCCGCGTAATGGACTCTTGACCGGCAAGACGCAGCCAGCCGACGCGATGGCCTGCACGCAAGTGCTCCAGCGCGCGGGCGTAACCGTCATCCGGCGCGAGTTCGAGTTGCCCGCTCGGCGCGTAATGTCGCGCCAACATTCCGGGCGACGGCAACGGAGCATCGGAGCTGGTTGACTCGCCAGCGGAAGCGATCGGTCCGATGACCGCTTCGATCTGGGCCGCGGTCAGTAGCCCGTGCCGTAGCAGCTTGGGCGGGAACTCGACGAGCGAAAGTACCGTCGACTCGATGCCGCCCGTTGTAGCGCCGCCGTCGAGGACCATATCAATGCGGCCGTCGAGCATGCGCAGCACATGTTCGGCGCGCGTCGCAGAGACGGCGTTGGAACGATTCGCGCTCGGCGCGGCGATCGGCGCGTTCGCCGCGGCGATCAACGCGCACGCCACTGGGTGCGAGGGCGAACGGAGCGCAACGGTATCGCCGCCGGCCGTGACGACGTCCGGCACGATGGGCTTTTTCTTCAAGACGAGGGTCAAAGGCCCGGGCCAAAACCGCGCGGCGAGTTGTTCGGCGAGTGGCGTCCATTCGGCGAGCTCGCTCGCTTGCGTCGCGTCGAGCACATGCACAATTAAGGGGTTGCGCACCGGGCGTCCCTTGGCTTCAAAAATGCGCGCTACCGCCCTCGCATCGAGGGCGTTCGCGCCGAGGCCGTAGACTGTCTCCGTGGGAAACGCCGCGAGGCCGCCGCGCCGCAGCACGTCCGCGGCGCGCGCGATCACGCCCGGCTCGGGATGCTCGGAATCGATCGGCAACAACTCAGTTTGCATG
>CAZUBB010000063.1:0-5064 GCA_964618485.1 uncultured Pirellulales bacterium
AGCCTCGCCGGCCCCACGCAGGCGGTCCTCACCCTTTCCGAAGGCGTCTCGTATTTCCTCGTCGGCGCCCTGTTCGCCTGCCTCGTCGTCTGGGTGCTCTTACTCTTCGGCTCCGGCCAGGCGTTTCGCCGTCGCCTGGCCTATCGCGCACCGCTGCTGGGGCGCATCTGGCAGTTCGCCTCGCTCTCGCACTTCGCCCGACTCGCTGGACTCCTTGTACGCCACGCCGTGCCGCTCCCGGACGCCCTTCATCTCTCCGCAACCGCCAGCGGCGATCCCGACCTCCGCCGCTCGATCGCGCAGATCACGCCGGCGCTGATCGCGGGCAAATCGCTCAGCGCGCAGCTCGCCGCTGATTCCCGCCTCCCCGCCGGCCTTGCGCAGGCCGTCACCTGGGGCGAAGACCACCACGCCGTCGCCGACTCGTTGCAACTCGCCGCCGAGATGTACGAGGCCCGCACGCAATCGCAATTCGCTTTCGCTACGGTCCTCGGCCCCCCGCTGGCCCTCTCCCTGGTCGTCTGCATGTTCGGCTTTGTCATCATTTCGCTGTTTCTGCCGTTGATTAGCTTGATTGGAAAACTGGCGTGAGAGGGGAGTGTTCGGTTTTCAGTGTTCAGTTTTCGGTGGGAGGGGGCGGGGCGTGTTCTTTCTGCTGAAAACTGAACACTGAAAACCGAACACTCCCCTTCTTTTCTCCTTTTCTTCTTTTCTCCTTCCTAGCCATGTCCGAGCTCGCCGTTCTGATGACCGCCGGCATTGTCTTCGCCGTCGCGAGCGGGCTGCTCTTTCTCGCGGCGCGTTGGCTCGAGCTGGCTTCCACGACCGGCGTCAACGAGTTTCCGGTCTTCGCGATGCGGTTCATCGCCTTTTCATTGCTTATCGTCGCGCTGCTGGCGCTCCTCGTCTTCAATCCCCTGGCGGCGTTCATGGTGATCGCCGTCTGGGATATCAACTTCTTCCTTCGCCGCCAGATGTGGCGCGAATCCCTGGTCTGGATCCTCGCCCTGACCACGGCGCGCAACTTGCCGCTCGCCCCCAGCGTGGAGTCCTTCGCCGCGGAATGCTCGGGCGGATATCGCTGGCGGCTGTTGCGCTTCGGGCGACGACTCCAGAGCGGCCAATCGCTGGGCCAGGCGCTCGCCAAAGATCGCGGCATCATCGGCGGCCTTCTCACGCGCGACGGCGCGGCCGCGGTCAGCATCGGCGAAACCTGCGGCGACCTCCCCGCGGCACTGCTCGAAGCCGCCCGCGTTTCCTCGACGCGCCGCCCGATCTGGAACGATCTCCTCGCGCGCGTCGCCTACATCGGCATCCTCATCGCCTTCACGGTTGTCGTCGCCGCCTGGTACATGATCTTCATCATGCCCGCCATGTCGAAGATTTTCGCCGACTTCGGCGTCCCGCTCCCGCCAGAGACGCGCGATACGATCAACGCCATCACCGCGTTCGGTTATCACGCCGGCGTTATCGCCGTGATGCTGCTTCTACTTGCCCCGTTGGCCTTGTTTCTCGCACGTCTGCTCCGTTGGGACATCCCCGGCCTCCGCGGGCTGCTGCGCAACCGCCATGCGCCGCCGCTTCTCCGCGCGATGGCCGGCGTCGTCGAGCGTCAGCAACCGCTCCCTGAATGCTTGAAGGCGTTGTCCCACAGCTATCCTTCGTTCGCCATCCGCCGTCGCCTCAAAGCAGTGGTTGAAGAGCTGCAGCGCGGCGAAGAAAACTGGCGAGCGCTCAGCCGCCACGGCCTGCTCACCCGCCCCGAGGCCGAAGTCCTCCAGGCGGCCGCCACTCTCGGCAACCTCCCCTGGGCGATGCGGGCCCTCGCCGATGGCCGGGAACGCCGCGAAGCGTATCGTATTCAACTCGCCCTGCTGTTACTCTGGCCGGTAGCGATCGTCGCCGTCGGCTATGTCGTGGGGCGTATCGTTGTCTCCTGCATGACGCCCCTCGCCGACCTGATTCAAAGGTTCGCCTGACCCCTTATGCCTCGCGACTCGAAAATCCGCCGCGGCTTCACGCTGCTCGAATGCCTCGTCGCCGCCGCGATGTTGGGCGTGATCTTCGTCCTCGTGGGCCAATGGTTCTCTTGGGACACCTTTGAGCGCCGCGAAGCCTGGAAGCGTCAACTCGCCACACAGGAAGCCGCGAACGTGTTGGAACGCCTGTCGCTCACTCCCTACGAAACGCTCTCGGCCGACAACCTCGCGGCGATCAAGCTCTCGCCCGAAACTCGGGCCTGGCTCATCGACGGCGCACTCCAAGTCTCCGTGAGCGAAACCGCGACGCCCGCGCACGGCAAGCAACTCCAGGTGGAAATCGGCTGGGGCCGCAGCCACGAAAATCCTCCCGCGCCAGTGCGGCTCACCACGTGGCGCTTCGCGCCGGGAGCCGCTCCATGAAACGCCGCGGTTATACGCTGGTCGAACTCGTCATCGTCATTTCGCTCCTGTCGATGCTCACCGGCGTCGCCGTTATGCTGCTCACCTCGGTGATCTCTCACGTCGGCCGCCAGCGCGATGACAACCAGGCGGCCGTCGTCGTTCGCCGCCTCGCCGCGGACTTCCGCCGCGACGCTCACGCCGCTACGGCAGCGCACGTCGAGGATCTCCCCGCCAACGCCGCCGAAAAACTCACGCTCACTTCCGCCGACGGCGCAACCGTCACTTACGCTGCGGTCAGCGGCGGCGTCGAGCGCATCGCTATGACGGATCAGAAAACCGCCCAGCGCGAACTTTATCGCCTTCCGCGCGCGCAAGACGTACGCTTCGCTCAGGAAGCGATCGCCCCTGATCGCGCCCTCGTCATCTGCCGCTGGAAACAACTCCCTCCCGGCGTTCCGTCGAGCCAAAACGACACGGCCCCCTTCCGCGATTATCGCCTCGAAGCGGCACTCGCCAGCGAGGTCGCGCCATGAATCAAGAAGCGCAAACAACCCCTGGAGCCGGAAGCGTCAGCGCCCGGTGTAACGCGCGATCGCGCAACGAATCTCCCACCTCGCTTCCGCGTCGAGGCGCCGCCCTGCTCATCGTCATTACGCTCCTGCTGCTGGTCGGCGTCGGCATTGGCCTCGCCCTCCGTACGAACATCGCAGCGCGACTCGAGGCCCGCCGCGCTGCCGCCGGCATCCAAGCCGAGTACCTGGCGAGGGCGGGCTTTGATCTCGCCGCCACGCGCCTGCAAACCGCCCCCGCATACACGGGCGAAACGTGGAGAATCCCCGCCGAACAACTTACCGGCCGCGACGCCGCGCAAGTCGTTATCGAAGTCGCCGTCGATCCCGAAAACACTTCCGCGCGGCGCGTCACCGTCGTCGCTGAATACCCCCAGGGCGAATCATCGCTCAAACATCGTCATCGCCTCGAGCGCTCTTGGAAACCGTCTGTCCCCTCGGCCGCCATGCCATGAAACGCCACGCTTCGTCCGGATTTACGCTCGTCGAACTGCTGGTCGTGATCGCCATCATCGGCATCCTGATCGCCATGTTGCTCCCCGCGCTGCAACAAGCGCGCGAACTCGGCCGCCGCGCTCAATGCGCCAATAACCTCACGCAGCTCGGCATCGCGCTGGCGACGTACCAGGGATCGTTCGAGCAACTCCCGGCCGGCACCGTCAATCCGACCGGTCCCATCGCCAATCGCCCTCCCGGCGAGCACATCAGTTGGATCGTCCGCCTCTTGCCGAACCTCGACCAGCGCAACACGTATCGCGCGTTCGATCTCCAGCAGAGCATCTACGCCCCGGTCAATCGCCCGCCGCGCAGCGTGTCGATCAGCACGCTGCTCTGCCCTTCCTCGTGGAATCCCGGCGGCGGAGGCGGCGCGCTCGCCGTCAGCGACTACGCCGGCTGCCATCACGATCTCGAACAACCGATCGACGTCACCAACCGCGGCGTGCTCTATCTCAACAGCGCCGTCCGCAACGACGACATCGGCGACGGCGCCTCGCACACGATTTTCGTTGGCGAGAAACTCGCCGAAATCGACGACACCGGCGCGTTCGATCTCGGCTGGGCGTCCGGTACCCGCGCGACCCTGCGTAACACCGGCACGCGTCTCAATAGCGGCGGCGGCGCGATGCAACAAAGCGCCTATCCCCCCGTCGATTGGGTGGAACTCGAAGACCGCCTTGCGCTCGGCCAAGACATCGCCGAGCCACGCTCCGACTTTGAAGTCATGCCGCTCGACAAAGACGACGCCCCGACGGCGCCTGCGAATCCCACGCTCGAGTCTGCCGATCCGCCAGCCACCGATAACCCCACCGATACCAAGACCACCAGCGACAAACCGGAGGTCGCCGCTCCGGCCGAAGCGGCCAAAGCGATCGACGACGGCGGCTACCCGCTCCAGCGCGGCCCCCTTTGGGTCGGCGGTTTCGCCAGCGCCCACACCGGCGGAGCGAACTTTCTCTTCGGCGACGGCTCCGTGAAATTCCTCACCGACCAGATCGACCTCCAGGTCTATCGCCGCCTCGGCAACCGCGACGACGGCCAACTCCTCAGCGACTCCGATTACTAAGCAAAAACCTTCGCCGCGCCAAAATGTCCGTCTGTAGCCGAGGTCTGTGACCTCGGTGGTACAGACTCTGCCAGCATCGTCCACTCCACCGAGGTCACAGACCTCGGCTACAGAAGAGTTCCCCATGGCCATCACCAAAGGCATCATCCTCGCCGGTGGCACCGGCTCGCGGCTCTTCCCCGCGACGCTCGGCGTCAGCAAGCAATTGCTGCCGGTCTACGATAAGCCGATGGTCTATTATCCCCTCTCCACGCTGATGCTGGCCGGCATTCGCGAGTTGCTCCTCATCTCCACGCCGAGCGATCTCCCCGCCTTTGAGCGCGTGTTGGGCGACGGCTCGCGCTTCGGCATCCGCATTCAATACGCACCGCAGCCGCGCCCCGAGGGACTCGCGCAAGCCTTTCTCATCGGCCGCAACTTCATCGCCGGCGACGGCGTCGCGCTCGTCCTCGGCGACAACCTCTTCTTCGGCCACGGCCTCGTTGAACTCATCACCCAGGCCGCACGCCACGACGAAGGTGCCACCGTCTTCGCCTATCCCGTCCGC
>CAZUBB010000063.1:5074-20373 GCA_964618485.1 uncultured Pirellulales bacterium
AACGTTACGGCGTCGTTCACCTCGACGCCACGGGCCGCGCGATTTCGATCGAAGAAAAACCCGCGCAGCCGCGCTCCAACCTGGCCGTGACCGGGCTCTATTTCTACGATCGCCAGGTCGTCGATTTCGCCGCGCGTCTGCAACCCTCGGCGCGCGGCGAACTGGAAATCACCGACATCAACCGCGCCTACCTGGAGCGCAACCAGCTCCGCGTCGTCCAACTCGGCCGTGGTTTCGCGTGGCTCGACACGGGCACGCCGGAAGCGCTGCTCCAGGCATCGATGTTCGTCGAAACGCTGCAATCAAGACAAGGACTGAACATCGCCTGCCTGGAAGAAATCGCGCTCCGGCAAGGTTGGATCAACGGAAGCGACGTCCAGCGCCTAGCCGAACCCCTGCGTAATGCCTACGGCGATTACTTAAGAAAGTTGGTGGAGGAGGAGAAGAGGAGAAAAGAAGAAAAGGAGAAAAGAAGGGAATAGGAGTAGTGAGGACGAGAAGTGGAGAAGTGAACAAGAATCAGCCGTTGCGACAGCCCAACGCGGCGCACCGAAGCTTCTTTTCTCTTTTTCTCCTCTTCTTCTTTTCTCCTCCCCCGCTTACTTCTTCCTCCAAAACCCTTCCTCCGCAATCCCCAGCCCTTCCCGCGCGCCGCACGTCTTCGCGAAATCGCTTCGCGTCGCTTGGATATCCCGCCGTCGGTCGCAAGTCCTTCACCTGTGCGGCCCAGTAGGCGTTAAACGCCCCCATCGCCAGTTCGCGCAGATACTTCGCCGCCATCGAAGCCAGCGCCGTCGGCGGCAGCGCCTCGCCTCCCGCGCGAAACTCGAAACGCACCGCGCGCTCCTCCATCCGGCATTCATACACGCTGCACGTCGCCTGTTCGCTCCGCGGCGTCACCCAACTCTCCGGAAAGCAATGCTGCAGCACGCCGGTGTAGTGATTCCGCCCGCCGTGTTTGTCGCAGCAAACCACTGCGTCCCCCGCAGGCAATCCCGCGAGCATCGCCCCCGCCAGTTCCAGCGTCATTTGCGACAGCACGTTCGCCTTGTTCCCCAGCCGCTCGACCGCGGCGTTGAACTCCCCCGGAAACACCGCCCGGCACCGCACCCCCGCCAATCGCCAACCGCAACGCGCCAGCGCCCCGTCGAACTCGGCGCGCAGCGCGTCCACTTCCGCGCTTTCGCACGCGCCAGGACAAGCCGCGCCAAACCGCGCATAGATTGGATCGGCGTCGAGCAACGCGCCTGCTTCCGGCGCGAGCAGCGCCCACACCGCGCGCCAATCCCCTGGCGTCAGATCGCAAGCGGCGAGCGCCGCGAGCAGACAACTTTCCAACCGCGCCAATCCACGCCCCGGCGAGTACAGCCGCTTCGAATCCGCCACGCACATCCCGCGCAAAGGCGCAGGTTCATCCGCAGTGCGCAGCGCGAGCGCTAACTCCGTGAGCGCCCGTTCCAGCGGCAACTCCCCCTCATACCGCCAAACCGTCGCCCCAATGACGAGCGGCCCCAAATTCGGCCCATACCCAGCCTCATCGGTGCCAATCACCCAAGTCATGGCCAAATCCTAGAAGCGGAGGAGAAAAGAAGAAAAGGAGTAAAGAAGGGAGGAAGAGGGTTTTCAGTGTTCAGTTTTCGGTTTTTAGTGGAAGCGACACGGCGCGCATCCTCCCACGAACACTGAAAACCGAACACTCCCCCCTTCTTTTCTCCTTTTCTCCTCTTCTCCTCCCCCATCAGTCGAAGGGAAAGCGAATCTCGCGCCCGTTCGCGTCCATGCACTCGATCACCAGCGTCTCCGGCGTGGCGCCGTCGCGGCCGTAGACCTGAATGACCATCCGCCCATCATCTTCAATCCGGGCCAGGTCGCGGCGTTTCTTGTTGTTCAGGTAGGTCGCCACGTCCGACGACACGCCGACCGAGACCTTCGCCACTTCCTCGCGATGCGCGATGAGCTGCATCAGGCGCATGACTTCAATCGCCATGCTCTCCGGAGTCTTCACCACGCCCGTGCCGGTGCAGCCGGGGCAATCGGTGTACACGCTTCGCTTCAAACTCGGACGAATCCGCTGCCGCGTCATCTCAATCAACCCGAACGGGCTCGTGCGCAGAATCTTCGTCCGCGCCCGATCGCGCCGCACCGCCTCGCGCAGCGCCCGTTCGACGCCGCGGCGATGCTTCTCTTTCCGCATGTCGATGAAGTCGTTGACGATTACGCCCCCCAGGTCGCGCAACCGCAACTGCCGCGCGATCTCCCGCGCCGCCTGCAAGTTCATCTGATACGCGGTCTCTTCCGCCGAGTCGTCGGCGCGGAAATTCCCGCTGTTGACGTCGATCGCCACCAGCGCCTCGGTCTGATCGACGACGATCGATCCCCCCTGCCGCAACGGAACCTTGCGCTGATGGATGCGGCTGATCTCTTCGTCCAGGCGATATTTGTGGAACAGCGGTTCCTTACCGTCATACAGTTGCAGGCGGCTCACGTACCGCGGCATCACGATCTGCAAGAACTCCTTCGCCCGCTCATAGGCCGAGGCTTCATCGATGTAAATCGAATCGACTTCGCCGGTGAAGATGTCGCGAATGGTCCGGATGATCATGTCGCTTTCTTCGTAGATGTCGATCGGCGCCGGAAACTTGCGAATCCGCCGCACGATGACCTTCCACAACCGCAACAGGTACGCCAGATCGCGCGACAGTTCTTTCTTCGTCCGGTCGATCCCGGCCGTGCGCACGATGAACCCCAGCCCCTTGGGCGGATTCAATTCCAGCATCACGTCGCGCAGCTTGCGCCGCACTTCGTCGTCTTCGATTTTCCGCGAAACGCCCACGCGCCCCAGCGCCGGCATCAGCACCAGGTAGCGCCCCGGAATGCTGATGTACGTCGAAAGCGTCGGCCCCTTGGTGCCGATGCCTTCTTTGATCACCTGCACCAGCACTTCGTCGCCGCGGCGGAAAATCTCCTGAATCGGCGGCTTGATCCGCGGCCGCGCTCCCGGCCTTGGGGCCCGCCCGCGCCGTTGCGGCGGCCCGTCTTCGGTCACATCGTCGAAGTCGTCGTCGTGCTCGCGGCCGTTTTCGTCGCCTTCATGCTCGTGGCGTTCGACGGCCGGCGCGCGCCGGTCGCGCCCGCGCCCCGGCGGTTCGATCGGCCGCGAGGGATCGTATCCCCCTTGGCGAAAGTACTGCGGCTCGACGTCGCTGATGTGCAGGAAGCCGTTCCGCCCCACGCCGAAATCGACGAAGGCCGCCTGGATGCTCGGTTCCAGGTTGACGATCTTTCCCTTGTAGATGTTTCCGACGTAGTTGTCCTGGCTCGTCCGTTCGATGTAGAGCTCTTCGAGGATGCCATCTTCCACGATCGCAATCCGGCACTCCTCCGGCTGCGATACGTTGATCAACATTTCTTGCTTCATGGGCTTGCCCTGTGTGTCGTTCGTCGTCGACGGGCGCGGGGTCCTCTCGGCGCCGTCGCGGCGGGATCTGACACGATCGCGGGTTTCAGTCATCGAGTTCCACTTTCGTGCGTGCGAGCGGCCCGTTGGTCCGCTCCAGGTCCTGTAGGTTGAGCGCCGCCAGCACCTCGCGTGGCCGCGCCGTCGCCGCGCGCGTCACCCGTATGCGGATGCGCAGCACGTCTTCGACTAGTTCCAAATGCAATACGTCCGCACGCAGATCGACGCGCCGGCTCCGCGCTTCGTCGCGCGTGATCCAGTGCTCCGTCTGCGCCAAAAATCGTTCGAGCGCCGTCTGAACTTCCGGCTGCAACGCCTCCGGAACGGCGAGCTCGTATTCCACGGCCCGCGGAAAGGCTGCCGCGGCGTCGGCCGCCAGCGCCTCTACGCGAGTGATCGTCAATCCTGGCGGGCAGTGCTCGGCGAGCCTCTCGTGCAGCGTTTCCGCCGCGATCGGCTCGGTCAGCTCCGCCTCGCAAACTTCGTCCCGCCCGGCGATTCCCAGCCCCAGGGCCGAAGGAAACGCCAGCCGCGGCTTCGGATGAAAGCCGCCGCTCATCGCCAGCGGCAAACCGGCTCGCCGAAACGTCCGCTCCACCGCCCGCATCAAGTCGTGATGTCCAATCCAGCACAGCTCTGCTTCCTTGCGAAATCGAAGCTGATAGCGTGGCCGCGGCATGTTGTTGCGATAACTGGATTCGCAAAGTAGTGGAGAATTCAAAGTAGGAAAGAATGTAAGTAGTTGAGAAGTGAAGAAGTTGCACAATCACAACCCCTCCACCTTCTTTTCTTCTCACCTCCTCACATTCTCACCTACTGACCTTCTCCTCCTCCTCCTCAATGCACCAACCCCGGCGCCACCTTCCTCAACTCCTCTCTCAAGTACTGCTTGATATCCCGCGCGTTGTCCATCGTCGCCACCCGCGCGGCCACCGCTTCGCATTGCGGAATCGTCACCGCGCGGCACGCCTGCTTGATCTCCGGCACGGCGCTCGGCGAAACGCTCAAACTCCGCAGTCCCATTCCCAAGAGCAGCATCGTGTAAATCGGGTTGCTGCTCATCTGTCCGCACAGGCTGATCGGCTTCCCGCACTTCCGCGCCCCTTCGCACGTCTGCGCGATCAGTCGCAACACCGCGGGATCGCACGAGTTGTACAATCCCACGACGTCTTTGTTCGTCCGATCGACCGCCAGCGTGTACTGGATCAAGTCGTTCGTGCCGATGCTCAGGAAATCGACGGCCGGCGCCAACTGATCGATCATGACCGCCGCCGAAGGCACCTCGACCATGATCCCCACCGGCACGTCGCGCCGGCACGGGATGCCATGTTCCTCCAGGTCTTCGCACACGTCGGCCAGCACCATCTTCGCCGTTCGCAGTTCCATCACCGTGGAAATGAGCGGGAACATGATCCGCACATCCCCCAGCATGCTCGCCCGCAACAGCGCTCTCAGTTGCGTGCGAAACGTCGGCAAATGCCGCAGCGAGAGGCGAATGCTCCGCAGCCCCAGGAACGGGTTCCGTTCCGGTTCGGCCTGCTGAATGCCGACCATCTTGTCCGCGCCCAGGTCGACCGTGCGAATGATCACCGGCTTGCCGCACATCGCCTTAAGCACGTCGGAGTACGCCTTGTAATGCACCTCTTCATCCGGCTCTTCCGTTGTGCCGAGGTACAAAAACTCCGTCCGGTAGAGCCCGATCCCTTCGCTGCCGCGGTCGAGACAGTGCTGCACCTCGAGCGGAAACTCGATATTCGCCAGCAGCGTGATCCGTTGCCCGTCGGCCGTTTGCGCCGGCAAATCGCGCAGCCGGTCCAGCTCCACAGCGAAGGTTCGCTGACTCTCTTTGCGCTCGCGATATTCGGCGAGCGTCGCCTCGTCTGGGCGGATGATGATCGTGCCGTGATCGCCATCCAGAATCACGGTGTCGCCGGACGAGACTTCATTCAGCAACTTGCCAGCGCCGACGATGGCGGGAATCTCCAGCCCCTGCGCGACGATCGCCGTGTGGCTTCCCGGCCCGCCGACTTCGATGATGAACCCGAGCACGATCCGCTTGTTCATGCTCGCGGTTTCGCTAGGCGTCAGATCGTGCGCGATCACGATCGCCGGCGACGTGAGCGTGGCGAAATCCTGCCGTGGCTGTCCGGAGAGCTGCCGCACCAACCGCTTTTCGATATCTTGAATATCGGTCGCGCGATCGGCGACGAAACTCCGCTCCAGCGATTGAAACACCTTGGCGTACCGCTGGAACGTGCGATTCACGGCATACTCGGCCGTGAAATGCCGCTCGCGGAGCATCTGCTCCAGCTCGCCGCGCAGAATCGGGTCGCGCAACATCTGCAGGTGCGCGTCGAAGATGGCCCCGTAGCGCGTCCCCAACTCCCGGGCGACGGCGTCGCGGTCGCGAGAGATCTCGCCCGCCAAAGATTGCATCGCCCGGTCCAGGCGCGCCAACTCAGCGTCCGCCGCGCTGGGCGGCAGAAACCGGCGGGGAATATGCCCCCCTTCGCGGTCGATCACGAGCGCCTCGCCAATGGCGATGCCTGGCGAGACGGCGATGCCTTCGAGTTTCTGCATGCGGTAAGTTGACGCCGAATTAGGGCGGGATCGCTTGGTAGATCGCTGGAAAGAACCGAGTCTCGCGCACTGGGCGGTCTCGCCGCCGGAGGCGCGGTTCGTTCAAGCGACCGCGTTCTACCGCTGCTAATTCACATCCACTTACCCAACGCCGCCCACTCGCCCTCCGCGAGCCGGAAGCGTCAGCGCCCGGAGTGCCGCGCACCAGCGCGAAAAATCCCAGCGCCACTATCCTTCCTCAGACTCCTCATCGAACTGCCGTGCAATCAGCTCCGCCAGGGCTTCAACCGCCGCTTGGGCGTCTTCCCCCGTCGCTTCCACGACCAGTTCCGTTCCCTGTTCCGCCGCGAGCGTCAACAGCGAAATAATGCTTCGCCCGTCGACCCGCTCGTGACCCTTGATGACTTCAATACGTGATTTGTACTGCGACGCCGTTTTCACCATCTTGTCGGCCGGACGCGCGTGCAATCCGTTCGCGTTCACGATGATGACGGCGCGACTGTAGGTCTGGGATTCCATCGACGCGCCGCTGCCCGAATTTACGAACCGAATTGATTGCTGTCGGCCTCGTCCAGCAAGAGCGTGATGTCGGCCGGCGACTTCGCCTGTTTCAAGAACCGGCAAAACGTATCGTCGCGCAACTGACGCGAGATGTTCTCGAGCGCCCGCAGGTGGTCCCCCGGGCGATCCGGCGGCGACACCAGCAGAAACAGCAACTCCACCTTCTCGCCGTCCAGGCTGTGGAAATCGACCCCCGAGGCGCTCACCGCCACCGTCCCCACCAGGCGGTCGACGCTGGGATGCTTGGTGTGCGGCACGGCTACGCCGCGGCCGATTCCCGTGCTTCCCAACTCTTCGCGCTTCAGAATCGCCTTGACGATGCTTTCATATTCGCTCGCCGCGACCCGCCCGGCGTCCAACAGGGCCTGGGTCATCTCGCGGATGACCCCTTCCTTGTCTTCGGAACGCAAATTCGCGCGAATCGCCTCACGACTAATAAAGTCGGAGAACTTCATGCGGACTGATCCTTTCTCCCAAGCGCCGCGTACCTCCCCGGTCAGGGCGACGACGCATATTGTATGTCATTGACGCGGAGCCCGATCCACCGCCACCCCACTGACTGCCCCTAACGGTGGTGGTCCTGCACCTTTTCCTTGTATTTTCGCAACTGCTGCTCCAGCTTGTGGACCGCTTCGTCCACCGCCGCCATCAGCTCTTCCGCCTGCTCGCGGGCGACAAAGTCGTGCTTGTGCTCGGCCGAAACCAGCGCCTCCACGACCAGCGCCTCGCGGTTCTGCAAGTCGATCGTCACGGTAATCGCCGTCAGACGCTCGAAAATCCGGGTCAGCTTCTCAAACTTCGCCCCGAC
The DNA here is from genome assembly GCA_964618485.1 of uncultured Pirellulales bacterium. Taxonomy (GTDB): domain Bacteria; phylum Planctomycetota; class Planctomycetia; order Pirellulales; family JALHLM01; genus JALHLM01. The sequence goes on from CAZUBB010000063.1 coordinate 12,481, forward strand.
TTTCTCGCGCGTGCTTTCGCTCAACTGACCGTGACGCGCCGAAATGCTCACCTGCACGAAGCACTCTCCTGAAGCCTAACGAGAAGCCATCTAACCCTTTAGGTCGACGCCCCTTCGGCAGTGTTGGCCGAGCGGCCAGTAGCGATTCGCCGCCCCCGACCAGGGGGCCAACGACGAAACCAGCACTCAAGGTGCCGAAATTCTAACAACGCCCCCCATGCTTGAAAACGGGTCGCCCCGCCCGATCCTCCCCCGTTCCTCCTGCAGCCTGCAGCCTCCGGCCTCCCGCCTACACCGTTACCAACTCGGCCGCGCCCACCGGAGCGGCCCCATTATGGTGCTCCCCGCCCTGCACGTGGTCCACCGGCCGCTTCTTTAACGGGCTCCACCACTCGCTCAGTCGTTGGCAGATCAGGAAGAATACCGGCACGAAGAACACCGCCAGCACAGTCGAGGCGATCATCCCGCCAAACACGGCCGTCCCCAGCGCCTGCTGTCCGGCCGCCCCGGCCCCCTTGGCCACCACGAGCGGCGCCACGCCCAAGATAAATGCGAACGACGTCATCAAAATCGGCCGGAAGCGCAGCCGCGCCGCCTCGACCGCGGCTTCCATAATGCTCCGCCCTTCGAGCCGCAACTCGCGGGCATACTCCACGATCAGAATCGCGTTCTTACTCGCCAGCGCGATAATCAACACCATGCCCACCTGCGTGTACATGTTGTTGTCCATCCACCGGAACGCCACCGCCGCCACGGCGCCCAGAATCCCCAGGGGCACAACCAGAATCACGGCCAGCGGCGTAATCCAGCTTTCATACTGAGCCGCCAGCACCAGGTACACCATGATCACCGCGAAGCCGAACACCATGAACACTTCGCCGCCGGCCTTCTGCTCCTCGTACGCCATCGACGTCCACTCGTAGTCGAAGCGGTCCGGCATATTGCGTTTGGCGATCTGCTCCATCAACTTCAGCGCCTCGCCAGAGCTGAAACCCACGGCCGGACTCCCTGAAATCGCCGCCGAAGGATACATGTTGTAGCGCGTAATCACCTGCGGCCCGAACGACCGCCGCACCTTCACCACGCTCCCCAGCGGGATCATCTCCCCGCGCGCGTTCCGCACTTCCAACCGCTCGATATCATCCGGCTCCACACGAAACGCCTGATCGGCCTGCATGCGCACCTGAAACGTCCGTCCGAACTTGTTGAAGTCGTTCGCATACGCCGACCCCAGGTACGCCTGCAACGTGCCGAACACGTTCGAGAGCGGAATATCCAGCGACTTCACCTTCACGCGATCAATGTCCACATAAAGCTGTGGCACGCCGGCGCGAAACATCCGACTGCGTCCTGCCGTCCGCGATGATCTGGTTGACGACCTGATCCAGCTCGTTCAGCCCGACCTCGCCGCGATCCTCAATCTGCAACTGAAAACCGCTCCGCACCCCGAGCCCGTTAATCGGCGGCGGCGGAAACGCGAAGATCATCGCTTCTTCGATGCCAAAGAACTGTTGCTGAAGGCCGCCGATGATCGCCTCTTGACTCAACGAAGGATCCTTCCGCTGATCCCACGGTTCGAACGCCACGAACACCGTCGCTGCGTTCGACGCCGCGCTCCCGTCCATCAGCGAAAACCCGCCGATCACAAACCAATCGGTGATGCCCTTCGTGTTGGACAGAATGCCGTGAATCTTGTCCGCCACCTCGCGCGTCCGCTGCTGCGACGCCGCGTCCGGCAACTGCACCGTGGCGATGAAATACCCTTGATCCTCGATCGGCAAGAAGCCCGTCGGCAGCCGGTTGTACCACCACGCGGTCAGCGCGATCAAAGCCACGAACGCCGCCATCGTGGCCCAGCTCCACCGCAGCAACCGGCGGATGATCGCCGTATAGGCGCGCTCCAACTTCGCATATAGATAATTGAAGCCGCGATAGAACCAGTTCTTCTTTTCCTTCGGCTTCCGCAAGTAAACCGCGCACTGCGCCGGCTTGAGCGTCACGGCGTTGATTGCGCTGATCGCCGCCGTCGCCGCGATGGTGAGCGCGAATTGCCGGTACAACTGCCCGGTAATCCCGGCCAGAAACGCCGTCGGCAAAAACACCGCCATCAGCACCAGGGTGATGCCGATGATCGGCCCCAGCACCTGCTCCATCGCCCGGATCGTCGCCTGTCGTGGCGGCTGTCCATGCTCGATGTTATGCGCCGCCGCCTCGACGATCACAATCGCGTCGTCCACCACAATGCCGATCGCCAGCACCAGACCGAACAACGTCAGCATGTTCACCGAGAATCCGAGCGCGTACATCGCCGCGAACGCGCCGATGATCGTCACCGGCACCGTCGTCGCCGGCACCAGCACCGCCCGCCAGTCCTGCAAGAACACCAGGATCACGATCAGCACCAGCACGCCCGCCTCAATCAGCGTCGTATACACCGCCTTGATCGACGCGTCGACGAACTTGGTCGTATCCACGGGGAACGAATACTGCATCCCCTCCGGAAACTTGGCGCTCATCCGCGCGACCGCTTCCCGCACGCCCTGCGCCACCTGAATGGAATTAGAGCCCGGCAACTGATAAATACCGAGACTCGTCGCCTGGTGGCCGTTCTTCAATGAGAATTGATCGTACGTCTGCGCGCCCAACTCCACCCGCGCAATGTCGCCGAGGTAAGTAATCTGGCCCTCGCCCCCCGCCTTGATCACAATCTTCTTGAACTCTTCGGCGTCGGTCAGTCGTCCGAGCGCGGTAACGATCAACTGAAAATTTTGCTCGGTCGGCGCCGGCGCCTGCCCGATCTGACCGGCGGCCACCTGCACGTTCTGCTCCTGCACCGCCGCCATCACGTCCTGCGTCGTCAGGTTCCGCGCCTTGAGCTTCTCCGGATCGAGCCAGATCCGCATGCTGTAATTGTTGCCGCCGAAGATCACCACATCGCCGACGCCCTCGACGCGGCTCAACTCGTCCCGCATGTACAAGGTCGCGTAGTTCGACAAGAACAAGCTGTCGAACTTGTTTTCCTCCGAGAGCAACGTCACCACGATCGTCATGCTCGTCGACTGCTTCTTGCAGATCACGCCTTGCCGCCGCACTTCTTCCGGCAACTGCGGCAACGCGATCGACAGCCGGTTCTGCACCAGAATCTGCGCGTCGTCGAGATCGGTGCCGATGTCGAACGTCACCGTCAACGCGTACGTGCCGTCGCTGGAACACGTCGACGCCATGTAGAGCATGTTCTCGACGCCGTTCACTTGCTGCTCGATCGGCGCGGCCACCGTGTCGGCCACCACCTGGGCATTCGCCCCCGGATACACCGCCGAAACGCGCACGGTTGGCGGCGTAATCTGCGGATACTGCTCCACCGGCAAATTCACCAGCGCCACGGCCCCGATCAACATCGTCACCAACGCAATCACGTTGGCAAACACCGGCCGATCAATAAAAAAGCGAGATAACAAGTTGCCAGCCTCAAAAGAATTTTGCGAGCCAGGCCCCACCTGGAGCCGGAAGCGTCAGCGCCCCGAGCAAACCACGAGAGCAGTTGTGGCACGGTCTCCCGACCGTGCCACCAGCCCGACCGAAGGTCTCCCACCGACCCGCGCCGCCCTATTCCCCCGCCGCCGCCGTCACCACCGCCTTCGGCTGCCGCGCCATCTTCTCCGTCCGCTGCGGCGTCACCTTGCCGCCGGGCCGGGCCCGCTGCAATCCATTCACCACCACCCAATCTTCGGGCTTCACGCCGTCCTTGATGACGTACATCCCATCCACCAAAGTCCCCAATTTGATCGGGCGGTACTCGACCTCGTTCTTCGCATTGACTACGAACACGTAATCCCCGCGCTGGTCCGCCGCGATCGCCCGTTCCGAAACGAGCAGTTGTTTCTCCGGATCGCCCACCGGCATCCGCAGTCGCACAAAAAGCCCCGGCACGAGAGCGCCGTCCGTATTCTTAAAGACCGCCCGACGCATCTGCGTCCCCGTCGTCGAGTCGACGCCGAACTCCGCGAACTCCACGGTTCCTTCGTGCTTGTAATCGACTTCGCTGCCCAACTGCAAAAACACCTTCGGAGGATGGTCGCGCAGGCTTTCGATCTCGCCGTCGCGATAGAGCTCCATCAACCGGAGCACGTCCCCTTCGCTGACGTTGAAGTAGGCGTAAATCGGATCATAGCTCTGCAGCGTGGTCAGCTCGGTCGCCTCGGCCTGCACCAGGTTCCCGACATCGACCAGGTGACGTCCGATGCGCCCGGAAATCGGCGCCCGGATTTGCGTGTAACCCAGATTCAATTCGGCCTGCCGCTCGGCCGCCTCGGCCGCCGCCTTCTCCGCCGCGGCGGTCGCGCGATTCGCCTCCATCACATCCATCTCGGCTTCGGTAATGGCCTTCCGCTCCACGAGCGGCTCCGCCCGGCGAATATTCGCCTCGGCGAGCTTGAGGGTTGCCTCGGCCTTTTGCACGTTGGCCTTGGCCGATGCCAGCGCCGCTTCAAACGGCTCCGGCTCGATTACGAACAGCAGGTCGCCCGCTTTGACGTTCGCCCCGTCCTTAAATTCGATGCTCTTCAGATAGCCCATCACCCGCGCACGTACCCGCACCGCTTCCACGGCCCGGGTGGTTCCGGTGAACTCCAGATAGTCCAGCACCTCTTCCGACGCTGGACGAGCGACCGTCACCTGTGGATCCGGAGGCGCGACCAATTCGTTGCGCGGGCCACAGCCCGTCGCCCCCAGGGTGAACGCCCCGCACAGCAACGCCAGCCCACGAAAATGATTCATAAATTCCGATCGCCACGTGACCCTGTAACAACCAACGGCACCGTTCCCCCAGTAGTCGCCCTCGACCACGCGGTTTCGACACGCTCGCACGCGAGCGAGGCCCAAACTAGCCCACAGCGCAAGAGAGGGAGAACCGACCAAGACCGCTCTCCACCCGCCGAACCAAGAGCTGTCGCGTCTTCCATTTGGCAGTCCGACTCGCACAAAGTATAATATGGACGGACCGGTCCGTCCACTATACTTTCAGGGGGTTGAAACGCCTCCTCCCATCGAACATCATGGCCCGCCCATTGACAGCCACCTATCTGAGTAAGACCATGCCCCACCGGCCGGTGGAGAGGGGCTTCCACACTCGTCGCGCGACCCCAGACAGAGAGTACATCGTATGAAAGGTTCAGCGCGGCCGCCGCGAAAAAAACCTGGCCGGAAGTGCGACGAAGCCACCCAGGCCCGCCGGGGGGAAAGCATCCTCTGCGCCGCGCTCGAAGTCTTTGCCGAAAAAGGCTTTGCGGCGTCCGACGTGCAGCAGATCGCCGACCGCGTCGGCGTCGGAAAAGGGACCATCTACCGCCAATTCGGCAACAAAGAAGGGCTGTTCTTGGCCACCGCCCGGCACGCCCACGAATTCCTCATCGCCGCCGTCGACGAAGCCACGCAGGACATCGAGTGCCCCCTCGAAAAAATGCGCCGCGGGATGTACGCCTTTGTCCAGTTTTTCGACGCCCATCCGGAAGTCGTGGAGCTGCTGATTCAGGAACGGGCCCACTTCCGCGGCGCGCAGAAACCGACGTTCTTCGAGCATCGCCAGGACAAGCAAGACTGCTGGGCGGAAGTCTTCCGCGACATGATCCGCCGGGGCGCGATGCGCGACCTGCCGATCCCGCAGATCGAAGAGGCGATCACCAAATTCCTCTTCGGCATCATGTTCGTAAACTACTTCGCCGGCCGCGAAAAACCCCTCGCCCAACAATGCGACGAAATCTTCGACGTCCTCTTCCACGGCCTGCTGTCCGAACCGTGCGCAACTTCTCCAAAATAGCGCCCGCAAGACCTGGGCTCGGCCGCAGTCTATCCCACCCTCCGGTGCGTAGTTAAGATCGTCTGAACGCTCTTATCTGCAGCCCCCGCGACCCGGCTGCGCCCCCGGCAGGCCCATTTCCGTGAATGCTCCGTCCGAACCCGCTCCGGCCAGCAAAGACATCTCGCTCCGCGAGTTCCAACGGCTCATCCGCGAGATGTACCTGGAAAAAGACCTCGCCCGCGGGGTCGACGGCACCTTTATGTGGCTGATGGAAGAGATCGGCGAGCTGGCCAGTTGCCTCCGCGACGGCACGCACGAAGAACGTCTCGGCGAGTTCGCCGACGTTCTCGCCTGGCTGACCACCATCGCCAACGTCGTCGGCGTCGACATCAATGACGCCGTCGCCAGGAAATACGGCGACGGCTGCCCCGGCTGCGGCCACCTCATCTGCACCTGCGACATGGCGGAGAAGCCATGAATCGGCTGGGCCCGCGGATTTTGCGGCTCGCTATCGTCGCCACGCTCCTCGCCTGGCCCATCGCCCACGCACGCGCCGCCGCGCCGACCATCACCGCCTTCGAAGCCGGTATCGCCGGTGAACTCCAGGCCGGCCGCTGGGCGCCGTTTACACTCTCGGTCGAAGCCGGCGAAGCGCCCTTCGACGGCGAGGTAGATCTCGAGGCCACCGACGGCGACGGCGTCCCCTACCGCATTCCCGCCGCCGACCAGCCGATCCACCTCGAGCCCCGCGCCAAGCGCCAACTTCTCTTCCACTTCAAACCCGCCGCCCTCGACAACGAACTCCGCGTCATCTTCACCGAATCCGACGGCGCCACCACGACTCGCACGCTCCTTTTCGACGAACATCGAGCGCTCTCCGCCAACGAGCGGCTCTTCCTCAGCGTCGGCCCCGCCCTCGGCATCGCCGACGCCTTCCGAGACTCCGCCGATCTTAGCGGCCCCGCCATCCGCACCGTCGAACTCGCCGACCTCACTTTGCTCCCCGAACAAGCCCTCGGCTTCGACGCCGTCGACACCCTCTTCGTCGCCACCAGCTCCCCAGAGATCAACGCCGCCTGGCTCGAAAACCCCGCACGTACCCAGGCCCTCGCCACGTGGGTCCGCCGCGGCGGCCGGCTCGTCCTCGCCATCGGCCGCGAGGCCGACGCCGTCCTCGCGCCCGAGCACCCGCTCGCCCAATTCATCCCTGGCCACTACGAATCGCAAATCACCCTCCGTCCCACGCAAACTCAGGCCTGGGAACAATACGCCGGCTCCCGGCGTCCTCTCCCGGCCGCCGAGGATGGCGAGGCGCGCCTCCGCGTCCCGCTGGTGGCCGACTTCCAAGGCAAGATCGAGGCCCCCTCGAAACTCGCCTCCGGCCAGCCCCCCTTCGTCGCCCGCGCTCCCTTCGGCCTTGGCGAAGTCGTCTTCATCGCCACGGACCTGGACCTCCCGCCCTTTGCCGAATGGACCGGCCGCGCGAACATCCTCCGCCGCGCCGCCCGCGTCGAACCCACGGGCGACCACGATCAAACCCACGCCGCCACGAATCACTCCGCCATCCATTACGACCTGGTCGAGCAACTTCGCCACACCCTGGAGATCTTCCCCGGCGTCCGCCTCGCCCCGTTCTATTGGGTCGCGCTCCTCGTTCTCGGCTACATCGCGCTGATCGGCCCCGCCGACTACAACCTCCTCCGCCGCTTCCTCCAGCGCATGGAGTGGACCTGGATCACCTTCCCGCTGCTGGTGCTGCTAACTTCCTTCGGAGCGTACCAACTCGCCGCGGCGCTCAAAGGAGATCAACTCCAAGTCAACCAGGTCGACGTCATCGACGTCGACGCCGCCGGCAACCTCCGCGGCACGATGATCGCCAACATCTTCAGCCCCCGCATGGCGACGTACGATCTTTCGCTCCGCCCTCTGCCGCCGTTCGCCGGCGCGCCGCACGACGCGCGCGTCCTCCTCTCCGGTTTTGCGCTCCAACCTGCGGCGCTCTCCGCGCATTCCGACCGCACCGCCGTGATCCCGCTCGCCGCCGACAGTTACGCCTACGCTCCCGAACTCGACCGGCTCGCTGGCCTCCCCATTCA
>CAZUBB010000064.1:0-5001 GCA_964618485.1 uncultured Pirellulales bacterium
ATAAGAAGAAAGTTGAGCTGAGCGCGCCCGGACGCCATCTCGCGCGGCGGCTGCAAAAACCGGAGGCGATGGACTCCGTCGGCATGTACACGATCTACGAGTACGTCGAACGGGCGATCAAGGTGCATCGCGAGTTCACGCTCGACCGGCACTACGTCGTGCGCGACGGCGAGATCGTGATCGTCGACGAGTTCACCGGGCGTCTCTCCGAGGGGCGCAAGTGGCGCGACGGTATTCACCAGGCGATCGAGGCGAAAGAAGGGGTCAAGGTGACCGTCGCCACGGGCCAGGCGGCGCGCGTCACGGTGCAGGACTTTTTCCTGCGGTTCGAGAAGCTCGGCGGCATGACCGGTACGGCCTCGAGCTCCGCGCGGGAGTTCCACAAAATCTACAAGCTACGCGTGGTTCCGGTGCCGACGAATCGCCCCGCCATCCGCCAGGCACTGCCGACCTTGGTCTTCGGTCACAGCGAAGAGAAATGGGCCGCCATCGTCGAGGAAGTGCGCGAGATGCACGCCGCGGGGCGACCGGTGCTGATCGGTACGCGCTCCATCGACAAGTCGGAACACCTGTCGCGGCTGCTGCGCGCGGCGGGGATCGAACACCAGGTGCTGAACGCGCGGCACGTGGCCGAAGAGGCGGAAATCATCGGCCGCGCCGGGCTGCGCGATAAGGTCACGGTCAGCACGAACATGGCCGGGCGCGGCACCGACATCAAGCTTTCGCCGGAGATCGCGGAGCTCGGCGGCCTGCACGTCATTTGCACGGAGATGCACGACTCGGCGCGGATCGACCGCCAGTTGATCGGCCGCTGCGGACGCCAAGGGGATCCCGGCACCTACCGACAGTACCTATCGCTGGACGATGACCTGCTGGAAAACGGCTACGGGCCGAAGAAGGCGAATCGCTGGAAAGAAAAGGGAGAGCAGAATCCCGCGCTCGTGAGTGGTTACGCGTCGCTCTTCCGCAAGGCGCAGAAGAAGGTCGAGAGAAAACATTTCCGCGACCGCAAAGTGCTGATGTACTACGAAAAGGAGCGGAAGAAGCTGCAGCGCCAGATGGGCCAGGACCCGTATCTGGATACGCCAGGGTAAGCGATGAAGTATGAATGATGAACTGGAATCCATCGTTCATCGTTCCTACTTCATCATTCTGACTTCCCTTTGTACTTCTTCATCATCTCGCCGCGGATGCGCATCATCATGCCGCTGGTGAGAATGTTGCCGTGGTCTTTGCCCGGGATGATTTCTACGACCGCGTCGCTGCCGAGTTTTTCGAGCGCCGGTTTGAGCTTTTCGACGGCCCCTTCCAGGTAGAAGGTGTCCAGCTCGCCGGTGATGATATTGAGTTTTCCCTGCAGTAACGGGCCGATTTCGGGCCACTCGCGCTCCAGCTTGAGATGGATGTCATAGGCCTTCCAGGCCTCGGCCGTCTCGGGATCGATTTCGCCCGTTTTGCGATTCCAGAGCTTCCGCGGTAAACCTTGTTCATCGATCGGACTGAAAACCGCCTCAAAGGAGCGCAATTGCCCGCCGCGGGCGATCACGTTATCCATGTGAGTAAAGTCGTCGTACCAGAGGACCGGTTGCGTGCCGCGACGCGCCAGCGGGCGTCGGTTGCCTTTCGGGTCGACGTACATGTTCTGCGGCGGATCGGCATAGAGATTGATCTGCTGGTAGTCGCGGAAATCAACCGGGTCAGGCGAGGTGCTCCAGACGCCGCCGAACGTGTCGGGGTATTCGACCTGCAACCACAGGCTCGACCAACCGCCGGAGCTGTGCCCCATCACGAAGCGGCCGTCGGGCGAGGCGACGGTGCGAAACTGTTCGTCGATGTGCGGGATCATCTCTTCGATGAGCGCCTGCCCGCGCGGGCCGTTCGTGGCGCTATCGGCGTACACGTGATGCCCCCATTGGCACTGACCGCTGAGCGCGACGACGATCATCGGCTCCTCGCCAGCGTCGGCGAACGGCAAGTAGCGCAAGGCGTCGCGCTCGCTGCCGCCGAAGCCGGGAATGGCATACGCGACGGGATAGCGCTGGTCGGGGTGTTCGTCGTAGCCGTCGGGGAGCACGACGATCGCGCGTTCGAAAACGTCGCGGCCGTGGAACTTCGAAAGGAGTTCGCTGCGGAGCTTGACTTCGCGCAGACGGGGATGATCGATCGGTTCCGCCTCGGAGATGACTTCGGTCAGCGCGAAGTCGATCACGTCGTCCTGTCCGCGGCGGACGGTGAATTCCTGGACCTCGCTAAAGCGATTCCCCGGCCCGCGCGCGTAGTTCTGCGAGTCGGGATTCGTGGCCAACAGCGCCTGCGCGCGGTATTTGCCCGGGGGGAGCTTGGAGAGCTTCTTGGGAAAGCCGTCGGCCGTGTCGTCGACGGTGATCTCGTCGCCGGGCTGCAGGGCATCGACGTCAAGACCGAAGAAAGGCTCCGGAGAGAACCAATCGGGGCCAAAACGGGGTTCGCGCGCGCCGCGCTGCGAGAGGAGGACATAAATGCGCCCGGGCATGGCTTCCGCGGAGGCGTCTTCGGGGAGGGCGACGCGGAAGGTAACGGCGGCGTGGCTTTGCGCTGTCGCGAGGGCATGCAATAGGAGTGCGATCGTGACGGCAACGAGACGCATATTGGGCTGCTCGCAAGAATCGGATCGACAGTATATTTCCGCTCTATTATGGCAGAAACATATCGTGGAGTCTCACGCAATTAGCGCCAAGTGTGTCGGTCGCGATCGCCAGCAGTTAGAATGAATTCCGGCCGTCGCGGTCGGCTTCTGCGATGAACTTGAGGTGCGGAATCGTCATGACAGCTTATTCGTGTCTGCATTGCCGCGAGCGGCATGGTCGCGCCACGAGCCTCAACGGCCACAGATGCGTGTACTACGACTCGGACATCCCCACGAACTATGACGGGATGTATGGTTGCCCCCAATGCGCGAAGAACTGTTGCGCTTTGTGCGCGGCAGAACTCGACGGCATCTGCCCTTGCGGCGGAGAGCTCGTGCATAACGTGTGGTATCACTACAACGGCGATGGCTGCCTCCCCCCGGAGATCGTCCAGCACCCGACGCTGGAATCGCGCCTCGCCGCCCTCGATCGGCTTCGCTCGACCACAAGGATGATTCAAGCCGAGTACGACGCGTTTCAGAGACTGATCGAAAAATCCGCTCGGTTTGCCGAAGAACTCAACGTCGCCATGCCTGACAACCCTGGGTACTTCATCGTTCAGAAGCTAGCGCGATTAGATGCGATTAGCCCGTTCAGCGCCGTGAACCTCGTTCTTGAATACGCGACGCCGAGCAACACAGGCCCCATGTTAGAGTTGTTGGATGATCGGTGCATCGAATGCATCGAACGCACCGTAACTTCTTATCCAGGGGATGATGCCGGTTGGCAGGAGCTCGAGGGAAACTTCCTTACTCCAGAAGGCTACGTGCCATATCGCCCGCCAGCCGAAAACGTCGCGCGTTTGCGCGCAAAGATTGAACTCGTTCGCGCATCGCTTGCGAATCGAAAGGACAATGGCATGCCAGGCGCGTAGAGTAACGTGCGGCGGGCCTTGCGGTGTCGAGAAAGAACGGGTTCCCGTCGGGAACGCGTCTTGAATTGATCGCGTCCAGCGTCGTGCGCGGCCCGCCCTACGAACTCCGTACTCCAAGCTCCGCACTCCTTTCTCCTCTCCTCAGATCTCCCCCAGCGACAAATCCTTCGCCCAACTGCGTTCCGCCTGGTACCAATCGACGGCTGCTTTGATCCCGTCGGCGAAGGTGGTTTCGGGAGCCCAGTGAAGTTGTTCGCGGGCGCGGGTGATGTCGGCCCAGGTGGCGGGGACATCGGCGGGGTGGATGGGACGGTATTCGATTTTCGGTTCGCGGCCGACGAGTTGGGAGATGATGTCGATCATCTCGCGCAGCTTGTGGGGGCGGTCGCTGCCAAGGTTGATCGTGTGGTGGCCTTCGAGCTGGAGCGCCGCGCAGACGCCGCGCGCGATGTCGTCGACGTAGGTGAAGTCGCGCTCCTGGCTGCCGTCGCCGAACACGACGATGGGGTCTCCTTCCGCGATGCAACGCACGAAGCGGAAGAGACTCATATCCGGGCGGCCGGCGGGGCCGTAGACGGTGAAGAAGCGGAGCGACGTGACGTGGATTTTGAACAGGTGATAGTACGTGTACGCCAGCGCCTCGGCAGCCAGCTTGCTGGCCGAGTACGGCGATAGCGGCCGCGTCACGTCGGCGTCTTCGCGGAAGGGAACCGCGTTGTGCCCGCCGTAGAGGCTCGAGGTCGAGGCGAGGACGAATCGCCGCACGCCGTGTTTCTGGCAGAGGTCGAGCAGATTGAGCGTGCCTTCGACGTTGGTCGACTGATAGACCCAAGGGTTGGCGACCGATTGCCGCACGCCGGCGCGGGCCGCGAGATTCAGCACTCCGGCGAACGGCGGCTGGCGCGTTCCCGCGAACAAGGTTGCAAGCGCGGCGCGATCGGTGATGTCGATCGGGGCGAAGGTGAAGCGGTCGCGCCCTTCGAGGCGTTTGAGGCGCCAATGTTTGAGCCGCGGATCGTAGGCGTCGTTGAGCGTGTCGATGCCGACGACTTCATGCCCGGCCTCGAGCAGCCGGCGGCAAACGCCCGAGGCGATGAATCCAGCGCATCCGGTGACGAGATAACGTTCGCTCATGAGGTTCCGATCGCAATGGAGGTGGAGCCGGAAGCGTCAGCGCCCGGAGAAAACCGCGAGCGAAATGCTACGCGTGAACAATGTTGCTGCGCCCGGCGCTGACGGCGCGGGTGGCATTGCGGGTGTCGATCACCAGCGGCGCGTACTGGACGATGTCGGCGTAGTTGAAGCCGGTGTGATCGGTGACGATCAGGGCGGCGTCGAGCGACGCGAGGAACTTCGGCGTGAGCGCCTCGCTCTCAAGCTCCGGCACGTCGTGATGCCGCATCTTCGGCAACCGCGGCACGTGCGGATCGCTGTAGCAGAGATTCGCGCCGCGCTCGGCGA
>CAZUBB010000064.1:5011-19898 GCA_964618485.1 uncultured Pirellulales bacterium
TTTCGCGCGGGTCGTCGACGTCCTTCTTGTAAGCGACGCCGAGGATGCAGATGCGGCTTCCTTTAACCGGTTTGCCGGCGTCGTTCAGCGCAAGCGCCGTGCGCTCGACGACGCGCCTGGGCATCGAGGTGTTGATTTCGCCAGCGAGCTCGATGAAGCGCGTTTGCATGCCGTGTTTGCGCGCGACCCAGCTCAGATAGAACGGGTCGATGGGCAGGCAGTGTCCGCCGAGGCCGGGGCCGGGATAGAAGGCCTGGAATCCGAACGGCTTGGTCTTGGCGGCGTCGATGATTTCCCAAACATCAATGCCCATGCGTTGCATGAGCAGTTTCAGCTCGTTGACGAGCGCGATGTTCACCGCGCGATAAGTGTTCTCCAAGATCTTAGTGGCCTCGGCCACTTCGCAGCTCGAAACCGGCACAGTCTTCACAACGACGGCGCCGTAGAGGAGGTTGGCGAGCTCCAGGCTCCTGGGTTCCAGCCCGCCGACGACTTTCGGGATGTTGCCGGCCGCGAACTGAGGATTGCCGGGGTCTTCGCGTTCGGGGCTATAGGCCAGGAAGAAATCTTCGCCCGCCTGGAGGCCGCCGGCGGCGAGGATCGGCAACACGACGTCGCGCGTGGTGCCGGGATAGGTGGTGCTTTCCAGGACGACGAGCTGTCCGGGACGCAAGGCGGCGGCGATGAACTGGGCGGTGCCTTCGATGTAGCTGAGATCGGGATCGCGGCTTTCGCTGAGCGGCGTGGGGACGCAGATGAGGATCGCGTCGGCCTCGGCCAGGCGCTTCATGTCGGCCGTGGGCTCGAAGCGCTTGCGGCGGACGCAATCGCCGATCCACTCGGACGAGATATGGCCGATGTAGCTTTCGCCGGCCAGGAGGCGATCGACTTTGCGCTGATCGACGTCGAATCCGAGGACCTGATAGCCGCCGTCGATAAACGCGCGGGCCAGCGGGAGGCCGACGTAACCCAACCCGACGATGCCGACGCGCGCGGTTTTTTCCCGCACCCGCCCTAGGAGCGATTCAAAGCTGTTCATTCGCGGACTGCCCTCTGCGAAAAGATGTCCTGGCAGTGTGAACCGGACCGGGAAATCCGTCAAGCAAGCGGCCGCACAACCGCTGTTTCCCGAAATACCGGCCACGGGCGGCGTTCCGGCGAGGTCGTTTCTGCGCTTCCTAACGGATAAACTGGGCACGATTCCGTTCGGCGCGATGAGCGCCGGATTTCGCCTGGGAGCCTGCCGCATTGACCGCCGTTGACTCTTCCCCTCCCTCTCGTGATGCGCCGCGCGGGCCGACGATCTGGGCCGACCGCGCGACGCGCTGGGCGTTGCCGGCGACGTGTTTGTTGCTGCTGGCGCAAGTCAGCCCGTACTGGTACGCCACGCGGGACGGAGCGTCGTACCTGTCGATCGCGCGGACCATCGCCGCCGGTGAGCGGCCGACGAATCTCGGGCGCGATCAACTCTTCTTCGCGCCAGGCTATGCGGTGTTCGTGGCGCCGGTCTATTGGCTGAGCGATTACCCGTTTGTGTGGCTGTCGTTGATTCATGCGCTGCTGGGGACGGCGCTGCTGTTCCTGTGCCACGCGTGGTTCGCGCGGCTTTCCTGCGCTGATTCGACGCTGTTGGCCGCGATGTGCGTGGCGAATGCGAGCGCGGGTATCGTCCTGCGCCGCACGTTGAGCGAAGCGCTCTTCATGCCGGGATTGATGGCGACGGCGCTCGTACTGAATCACTTGCGCACCACCACCCAAACGAAACTCTCCTGGCCGCTGGCGATCGCCAGCGGCGCAGCGCTATCGGCGCTCGTGTTGACACGGCAGGCGGGGTTGATGCTGTTGCCGGGCTTCGGTTGCGCACTGGCGGTCAGGCTGTGGCGACGGGAGATGCCGTGGGGGCGTGCGCTGGTTACGCTCACGATCGTCGCGCTGCCAACGCTGGCTTCTCTTTGGGCGCTCGGCGCCTATGAACGCGCGATGGCCACCGCCGAGGCACGGACGTATGCCGATTACCTTCGCTTCGACGGCGCCTCGTTTGTTGAGCAAATCGTCTCCGGCGTGCGCATGCGGGTAAGCGAGATCGGGCGCATCGTATTGCCGGGGATGTTCAAGTCGTCAGCCGACGGCGGCGGCGCGAAGCTCTTGAACCTGGCGTTGTATGCCGTGGCGTCCGCATTCATCGCGCGTGGCTGGTGGAGGGCTTTGCGCGCAGCGAGCGACACCTTGCTGTGGGCCACGCCGTTTTACCTGGCGCTCTACGTGATGTGGCCGTTCGACGAAGGGATTCGACTTCTCGTGCCGTTTGCGCCGGTTTGGTTTCTGGGGTTGTATCGCGCGCTGCCGGAGAACGTGGACGTGCGTCACCGCGCCGCGGCGATTGTTTGGGCGCTGCATTTTGTGGTGTCAATCGCGCAATGGCTCGGCGACGACCTGCCCGACGCCCGGCACGACCACGCGCGCTGGCCGCAGATTCAAACGCTGGCGGCTGCGATCGACGAAGATCGCGAGCACATCGGCTGGGCGCCGCGGAAAACCGACCGTCAGCGCGTGATGCTGCAATATGCGCTCGACCGGCCGGTGACAGACCTGGTCGCCAGGCCGCAAGATGCGGGTGATATGCAGTGGATTATCGCGGGAGTTGATGAACCAGTCGCGCCGGGCTACTTGGTGCAGGAAACCACGGGCGATTATGTTTTGCTGCGACGGCAATAAGAGGGCTGCCCGCGAAACACGCGAAAGACCGTAGGGCGGGCCGTGCTGCGGGGATGGCGCGATCTGCGAATGGCTATTGAAACGTTGGAGATGGTTCAGAATGGAGTTGCGAGGCCCGCCGTGATCCGTTGGCGGGCCTTGCCGTCGCGTGTTGCGATCTGCGTGTGCGATTCTTTACGCGGCGAATAAGGACGTTGCCTTGCTTGAACGGCCCGCCCTACGGTCTTTCGCGTGTTTCGCGGGCAAAGCTTTCTGATTCGCTGAAGTTTGCGGCGCAGATTGCCGATAACGACCGCCGATGTGGTGCACTCGATGCGAGCGACAGGTGGCGGCGATCGTCGGTGACTCCGGCGACTGCACGCTTTGCGCAGATTGCGGGTGCGAAATTGACGTCTTCGCCGATCTCGCGACGGTGGGGACGTCCACGTTTCGGGCCAAGGCCTCACGAGAAGCAGAGTCGAAGCGGGAGGTAATCCTGCCGCATCTGAGTTGTTCTCGGGCCCGGCTCGACCATATCGGACGGCGGCTCGAGGCTTTGGCCGCGCAGACGCCGGCCGCCCGGCAGCGTGTTCGCGTCGATGAAGCGGTGAGCGCGGCCCCTGCGCCGGCTCCCTCATCGCTGTCCAGTTGGGTCTCCGGAGCCGGACTCTTTGGGGGCGTGACGGCGCTCGTTTGCGGGGCGACGTTGGCCGGGTGGTCGCTGGTGAGCGATCGCGCAGAATTATGGAATATCGGCCTGCCCACGGCTCTTTTGGGGCAGTTTCTGCTGCTGGCGGCGTTGGCCGCACAGAGTGGGTTCTGGCGTTCCTCGCCACCGGTGGCCGCGGGCGGAAAACGCTGAACCGCGGACCGGAACCACGTGTCTCTCCGGCTCGGGTCGACGATTTCGGGTTCGCGCCCATGCGCATTTATGTGGAGGTGAGGACGATGGTGGCGCCGGCGCGGAATCGGAGTGGACCTGGAACCGCGCGGCGTATAATGGGCGAGTCCCCTGCCACTGAGATTCCCGCCACGATGTTGCGAACCGCCGAGGGCTTGGAAACGCTGTCTCCCGCGAGGGGGGCGCGCCCCAAGCCAGCGCCCGCCGCGCCGGCGCCGCAGCCCAAGCCGACGATCTACGACCGGCACTTCTGGTTCAGCTACGCCGCCAACTTTTTCATGGTGGCCGCCGTCAGCTTGTTGTTTCGATATTCCGATTTCGTCGACAAGCTCGGCGGCAACGAGCAGCATCTCGGGTGGATCGTCGGCGTTGGCATGATCGGCAGCCTTTCGATGCGGGTGTTTCAAGGCTCTGGC
Source organism: uncultured Pirellulales bacterium (assembly GCA_964618485.1). Taxonomy (GTDB): domain Bacteria; phylum Planctomycetota; class Planctomycetia; order Pirellulales; family JALHLM01; genus JALHLM01. Next base: position 9,023 of record CAZUBB010000064.1, read on the forward strand.
ATCGACCGCTATGGGCCGCGAATCGTCTGGGTGCTGGCGCTGGTGGGCTTTATCGCGAGCTGCGTCGCGCATCATTTTCTGACGCGCGTTGATAGCCCGGCGATTTACTTTTGGCGGATGGTCCTGCAAACGAGCGTCGCGGGAGTCTACGGCGCGAGCATCGCTTATGTTTCCGGCCGCGCGCCGATTGAACGGCTCGCGGAAGTCGTCGGTACGCTGGGCACGTCCGGGTTCCTGGGGATGCAATTCGGCACCGTGTTGAGCGATGTGCTCGCGCATCAGGTTCCGCTCGAAGCGATGTTTCATGGCTCGGCGCTGTTGGGCGTCGGCTCGTTGACCTGTGCGTTGCTCGGCGGCGGCGATGCCGTGCGCCATCCTCAACACCGACGCCTGCCCACGCTGCATGTGCTGCGCAAGTACCACCCCGGACCGCTGTTGCTGGTGGCCGTCGTCATGGGCGTGGGCCTGAATCTGCCGACGGTGTTTGTGCGGCCCTTTGCGGCGTCGCTCGGCGTAGGAGCGATCAGTTGGTTCTTCACCGTGTACACGGCCACCGCGTTTGGCACGCGGATGGCGCTGCGGCGCGTTGTCGATCGCTACGGCTCGCGCAATATGGCCCTCGTGGGGCTGGCGTGCTTGATCACGGGCATCGCCGGGTTTGTGCCGATATCGGCTTCGTGGCATTTTATTCTGCCGGCGCTGTTGATCGGCGCCGCGCACGCGATGCTCTTTCCCGCCGCGACGGCGGGCGTTTGCCTGGCCTTCCCGGCGCGCTATCGCGGGCTGGCGACGACGCTCAATATGGCGATGTTTGATTTCGGGGCGCTGGTCGGCGCGCCGCTGTGCGGAGCGCTGCTGGGTTTCTCAGCCAAGCGCGGCTGGGATGCGTATCCCTCGGCCTTTGCGCTCGTCGCACTGCTGCTGGCGGCGTGCGCCCTCGGCTACGCGTTGGCCACCGCGCCGCGGTTGTCGCGTCGCCGCGTCGAGTGGACAGAATCGGCGAATTGACCACAATCGAGCCACGCGTTCCTCGCGCGACCGCCGACGTTGATTCCGCGGCGCGGAAGCGGGAACGGTCGGGAAGCTCGATCGCATGTCGCTCTTAATCGACGGCTACAACTTACTGCACGCCGCGGGCTTGATGGGCCGCCGTTTCGGGCCCGGCGGGCTGGAACGCGCTCGCGCCGGGCTGCTTGGACTGCTGGCGGCGAGTCTGACGCCGGAGGAGATCGCGCGGACGATCGTGGTGTTCGACGCCGGCCCCGAAGCTCCGCGCGACCGGCCGCGCCACGAGTTGCTGCACGGGATCTCGGTCCGCTATGCGCAACCGGGGGAAGAAGCGGACGACGAGTTGGAACGGTTGATCGCCGCGGACTCCACGCCCAAACAGCTCACCGTCGTCTCCGGCGACCACCGTGTGCAACGCGCCGCGCGTCGCCGCCGGGCCCACGCCGTGGACAGCGAGGTCTGGCTGACGGAGTTGCAGAATCGACGCCCCAAGTCCGATCCGCCGCCTGGGAAACCCCTGAAACCGACGGGGCCGCTGAGCGCTGAGGAGGTGGAGGCGTGGTTGAAGGAGTTTGGGATGGAGTGAGGGGCGGACTTAGTTGCATGGCGCGAACTGAACCCTACTTAATTGGACTCTTTTGACATTGGAGGCGAGCCGTGGACACTGAGAATCCTTACTCATCCCCGAATTCGGAACGAAGCGCCGTAGTCGTTGAGGCGGCGACCTTGCCGCGATTGACTTCACGGCAGAACATCTGGCTTGGTCAAACGCAGTACGCGCTCAAGGCGCTGTATGTGACCACGGCAATTCTGACGCTGCTTTATTTTGTTCAGCTGGTGTTTTTCTTCACGACCACCGGGGCCGAGCTGCCATTTCTATCGTCACTTTGGCAGTACTTCCAGTTTGCCGTGACGAACTCGACTCGCATCCTGCTGGGCGCCTGGGTTGCCATTGCATTGCGACGGTTCGATCGGGCGCTAAGTCAGGTGCGCCACCACGACGGAGCGGCAGCGGCGGTAATACGCGCCATGCGGATGAGTCGCAACGCGTGGATCGCCATGGCGGCATCCTTGCTGCTGAGTCTGGCCGTTGGCAGCCTTTACGGAATCTGGGTGGCAGTATTGGGGAGCGGTTGGTTCTAAGGCGCTGACGGCGCGTTGTTGTTCTTCGTTTCGATAAGCGGCCCGCCAAGGTTTAGGCCACTTGTGGCGCGCGCCGGTAGCGACTTGTCGGCAGAATCGCATCCATTGGCCAGATCGGCCTCGCGAATCCCCGCTTCTGGGTGGATTTTAAACAGCCAAAATCCAGCTTGCCCTGCTTGACCCCCGCCCCCAACCCGCTTATTGTATTATGCTCACCTCGAATGCTGCTCAAGCGCTGTATTTGAATTCTTTATCTGAAAGTTCTTCCCCGTGCATCTCAAGAGCCTCAAGGTTTTCTGCGATGTCGTTCGGCTCCACAGCTTTTCCAGGGCTGCCGAGGAGAACGATATTTCCCAGAGCGGGGCGAGCCAGGTCGTCAACCAATTGGAGCAGCGGCTCGAGGTCCGGTTAATTGACCGGTCGAAGCGGCCGTTTGTGCTCACCCCGGAGGGGGAGGTGTACTACGAGGGGTGTCGGGGGCTGGTCGAACGGTACTTTGTCCTGGAGGACAAGGTCCGCACCCTCCATCAGGAGGTCGCCGGGCGAATCCGCGTGGCGTCGATTTACTCGGTCGGGCTCCACCATATGAGCCGGTATCTGACCGAGTTCCTGAGCCGGCACCCGAAGGCCAACGTGCGACTGGAGTACCTGCACCCCCACCGTGTGTATGACGCCGTCGAACGCGACAAGGCCGACCTAGGGCTGGTGAGCTATCCGAAGAGCTCCCGCACGGTCCAGGCGATCGAATGGCGCACGGAGCCGATGATCCTGGCCTGCCCGCCGGAGCACCGCCTGGCGAACGAGGAGCGGATTGAACTGTCGCAACTGGCCGGCGAGGGGCTGGTCGGCTTCGACGAGGGGCTGACCATCCGCCGCGAGATTGACCGGGTGCTGCACCTGGCGGACATCGAGGTCTCCACCGTGATGGAGTTCGACAACATCGAGACGATCAAGAGGGCGGTGGAAGTCGGCGCGGGGGTGGCCCTGCTGCCAGAGCCGACCGTGCAGCGCGAAGTAGCCGCCGGCAGCCTGAAAGCCGTCCCGCTGGCGACCGACGAACTGGTCCGGCCGCTGGGAATCATCTACCGCCGAGGGCGAGAACTGTCGAGCGTCGCCGAGCGGTTTATCGAACTGCTGAGGCGTGAAAGCGGCGCTGTGGGCGCCATTTCGCACAATGGTCATGCCGAGAGCGCGGACCAGAACGGCCACGCGCCGGCGCAGGTCGTCGACGCGGCGAACGGAACCGCGGCGGCCCATCAGGCGACGGAAACTGCCGGCGCCAGCGATGCAACACATCTAACAACCGGGAACGGGCGCTCGAGTCGCACCTCGAAGCGTGTTCCCGCGGCGATGAGGAGTTAGTCATGTCAGAAACGCGACAAAACACCGGCCTGCCTGCGCGCCAAGGATTGTACGATCCGGCGAATGAACACGACGCCTGCGGTCTCGGCTTCGTGGTCGATATCGAGGGGCGGAAAAGTCACTCGACGGTGCTGCGCGGGTTGGAGATTCTGGTGAATCTCACCCACCGCGGCGCGTGCGGCTGCGACCCGCTCACCGGCGACGGCGCCGGCATTCTGACGCAATTGCCGGATGAGTACCTGCGCGCGAAGGTGACGGAGCAGGGAATCACGTTGCCGGCCGAAGGCGACTACGGTGCAGGCTGCGTGTTTCTGCCGCGCGACGCGGCGGAGCGGGAATATTGCCAGCGACGTTTGGAATCGCTGATCGCCGAGGAAGGTCAGACGCTGCTCGGCTGGCGCGAGACGCCGATCGACAACCGCTGCATCGGCTACACCGCGCGCGACGTGGAACCGCACATCATGCAGGTGTTCGTCGCCCGTGGCGAGAAAACGCCGCGCGACATGTTCGAATGGAAGCTCTACGTGATTCGGAAGCGTCTGGAGCGCTCGATCCGCGAGAGCGAGCTGGCGCAGAAGAAGTATTGCTACCTGCCCAGCCTTTCGAGCCGCGTGATCGTCTATAAGGGGCTGATGTTGGCCGACCAGGTGGCGGGGTTCTACGCCGACCTGGCGGATGAACGTTACAAGACGGCGCTCGCGCTCGTGCATCAGCGTTACAGTACGAACACTTTCCCGACGTGGGACCTGGCGCAGCCGTTGCGTTTTCTGGCGCACAACGGCGAGATCAACACCGTCCGCGGAAATCGCAACTGGATGCGGGCCCGCGAGAGCATGCTCGCCAGCGAAAAATACGGTGCGGACTTGAAGAAGATCTTCCCGATCTGCACGCCTGCGGTGAGCGACTCGGCCACCTTCGATAACGTGCTGGAACTGCTCGTGATGACCGGGCGGTCGCTCGTGCAGGCGATGTCGATGCTGATCCCCGAGCCGTGGTCGGGGCACGAGAGCATGTCGGACGAGAAGAAGGCGTACTACGAGTATCAGGCGTGCCTGATGGAGCCGTGGGACGGGCCGGCGTCGATGGCGTTTACCGACGGCACGGTGATCGGCGCGGTGCTGGACCGTAATGGGTTGCGGCCGAGCCGTTACACGGTGACCAAGGGGGGCCTGGTGATCATGGCCTCGGAAACCGGCGTGCTGAGCATCCCGCCGGAAGAGGTCCAGGAAAAGGGACGTCTGCGGCCAGGCCGCATGTTCCTGGTCGATACGGCGCAAAAGCGAATCATCGACGACGCCGAGCTGAAGCGCTCGCTGGCGGCCCGGAATCCTTACCGGCAATGGATCAAAGAACGGCAAAGGACGCTCGATGCGCTGCCGGAACCGGCGCACGTGAACGGGCATGTCGATCAGCCGCTGCGCAAGTTGCAACGGGCGTTTGGCTACACCATCGAAGACCTGAAGATCATCATGGGCCCGATGGCGATCGACGGACAGGAGCCGGTGGGCTCGATGGGAAACGACGCGCCGCTGGCCGTACTCTCCGATCGCCCACAGTTGTTGTACGGCTACTTCAAGCAGCTTTTCGCACAGGTGACGAATCCGCCGCTCGACGCGATCCGGGAAGAGATCATCACGTCGACCGTGACGACGATCGGCTCCGAAGGGAACTTGCTGGCCGAGACGCCGGACCAATGCGAAGTGCTGCGGCTCGATTCGCCGTTTATCGACAACCGCGAGTTGGAGAAGATCAAGTCGCTCAACACGGGCCGATTGAAGAGCCGCGTGCTGTCGATGTTATTCCCGCGCTCGGCCGGTCCGCAGGGACTGGAGCAGCGGATGCAAGAGCTGCGCGAACAAGCGACCAAGGCGATCAAGGATGGCATCACGATTTTGATCCTTTCTGATCGCGGCGTGAACGCGGAGATGGTTCCGATTCCCGCGTTGCTGGCCACCAGCGGCATTCATCACCACCTGGTGCGCGAAGAAACGCGGACGCAGTGCGGGCTGGTCGTCGAGACGGGCGAGGCGCGCGAGGTGCATCACTTTGCGCTGTTGACCGGCTACGGCGCCGGCGCGGTGAATCCGTATCTGGCGCTCGAAACGCTGGAACAGATGCAATCGGAGGGTTACATCCCGCCGGAACTGAAGCGCGAGAAGCTGGAAAAGCACTTTCTCAAGGCCGCGAAAAAAGGAGTGCTCAAGGTCGCGTCGAAGATGGGGATCTCGACGCAACAAAGCTATCGCGGTGCGCAGATTTTCGAGGCGATCGGACTGAACAGTGCGCTGGTGAACGAGTATTTCACCTGGACGCCGAGCCGCATCGAAGGGATCGGAATCGAGACGATCGCCGAAGAAGCGCTGCAGCGACACGAGTACGCGTTCCCGCGGTCGGAGGTGCCGTCGCTGTTGGACCTGGACGTGGGCGGGCAGTACCAGTGGCGCCGCAAAGGGGAAGCGCACATGCTTAACCCCGAAGTGGTCGCCCGACTGCAGATCGCCACACGGCTGAACAGCAAGGAGGATTTCCAGCAGTACTGCAAGCTGATCGACCACCAGGAAAAGCAACTGCTCACGTTGCGGGGGCTCTTGTCGTTCAAGCCGGGGACGCCGATTCCGCTGGACGAAGTGGAGCCGGCGAAGGAGATCGTGAAGCGATTCGCCACGGGGGCGATGTCGTATGGATCGATCTCCAAGGAAGCGCACGAGACGCTGGCGATCGCCATGAATCGCATCGGCGGCAAGAGCAACACCGGCGAAGGGGGCGAAGACCCCGCGCGCTACACGCCGGACGCGAACGGCGACATTCGCTCGAGCGCCATCAAGCAGGTGGCGAGCGGCCGGTTTGGCGTGACGATGGAATACCTCACCAGCGCCAAGGAACTGCAAATCAAGATGGCCCAAGGCGCAAAGCCGGGCGAAGGGGGCCAGCTCCCGGGACACAAGGTGGACCAGGAAATCGGCCGCATCCGGCACAGCACGCCGGGCGTGGGGCTGATTTCGCCGCCGCCGCATCACGACATTTACTCCATCGAAGACCTGTCGCAGTTGATTCACGACCTGAAGAACGCCAACCGCGCAGCGCGGGTGAGCGTGAAGCTGGTCGCCGAAGTGGGCGTGGGCACCGTCGCAGCGGGCGTGTCGAAGGGTAAGTCCGATGTGGTGCTCATCTCCGGGCATGACGGCGGCACCGGCGCGAGCCCGCAGACGTCGATCAAGCATGCCGGTCTGCCGTGGGAACTCGGCCTCGCCGAGGCGCACCAGGTGCTGTTGATGAACGACCTGCGCGGACGGATCGTGCTGCAGACCGACGGCATGTTGCGCACGCCGCGCGACCTGGTGATCGCCACGATGCTCGGCGCCGAGGAGTGGGGAATCGCCACGGGGGCGCTGGTGACGATCGGCTGCATCATGATGCGGAAGTGCCATCTGAACACCTGCCCCGTCGGCATCGCCACGCAAGACCCCGAACTGCGGAAGAAGTTCGAGGGGAAGCCGGAGTACGTCGTCAACTTCTTCTTCATGATCGCCGAGGGAATGCGCGAGATCATGGCGGAGTTGGGCTTCCGCACCATTAACGAGATGGTCGGCCGCGTCGACATGCTCAACACCAAGGACGCCGTTTCGCACTGGAAGGCGAAGGGGCTCGACTTCTCCGCCATCTTGCGCAAGCCGAAGGTGCCCGCGACTTTCAAGACGTTCTGCTCAGAACAACAGGATCACGGGCTGGAAAAATCGCTCGACATCAACAAGCTCCTCGATTTCGCGCGGCCGGCCCTCGAGTCAGGAAGCCCGGTCACGGTCCACCTGCCGATTCGCAACATCAATCGCACCGTGGGCACGATTCTCTCGAACGAAGTCACCAAGAAGTACGGCGCGAAGGGACTGCCGGACGACACGATTCAACTCACGTTCCGCGGCAGCGCGGGACAGAGCCTGATGGCGTTCGGTGCGCCGGGCATCACGGTCCGCGTGGAAGGGGACGTGAACGACTACTGCGGCAAGGGACTTTCCGGCGGCAAGGTGATCGTCTTCCCGCCGCGCGAAGCGACCTTCCGCGCGGAGGAGAACATCATCGCCGGCAATGTGTGCCTCTATGGCGCGACGGCCGGCGAGTTGTATCTGCGCGGCATCGCCAGCGAACGCTTCTGCGTCCGCAACAGCGGCGCGAAGGCCGTGGTGGAAGGCGTCGGCGATCATGGTTGCGAATACATGACCGGCGGCCTGGCGGTGATTTTGGGCCGCACTGGGCGCAACTTCGCGGCCGGCATGAGCGGCGGCATCGCTTACGTGCTGGATGAAGACGGTACGTTCCCGAACCGCGTCAATCAGGAAATGGTCGAGCTCGAGGACCTGAGCGAACTGGACGATCAGTTGGAAGTGCTGGAACTGGTCCGCAATCACGTCCACTACACCGGCAGCGCCGTGGGTCGCCGCGTGCTCGATCACTGGGACCAGATCAAAGAGAGATTCGTCAAGGTGATGCCGAGCGATTACAAAGCGGCTCTGGCCTCGCGGCGTCAACAAGTCATGGACAGTCAAACGGGCCAGGTGGCCGTCGAGGAAGCCAATGGGTGATGTACGCGGATTCATGAAATACCCGCGCAAGATGTACGGCAGCGAAGCGCCGTCCGAGCGGGTCCATCACTATCACGAGTTCCTCAAGGTGCTGCCGACGGAAGAAGTCGTCAAGCAAGGCGCGCGCTGCATGGATTGCGGCGTGCCGTTCTGCCACACCGGCTGCCCCGTGGGGAACATCATTCCGGACTTCAACGACCTGGTCTATCGCCAGCAATGGCGCGAGGCGCTTGACCGGTTGCACGCCACGAACAACTTTCCGGAGTTCACCGGACGCGTCTGCCCTGCGCCATGCGAGGCCGCGTGCGTGCTGGGCATTAACGAAGACCCGGTGGCGATCAAGCAGATCGAAATGACGATCGCCGATCGCGGTTTCGACGAAGGATGGATTCAGCCCGAGCCGCCGCAAACGCGGACCGGCAAGAGCGTGGCGATCGTCGGCAGCGGGCCGGCCGGACTGGCCGCGGCGCAGCAACTCAATCGCGCGGGACACAAAGTGACGGTGTTCGAGCGCGCCGATCGGCCGGGTGGATTGCTGATGTACGGCATTCCGGATTTCAAGCTCGAGAAGAGCCGCGTGTGGCGGCGCATCGAGCAGATGACGGCCGAAGGCGTCGAATTCCGCTGCGGCGTCGACGTCGGTAAGGACGTTACCGGCCAGCAATTGCGCGACGATTACGACGCCGTGCTGGTTTGCGCCGGCGCGACCGCGCCGCGCGATCTGCCGATCCCGGGACGGCAGCTCAAGGGCGTGCATTTCGCGATGGAGTTCCTGCCGCAGCAGAACAAGCGCAACCAGGGGGATGAGATTCCGATGCTGGAATCGATCCTCGCGACCGGCAAGGACGTGATCATCATCGGTGGCGGCGACACTGGCAGCGACTGCACCGGCACGTCGAATCGCCACAGCGCGAAGAGCGTCACGCAGTTCGAGCTCTTGCCGCAGCCGCCGGATTTGGGCAAGTACCCGAGGGCCTCGGAGCGCCCGGTGAGCTCGCCGTGGCCGTACTGGACGATGATGCTGCGCACGAGCAGCTCGCACGAAGAAGGCTGCGAGCGGCACTTCAGCATCCTGACCAAGGAATTCCGCGGCGACAAAAACGGCCACGTCGAGTCGCTCGTGACGTGCCAGATCGAATGGTACAAGGACGAGCAAGGCCGGCATCAATTCAAGGAAGTGCCGGGCACCGAAAAGGTCTTCCCCACGCAACTGGTCCTCCTGGCGATGGGCTTCCTCGGCCCCGAACGCGGCGGCCCGGTAAAAGACCTCGGCCTGGAACTCGACGCCCGCGGCAACATCAAGTGCGACGAGAACTACATGACCACGGTCGACGGCGTCTTCGCGGCCGGCGACGCCCGCCGCGGACAATCACTCGTCGTCTGGGCGATCCACGAAGGAAGAGAAGCAGCCCGCGGGGTGGATCGCTACCTGATGGGGGTTTCGCATCTGCCGAGCGTAAACGCGGGGGATTATGCTTGGCGATGAGACGCGCGGCGCGTTGTGGCCGGTCTCCTGACCGTGCCACCTACTCGACCGAAGGTCTCAGGCGCACTCGGAGACCTTCGTTCGGGCGAATGGCACCTTCGGGAGACCGTGCCATAACCTGTGGGACTGTAAACGAACATGGGTGCCTGGGGCTGGGGCGTGCAGATTGTTCCACTAAGTCGAACGATCTGGGGCATCGATGTGCGACCTGGAGTAATTGATCGAAGCCCCAGAGCGTTGGACGTCGCGTGCCGAAGCTCATCGCCCCTGCCCCAGGCACCCGCGGTTTGTCGCATGGAACGGAAAACTGACAACCCTTACTCGTCGCCTCGCTCAGTCGGCCACCGGGGTACCAGTGGTTCACCGCCCGCCCTGAATCGATTCACGACCGTCATCATCGCGATCGACTTGTTCTTGAGCGCCGTTCAGGCGGTCGTGGGCGTACTGATTACAATCGAAAGTCTTTCGGCCGATGCATGGGGCTGGCTCGCGTCTGGTGGTTTGATAATCTCGTCGGGAATTGCATTGATTGCTGACGCACTTATTTTGGCAAGACATCGAATGGGCGTCAGGCTGGGCTGGATCGCCGGCAGCCTTTCAATCATGGTCGCGGCGCTCGTTTTCGCTGTTCTGATCATTCGGTATGGGCAGAATACAAACCCCGAAACGATAAACCGCGCAGTGATCCAGGCAATTGGGCGCGTGGCGTGGAACGGTATCTATCTTGCGGCGTTGTTTGTCCAGTCCGCGCGCCGTCGGCAGGAGTTGGAATGCCAACCGAAATAAGGTATTGCAAAGAACGCGACACAATGGAGCGCAAGTAGCGACTCTATAATCTGTGCATCCCCGCTTGGCGATTAGGAAGCGAATGTCTTTCTGAGGGCTGTGCCGTTCAGCTATTGGCTTTCGCCCCTTCGGGGCTGTCGAAGCTTCGGTTCGTGGCGCGCGGTGAAAACCGCTGATCGGCGCGTGATATCCCACTCGCCCCGTCGCCTTCCCTCTCGGAACCCATCAAATCCGTGGAGGGCGAGCAATGTCGTCGAAGGCTATTGAACTGGGCGTACGGTGGGCGGCTCGCCTCGGCTCCATTGCCAGCCTATTACTCCTCTCCGCCTTCATCTTCGGCCCCAATGAAGCCGACAAATGGCCGACTGCCCAGGAATGGGCGGGGCTGGCGTTTTTTCCCGGCGGGGTGGCCGTGGGGATGTTGCTTGGGTGGTGGAAAGAGCGGCTGGGGGGCGCCGTGACCGTGGCGTCGCTGGCGGGGTTTTATGCCTGGTTGTTCCTCACCTCCGGGCGA
>CAZUBB010000065.1:0-1646 GCA_964618485.1 uncultured Pirellulales bacterium
GGCGGCAGGGCTTCCGATGGCGGGTCGAATTGCCCGCCGTCCCAGAGATCTTCGACCGCCAGGCGCTCGAGCAACTTGCGGGCGCGAATTCGCACCTCGGCGTCGTCGGAGGTAAGCGCCGCGATCAGCGTGTCACGCGCCGCGGGGCCCAGCCGGGCAAGCTCTGCGTCCGCCGCATCACGCTCAAGGTACGACGTATCGCCGAGTCGCTCGACCAGCCGCGCTAAGCGGATTTCCTCGTTGGGCTCGGCGGACCGAGATGCAACTTCAGACGCGACGAACCAACAAGCCGCGAGAAAAAATCTCCCCAATCGAAACCGCATCGCCGCCTCCCGTCGGGAAAGACATGGAAACGTTTCTCAAGGGCGCGCGGCAAGCTGGTGGTAACAGGCTTCAGGAACCAGGCTTCAGGCGTCAGGCTCTAGGGAATTATTCGGTTTCGACTCCCAGTTCGGCGCCGTCTTGGCTGGCGCGGATTCTTACCGGGGATTTGCGGACGGGGTTGCTGCGGGGCGCTTCGTCTTCCGCCGCTGGCTCGACGTCTTCCACGTAGACTGCCGCTTCGGCCGAATTGTTATCGCTCGCCGAGAATTCGCCGTCCGCCGCATCCACGCGCGAATCTTGATCGTCGTTATGGCTGACCAGGCGTTCTTTCGGAGCATCCGTGCCGCGCCAGCCGGAGGCGGTTTCGTCCTCGACCTGCTCGGCGTCGACCTGGCCGGTGCGGTTGCGCTTCAGCGACGACTGCGGTGCAACGCCGGTGCCGCCGTTTTGTTGAATGTAAGGACTCGGGGGCGCGGCAAGTCCGGTGCCCGGGGGCGGAACGGTCGTGGGACGCATGAAGGGGTCGAGGCTCGGCGGTTGGCCCGGATTGGCACAGCCCGCGGTGAGGATAACAGCGCCGACTAGGTAAAGCCCCAATGCACGCATTGCGACAGCACTCCATTTGAAAGATCCAGCGGCGCGTCGCCGGGAAAACTCCGAGCGCCACGCCGATTGGCGCGGCGTACCGTAGCAAGAATCGTGGTTGCGCCTAGACCAGTTTCCGGGAGAGCCGGTTTCGATGCGGCGGGACGTCGCCTCAAACTTTTTTCCGAAACGTTGCGAACCCGCGGCGCCTAGTCGGCGTCTGAAGGGTTAAGTACGGTGCGAGGCAGGGGCAGCGCGCCAGTTTTCCACGAGGAGCGGTGACAGTCATGACGTTCTCACGGCCGAGTTCGACGCAAGAACGCAGTTGCGCGGGTTATTCCGCGCCGCGAGGCGGTAACTCCGCGCAACGGAGCGATCGACTCGAGGCGAATACCCCCGCGCACTCCATGCGCTGTTGACACTCGGCCGTACCACGGCTGCCAAGGCAATCAGAAAAGGCCTGGTGTCACGCGACACCGGGCCTTTTTTTGTTGCACAGGCTTCAGGCTTCAGGAGTCAGGAGTCACTTACGGGTGCAACGCTGAGGTCTGTGGCCTGACGCCTGAGACCTCCGCGATGGCTCGTTCGTCTATCGGAACCAAGGACACGGCCCTTTCAAGGCCGAGAGATGGGTTCGACTCCCATACGAGCCGCTGGAACAGGCGGGAGGCTACTAGCTGTTAAAGCCTCCCGCCTGAGGCCTGTGGCCTGAGGCCTGTGGCCTGTGGCCTGACGCC
>CAZUBB010000065.1:1656-19534 GCA_964618485.1 uncultured Pirellulales bacterium
AAACCCAATCGCTCTTTGACAATTCACACATTCATAGCGCGCCCATGATGTAGCGGCAGCCTGCTGCCTTGCCATGGCGGAAGTGCGGGTTCGACTCCCGCTGGGCGCTTGGTTCTCAGGATGTAGGAAAGTTTGGAATTCCGCGTGCTTCGGGCGCACGAGATCGTGGGTTCAAATCCCACCGTCCTGAATCGATTGCGGTGGGGCCGGTGCTGGTACTGGCAGGCGCCTGTTAAGCGTCCAGTCGCAGGTTCGATTCCTGCCGCCGCAGCTCGACGAACAGGGAAGGGCAAGCCGATGGGTGACGGCAGCTGTCTTGAAAATAGCCGAGCGAACAGCCTTGGGGGTTCGACTCCCCCTCCTTCCGCCTGATGATTCAGGGATCGGCTAACGGCAGGCCGCCTGGCCTTGAACCAGGTCGTGATGGTTCGAATCCATCTCCCTGAGCTGGCGGGATTACTTGCCTTGGTACGCCAATCGGTAGAGCGGCGTGGCTTAAACCCGCGCGGTTGCCGGTTCGACTCCGGCCTTGGGCACTGACAGCTCGGCTCGGTAGGCAATCGGCAGACCACTTTCGCTTAGAACGAGAGATGCTGTGGGTTCGAGTCCCACCTGAGCCATTGCAATGAATGCGTCCGTCCTCGTGGAGCAGCCTGGAGTGCTCGCCTGCCTGTCACGCAGGAGATCACGGGTTCAAATCCCGTCGGGGACGCTGAACGGCACCGTACGCAAACTGGCAAAGCGGCGAAGCTCAAACCTTCGTGCCTACGGGTTCGACTCCCGCCTGTGCCACTTGGGTTGTGTTCCTCACGGCGGCCTGTAAACCCGTTGTCACAAAATAAGTGAGGTGGATGACGAGAGGTTCAATTCCTTCACAACCCACTATCGACCATTCGGCCCGTTCGTCTATCAGCAGGACAGCGGCCCCTCAAGCCGTCAAGGCGGGTTCGATTCCCGCACGGGTCACTGAATCGAAGGCCAAGTGGTGAAACTGGTAAACACGCGACTCTCAGAAGGTCGTGCCGCATGGCTTGGGAGTTCGACTCTCCCCTTGGTCACTGAATGAATCGAAATTGACGCAGGCGAGCCAGTGCTCGACCGGGCCTCATAAGTCCGGAGCGTCGGGTGCGACCCCCGAGCCTGCCACCGACCGGGTACGCAAATTGGCAGAGCGACGAGGTCGAGAGCCTCGTGTTTGTGAGTTCGACTCTCACTCCGGTCATTTGCAGGGTTGAAGTAGGAGGCCGGAGATTGGAAGAGGGCTTGCATTCCTCTCGACTCCAGTCTCCCACTTCCAGACTGCTCGCGGGCTGCTCGTCCAACGGGAAGACGCCTGGCTTGCAACCAGGAAATTGGGGTTCAATTCCCCAGCGGTCCAGTGAACAGGCGGGAGGGAGTAGGCCGGAGGCCGGAGGAAAAACGACTGCTGCAATCCTACAGCCTCCCACCTCCCGCCTGCTCGGAAGGTAGCCGGATATGGTTGGCCGGACCGCTTTGCTAAAGCGGCTCCCGCATGTCGGGATAAGGGTTCGAATCCCTTGCCTTCCGCTGGGGAGCAGGCCGGAGGGAGGAGGCTGGAGGAAAAACGATTGCCGTGATCCTCCAGCCTACAGCCTCCTACCTCCCGCCTGTTCCCCGTCCTCGGGGTGTGATGGAATTGCATGCGACTTTGCGAAGGTCGCGGACTGGGTTCGATTCCTGGCGAGGACGCTCTAGGCAGGCCGGAGGCTGGAGGGGGCAGGCCGGAGGAGGAATGCGGAGGTTGTTTGTTGAAACCTGCGGACAAGAGTTCATAGGCTGGAATAAACTGGGCTTGTTGCGCATCGAATGGGAACCCACTTTTGCTTGGAGGTGATGAACATGGTTTCGCGTATTGAGGGGGCGCCGGTGTTGCATATTCGCTTTGATGGGCGGAGCTTCGACGTGCCGTTGTCCGATTTGGACGTCGGCGTGGCGTCGCAGGACGTTGAGGTGAAGCGCGCGCTGGCTGGTTACTTGAACGTGCCGGAAGCGAAGTTTCGCGACTACGTCGTCGATCGTCACGAAACCGGCAATCTGACGGTGCGCCCGGAGGCGGTGTTCGGGTAACGTCGCTTCCGCGCGCCTTTGATATTGAATGGAAGCGATTGAGAGAATCACGGCGAAGCGTCGCGAACCAAAACGAAATCACGATCGTCTGAGGAAGCGCAAACCGAACATTTTGAAACAACCCGTACCCAACGGCAGAAGCCTACAAACGTTCGACTTAGGATCGAGAGGTTGTGGGTTCGATTCCCACCGGCTCCATTGAAGGCGATACTCACGGGGCCGTAGCTCAACGGTAGAGCGCTAGTTTTCGCGCTTGTGCGACTTGTACGGGTTCTTTTTATTTTGAAGAGACTTGCGAAGCGTGCAGCGAGCCGGAAGCGTCAGCGCCCGGAGTCACGGCCGCGAAGTTCGCTCAACAGAATTAACTTGAGGAGCAATTGTTTACTTCCAGACGAATACGCCGCGTGCCCAATGGCAGAAGCTTACAAACGCTGCAACCGTTGGTCAGGAAGGACGTGAGGCCCCCGTGGTCTGAGGTCCGCCGGGTTCGAATCCCGGATAGCAATGACCTTGCTTTTGCGACTTGTGCGCGGCTTTTTCAGACAACGTCCGTACCCAACGGCTTGAGCATACAAACTGGTTACCACGTGCAAACGTGTGTGGGTTCGATTCCTACGCCCGCCGCCTTGAAGCATACCTCGGCGGGTTTTGGCTCTTGCGACTTGTTCGGACGAGTTTCTTACAGGCTGGAGACTGCAGGCCGGAGGCGGTAGGTTAGTTGGCAAAGGCGATAAGGTCTTTGGAAGGGGCGATACGATGGCGAACATTTCTGAACAGGATCCGCGCGACGGCATGCTGGACACGCTGCTGACGACGCCGCACCGCGACTTGGAGAAGATCTGGCCGATTCACGAGGATCTGATCGCCAAGGATCCGCGGTTCTACGTTCGTCTCGCGGCCTGGTACAACGACCACGGCGACGTCCGCGATCACAAGGAGATGTTCATCGTCGCCTTGTCGCTCTCGGATTTCGACGGCCACCGCGACGTCGGCCTGGCGATGTTGCGCCAGTTGCCGCCGTACCAGGTGACGCGCGTCGTCGACTTCATCGGCGGCCGCAAGACCACGCGCAAGGTGCGCAAGGGAGACGAGCAGAAGGCGCTCCAGCAGCGGTCGAAGAAGGCGCGGCAGCAGGCGGCGCGGCAGGCGCTTGGAACGGGAACTCCGTCGCCGGCGGCCGCTAGCGGCGAGCCGGGCAAGATCACCGTCGAGTTCGGATTGTTCCGTAACATTCCGCGCGCGATGAAGACTGAGGTCACGCGCTACCTGCGGCAGCGCGAGGCCGATGCTGACTGGTTCGACGGCAGCGTATTGACCGCCCGCAAGGCGATCAAGCGGCTGTACGCGTTGCTGCACGTCCGGCCGGGCGAGCGGGCGCAGAAGATCCTCTTCGATCAGGAGCCGCCAACGGACAGCCGTCTGCATGCGCTCCGCGAGCTGTCGTCGGCCAAGACTCCGGCCGAACAGGCCCGCGTGATCGTGGAGCATCGGATCCCGTACCGCGTCGCGGCGACGGTCGTGCGGCAGATGACGCCGACGGTCGTGCTGGCGCTCGTCAACCAGATGAGCGCGCAGGAATTGATCAACAGCCTCGGTGCGCTGCAACGTCGCGGCGCGCTCGACACGCCGGAGATCAAGTCGCTCGTCGAAGCGAAGTTGGCCGACGCCAAGTCGGCCGACCGCGTCAGTGCGCTGAAGACGGGGCAGGCGATCGAAGCGGCGGGCGTCTCCGCCGAGTTACGCAAGCAGCTCGAAGGAGTGGCCGACGCGCAGATCAAGGCCAAGGGACGCATTACGCGCCCGACGGCGCTGCTGGTCGATAAGTCGTCCTCGATGACCGAGGCGATCGAGCTCGGCAAGCGGATCGGCGCAATCGTTTCGGCGATTTGCGAACGCGAGTTGTATGTCTACGCTTTTGATTCGATGGCCCACGAGATTATCTCCAAGGGCCCGGACCTCGCTGATTGGGAACGCGCCTTCGCCGGCATCACGGCCAACGGCGCCACTTCCTGCGGCGTGGCCCTCAAGTATCTGGAGCGCAAGAAGCAGTTCGTCGAGCAGATCATCATGGTGACGGACGAGGAACAAAACACGCCGCCGTTGTTCGTGCCGGCGCTGCGGGAATACTCCGCGGCGCTGCGGGCGAACCCGTCGGTGGTCATCGTCCGTACGCCGGGCGGAAGCGATTTCGTCGAAAAGCAGTGCCGCCAGGAGGGCATTGCTGTGGACGTGTTCCGGTTCAATGGCGACTACTACTCGCTGCCGAACCTGGTGCCGATGCTGGCCCGGCCTTCGCGGCTGGAGTTGATGATGGAGATCATGGAATATCCGCTGCCGCAGCGCCAGAGCGCGTAAGCGTCTATCTCGGCCTGCCGGCGGCGGGTATACTTACGTTCCCGCGCCCAACCGCAAGAGCGTACAAACCTCATGGGCCGTTAAGGCGCAAGCCTGGCGGTTTGATTCGTTTCCTGCTCTTCGAACTTGCGCGGGTTTTTTTTTTGGTTCCGTGGTCGCATCGCATTCCGAGCGGATGGCCGATCGATGCCTCGACCTGAGAAGCGCGGCCGCCCTGACGTCCAACAACTGCTCAGTTCGTTGGCCGCCAAGGAAGAGGCGTTCCTGGCGCGCGAGTTTCTTGCGCCCGTGGTCGCTGGCGGCTCGGTCCGCGTGCGGATCGGCGGCGTAGCATGCCGCCTGGCGGTTTCGCCGCAAGACTTCACTGGGTGGGGCGTATTTCGTCCCGAGTCCTTTACGAGCGCCACGCTGGTCCGTCCGGCAACTCTGGCGGAGCGCCGCGAATACCTGCGACTCTTCCCGCTCGTGCGATTGATTCTCGCGCGCCGATCGGCCCACGGCTGGTCGGGCGCAAGCGCCAGCTTCGGCGATCATCGCGTGCAGCTCGATGGGCTCGCGCCGGTGTTGATGGTCGAGGACGCGCAAACGTTCGACGCGGTTTGCGCGCGTTACGACGGCGCCAGCTTCTGGTTCGATGAAATCGATCCAAGGCGGGACCCCGGCGCGGCGGCTTACTTGCGCGAGGCGCTCGCGGCGCAAACGCCTCCGGATGAACTGGATCGACCCGGAATCACCGCCGAAGAGCGCGCGGCATACGAAATGAACCTTTGGGCGCTGATGCAGGCCGAAGGTAACCAGCGGCCGGAAGACGAAGCGAACTTAGCGCAGCCGAAGCGCCGCGGGCGGAATCGTCCGCAGCGTGCGATCAACCGCGATCCAGTCCAAGAGCGCCTGGCTGCAAGTCTTTCGCACGCGGGGGCGCAATTGGTTGAATACCTCGAACGCGACGACAGTTTCCGTGTCACTTATTCCGTCGACGGGAAAAGGTTTACCTCGTCGGTACGCAAAGACGACTTGACGGTCAACGTCGCCGGAATTTGCCTCAGCGGCGAAGACCGGATGTTTGATCTCGCGAGCCTGGTGGGCGTGCTCCGCGAAGGCGAGGAAAACCACGGGCTGGTCCGCGTCGGCGACGAAGGCATCATCGAGGAAGAATATTGGCGCGTTCATCCTCCACGAAGACCGTGAACGAGCGTTGCTGGGTGCTCGTGGGCCGGCGGCAAGGTCCGTTCTGGTCCGCGCGCCGCACGCGCCCCACGCGCGGTTCAGTCTCCAGCGTCGAGTTCAACGCCGCTGCCACGCTCGCTCGCGAGGAATCTCGCGGCGACGTCGTCGGCTTTTATCACACCCACCCCGCCGGGCCGCCGACGCCGAGCGAGCGCGATCGGCGCACCATGCGGGCGTGGGCGGCATGCTTCGGCAAGCCGCTCTTGTGTTTAATCGAGTCCGAGGGCCAACTCGCCGCCTACCAGTTTGACGACGATTCTTCGCCAGGCATTCAGCTTCGCGCGTGTGAATTGTTGCCCGGCGGCCGGGTGATCGTGTTCGACGAAGGGAGTTAATCCGTGACGCGCAAGTATCTGCACGAAGCGATTTACCGTGGCGCCGAGGCGCTCGAAAAACTCGCCGCGCCGCTCGTGACAATTTGCGGCGTGGGGGCGCTCGGTTCGCACCTGGCCGATAACCTCGCGCGGCAGGGCCTCAAGCGGCTGCGCGTCATCGGCCGCGACCGCGTCGAGGAACACAACGTCAGCACGCAGCTCTACGGCGCGTCTGAAATCGGCGCGTGGAAAGTCGAGGCCTTGCGCAATCGCCTGTTCCGAGCCGTTGAAGTGGAGATCGAAGTTCACTCCAAAGAGCTCACGGACCGCACGGCGAAAGCGCTGCTGAAAGGCTCGGACGTCGTCATCGACACGTTTGACAATTCCCATTCGCGACGGCTCGTCCAGGAACGGTGCCGCGCAGCAAGGCTACCTTGCCTGCACGTTGGTCTGTACGCCGATTACTGCGAAGCGATCTGGGACGAGCATTACCGCGTACCGAACGACGTCGCGGGAGACGTGTGCGACTATCCGCTCGCCCGCAACCTCGTGGTACTGGCGGTCGCGCTGGCCTCGGAGTTACTCTTGCGCTTTGCGCTCAACGGCGAGCAGTCGAACTACTCCGCAACGCTCCGCGATTTCCAGATTCGCGCGATCGAAAGGGCCACGTCGTCCGGTGAGCCGGGAAGAGCGCGCCAGTAGGCTACTTCGCCACTTCAATTGCGATCCTGTCGATAGCGCCGCGTTTGGACGCGTCGATCCGCTCGGCGAGCGACCGCAGAAACGCGATGGTTTCCTCGCGCGGACGGAGCTTGAGGATTTCGAGTCCCATTGCGCGCACGTCGGAGACGTCACTCTTGCTAACGTAGAACGCCAGCGAGAGTGCGGCCAGATTCGCAGCCTCGGCGTCGTTCGAACCGATCAACGTGCGGCGCGCGGCGGCAAGCATTCGCTGTGCTTCCACGTCCTCCTCGCGCGCTCGCTGACGCAACGTCTTTTCCGCGTCGAGCAGTTCCTGGGCAATCGGACGATCTTCGAGTCTGCGCATTGCGTGGAGGGCGTACTGAACTTCGCGCAGATTCCTCGGGTGATCGATGATGCCTTGCAGCCTGGGAATCGCGTCGTCCCAGCCGAACTCCACGCAGACATCGGCGACCGATTCTACGGAGGTATGATCTTCCAACATTTTCAGGTACGCCATCTTTGCCGCGTGACGGTACGGCTTGTGAATCAACGCGTAGCCCGCCGGACGCCGGAGTTGATCGTCGCCGGAATTGTACAGGCGCAACAACACGTCAGTCGCCGCGTCGGTCTGGATTCCCCTTAGGCCCATCACCGCGTGCCAGGGATCTCGCTTGATCCGCAACGCTTCCTGAATGGTCCCCTCGACGTACGGAACGGCGCGGTCGCTGTAATACGCCAGGATATGGATGCAGGAGTTCGCGGTGTTCGTGCCAGCGTCCTCGACGAGCAGGCCGTCGGCTGCGATTTGAATGGGGTCGTCGCCTCCCTGGAGTTGCAGCAGCGAGCGAACGCTATGCTGCAGTGGAATCGTTCCGCGCGTGAACCAGACATAACCGTCCGCTTCGCCGAGGCAGATGTCGCGCGTAAACTGCGGACTGTTGCTCGGTTGCCAGGGGATGCTGGATTTCAGCGACGCCGGCGCCTTCGATGGCTCCGTCGGCACGAGCATGAATTCCCAGTCTTCGTCGTGCTCCTTATACGGGCCCGCCGGAGAGACCTCCGCGCGTTGTTGCGGAACGCCGGTGTACTCCCGCCACACGCGCCGCAAGTTGATCCGGTAACCTTGATAACCGTTGACAAGGTCGCGCGGTTTCTCATCGACCTCCTGCACGCGCCAGCCGGGCGCCGTCGCCGCGATCTTGTCGGCGATCTTCTTGATCGCCGTGGTCGCAGGTTTTCCCTTCTTATCCCTGAGCGGCGCGATTTCCGGCGGTTCGAGGTAATACACGCCCGCTTCGTACGCGCCGCCGCGCTCGGCCTTCGTCGTGCCGAACGGCCGCCAACTGCGCGGATGTCCGTCGGCGTCCTTCGCGGTGATCAGACTCAAGTTATAGACCCAGCCCGGGACCAAATCTTTGACAATAAAGCTCCCATCGGCGTCGGTCGTCGTCTGGCCGCCAAAGACCATTGTGTTGGTGTTATCGTCGAAGTGAATTTCATATCCAAAGCTGATGTCACGCATGGCCAGCGGCTTTCCGCTGACGGCATGCACGAGGCGAGCATGCCCAATCGCCGTCGGGCCGATCGGAATCGTCGTCTGCGCGTCGTCGCGGCCAATCTTCACGATGCCCATGCGTTGACCATCAGCGCTCACCGCGTGGGCGTACATCTCCGCGACGCCGCGTTCCGCGGCAAAATTCCCGTCGGCGTCGGTCGTGGCGTTGAAATCCCGCGCACGCGCGACGCCCGAGTTATAGGCGCGGATGACCGCCTCGGCGACGCCTTGGTTGGACGAATCCGCGTCGACGACGCGCCCGGAGATTGGCACCAGATCCGGCGCGTCGGCGTTCAGCGTGAGCTCGATATCCTGATCCGCCACGGTGAACTTCGGCGGCTTGAGACTGTTCGGCCCAATGATATACGCGGCGCCTGGCCCAGCGATGAAATCGAAACGTCCGTCGTCGTCGGTCATCCCGCCACGAACGATGAGTGGATTAATGCCTTTATTGTCGTTCTTCGGATTGGGGAGTCGTTCCGCTTCCGGAAGCTGGTAGTAGTCGGCCACGCGCTGGTAGAGCGAGATGTAGCACCCGGCAAACGGTTTCTCGCCGCCGATCGTCAGCCGGCCGCGCACATGCACCGCCGGTTGCAGGCGCAGTTCGATCGGCTCGGCCGGGGTTTTGTCGAGGATCACCTTCGAAACGATCGGCGACGCCCACTTCGCATCGCTGGCGCAGAAAGCGTAGTAGTAATTCGGCGCCACGCTGATGGCGAACGTGCCATCGGCCGCAGTCCGCGCTGTTTCGCGAAAACCATCGAACGAATAACCATCGCCGACGATCATCACGTCGATATTCGCCGCCGGCGAACCGTCGGCGTGCAGCACGCGTCCCTCGATCGGCACGAGCGGCAGTAGCTTCACGTCCAGCCGCGCGGGCGCCTTCGGATCGTAGGAATAACGATTCTCCGCCGCGAAGCCTTCGCGATGCACCCACACCGGAACATTGCCCGTGTTGTCGGAGGGAATCATGCCGATCGTGGCGACCCCCTCGGCATTTGTCGTCGTGTTGAATTCCTTCAGCCCGGAATTCAGCATGCCTCCTTTGTTCGGCCGCTCGAAATACCACGGACTCACGTCCGCCCTCTCGACGGGACGTCCCTGGTGATCGACTACCTTGACGTCGACGTGTTGCAAGCCATTAAGCACAAAGGCGATTGGCTGGCTGTGATCCGGTTCCAGGCGATAGGGATCGCTCTTCGGCTCGCTGGCTCGGCGGTACATGAAATAGTCGAGCCCCACGCCTTGCTTAAATGCCACGGCGTACATCAGCGGCGCCTCGCTGGCCACGAACACTTCGGCCTTGCCCTCGGCGTCGGTGCGGGACTCGCCGAATTTGTCATAGGTACAGACGACAATCGCCGCGGCGTCGGCGACGGGCTTGCCCTCGCCGTCGCGCACTTCGAACCGCACGCTGCGCGGCGCGCGGAGCATGACCTCGATCGGTAGCGATTTCCCGGCATCGAACGTATCCGCCGCCAAGGTCGCCGGAAGCATCGCATAACCACGCGTGCCGTTCTGCGAATCGACGGCCGAAACGGCCAGCGCTTCGAGCGTCGTCTTGCGGTCGACGACGTCGAGGTTGGCGACCCCTTCGTCGTTTGTCGTGGCGACGAGCGCCGCCGGCCAAACGTGCAGAGTTACTTTGGCTCCTGCGACGCGATTCCCTGCTTCATTCACCACGGTCACGGCAACGCGCCGCGCGTTTTCAGGAATTGCATCCGCGACAGCCTTCTCGACGGCCTCTTTCTTTTCTGGTGGAACCGACTCCTTCGCCGATTCATTCTGGGCAGTTCCGAACGGTTGCAACACCGCGAGGGCGACAAGCAGCGCCGCGAAGCCGACTGCGAGCTTCCGCTTCGTCGTCCGGCTCACCGCAGTGCGGCAGCGCGCCGTGCGGAGCACCTCGCGAATCCGTGACTCCACTTGCGTGCGCCCGGCCATCGCCACGGCCGACAGCGGCGCCCGATCGGCCCGCGCGCGGACTTCCGCGCCAAGACTCAGCAACAGCCGGGCATACTCGGTCGGCCGTTCGCCGGCATTCAACACGCAATCGTCGCAGGCAACTTCGCGCTCGACGCGCATCCGCCAGGCCCCCAACCACGCGAGCGGGTGAAACCAGTACACGGTGCACGCCCAGCAAGCGAGCCACTGCCAGGCGACGTCGCGGCGCTGCGCGTGCGCCAATTCGTGCGCCAGCGCGGCCCGCAGTTCGTGCCGCGACCAAGCGGACCATTTCGCTGGAAGGATGATGGTCGAATTCCATACCGCAAGGCAAAGGGGCGAGGCGGTCTCGCTGTTTTCCAAGAGCGTCGGCAGTCGCCGAACGCCGAACTGCTTTGCGAGATCGTCCAACAGTTGCTCCGCAACGGAATTGTCCAGCATGCGCGATTTGCGCACCAATCGACGCGCGAACCAGGCGGCGGTGATCAATCGGGCGGAAAGCAACAGACTACCGAAGGCCCATACCGCGCGCCCCCAGGCGCCCCAGTTCACTGGCGCTGGCTCTTCGGGCGCGCGTTGAATCTCAAGCGTCGCTGCCGGCGCTTGCTCAGCCGCCGGCGCAATGGGATTCGCAATCGCCGGCGGAGGCGTCCCAGGCGATTCGAACTTAGCGATCGCAACGTGCCCTGGTTGAACGGCCGACGTGTGCGCGATGGGTTGCGGTGAAATGGGCGCGGGCCGCGCAGCATTGAGCCAACCCAACCGATACTGTGGCGCGAAGGCAATCAGCCCTGGCAAACAGAGCGCCGCCAGCACGGCGAGGCTCCAAATCCGATGGCGCGCCGCGGCTGACCCGCGCCGGGCCAACAGCGAAGCACAAAGCGCCGCAAGAAAAATGACTGTTACGCCGGTAAGTAGGCGCGCCGCCCATGGCAACCAATCGGCCTCGCTCCCAGACCAGAACGCGTTCATGGCTCTTCTCCCGGGGAACCTTGGTCCTGCTCGGCTTGTTCAATCATTTCGCGCATGCGTTTCAAGTCGTCGGCGGAAATGCGGCCGGCCGAGCCATCGACGAGCGCCGCCATCGCCTCCGCAGCCTGCCCGCCGAAGAAATTCCGCACGAGATCGCGGAGCGCGGAGCGGCGCACCTTGTCTTTAGCCCTGACCGGTCGATAGAGGTAGCGCTTTCCGTCGCGGCGAAACGTGACTACACGCTTTTCGACGAGCAGGTTCAACATCGCCCGCACTGCCGAGTAGCTCGGCGGCGCGGCAAGCGCGGCAAGCACGTCCGCCACGGAGGCCTCCTCGAGACGGTAGAGCGCCTCGACGATTTCCCGCTCACGGCGTCCCAGTTTCAGTTCCGACGGATTCGCCAACGCTACACTCCTTCTGCGACCGATTCGATCCGCAGCATTACGCCGCGTGATGTGCTAATTCACTAGCATGTGCTGGTATATTAGCAGTTGCAACGGAGGCGTCAAGCACATTGGGGAAACCTGGCGGATCGACCAGCGCGCGACGCAGGTTTCGTCCCCCATTGACGGCCCTGGATGCCGTGGCGATAACGAAATGCCACTCAAACCGGAGCGAGCCATTGAGTCAGTCGTCGATCGACAAACAGGACGCCAAGGCGCAGATGCGCCGCGCCGCGTATGACGCGCGGAATGCTCAAGAAGATAAGGACGAAGTAAGCCGGATCGCCGTCGCCTCGCTGATGCAGTTGCCGCACTATCAGGCGGCGAGCACGGTGCTGTGGTACATCGACTGCCGCTCGGAACTGCGCACGCGTCAAGCGCTGCCCGAGGCGCTGGCCAGCGACAAGCGGATCGTCGTCCCGTATTGCACGGTGGACGACGCCGGCGCGAACAAGCTGGGCTTGTGGTGGCTGGAATCGTTCGATGAGTTGATCATCGGCAAGTGGAAGATTCTCGAACCGCCGGCGGAGCGTTGGGGCGACCCGCTTAAGGAAGTCCAGCCGGCACAGCTCGATCTTGTCATCGTCCCCGGCGTTGGATTCAGCCGCGACGGCGGGCGCATGGGGAACGGCCAAGGATACTACGATCGGCTGCTCGAACACGTCCGCCCAGATTGCCCGCTCATCGGCCTCTGCTACGAATCGCAGTTGTTCGACGATCTGATTGTCAGCCCGCATGACGTATTCATGGACCTGGTCGTCACGGAACGCGCGGTGTACGAAGGCCGCGGTCGACGCCCTCAAGGTTAGGACTCTTTGCGCCACGGATCGAGCTGCCCATGCCCGCTGTGATCGACGACACGTACGCCGAAGCGTTCCGCAGCATCTATGTCGAGTTTCTGATCACGGCCCGCGACGCGCAGT
The DNA here is from genome assembly GCA_964618485.1 of uncultured Pirellulales bacterium. Classification (GTDB taxonomy): domain Bacteria; phylum Planctomycetota; class Planctomycetia; order Pirellulales; family JALHLM01; genus JALHLM01. Next base: position 14,165 of record CAZUBB010000065.1, read on the forward strand.
GGGTCGCGCATGCCGTGAATGCGGTGACCGGCAATGCTTCGAGCACGATCCTCTGCGATTGCGAAGCCGGCGTCGATCGGTTTGTTGGCCCTGGCTTTGATGACGCGTTCCCAACGCCCGACAGCCGCCCTGGCGCGATCGTGCAATTGCATGTGCCGCGCTTTCGCAAAGATCGCGTCGAAGCGCTGGAAAAAGCAGCGCTGGTGCGCATCAGCCAGAACGTGTTGACCTGCCCCACGGCGGCGTGCTTCAATCTCATCGATTCCGCCACTTACTATCGGATGGGCCGGAAGGTCGCCTTCTTTGGCGACGGCTTTCAGCGACGCGTCGAACGCTATGGCCGCAAGATGTGGTGGATTCCCACGCTCGGCAGCGAATTCGTCCTCGACCGGCGCCTCGGTTACGCGGACGGCGTGATGGGGGGGAATCTCTGGTACTTCGGCGAAACCGAAGACGCGGCGCTCGCGGCCGCTGAGTCAGGCGTAACGGCAATCCATACATGCCCTGGGGTGATTATGCCATTTCCCGGCGGCATCGCCGGCAGCGGTTCCAAGGCCGGCAGCAAGTACAAGTTCATGTTCGCCAGCACGTACGCGAAGTACTGCCCCAAGCTGGCGGATGACCCAAAGGCAGAATCGCAGCTTCCACCGGGGATCGGCTCGGTGATGGAAATCATTATTAACGGCCGCAATTTGCCGGAAATCATCAAGGCCACGCACGCGGCGATCGAGGCCTCGAAAAACGCTCCTGGCCTGCTGCGCATTTCCGCCGGCAACTACGGCGGACGCCTCGGCAAGAGTTTTATCTACTTGCACCCCGACAAGCAGCCGCCGCTTCCCACGGGCGCGTAACCGCAACACTAGCCCGAAGCGCCAGCGAGGGAGAGTGGACGCCGATTTCATGCACCGCATCGAACGTCAATCGACGTCCGCTCTCCCTCTCTGACGCGTCAGACAGGTATTTGCGCTAAACTCGATCGACAATTAATTGACTGGGCGCAACGGCCCAGTTACACTGCGCCTTAGCAAGGCAGATTTGTCGAACAAGCGGCAACGTCTGTACCGCTGAGTCGCTGTTCTGGCGGCTAAGCCGTCGCTTGCAACGAAAACCGGAAACCGTAGCGCGCTTCCTTTTCCCATTCGCGCGGCGTGGTTTCTCGGCGTGAAACGAATCCACGTGCGCGGCATTCGCTTGCGCTTGTAACCACAACGACTGATCTCCTCTCTGCAATCTGCCGTTCGGCAACCGCATCGCGCACGACATCGAAAGGTCCGCCCGCCATGACAACTGCACTACGCGCGTTAGCGCACGCATTTTGTTTTATCGGCCTCGGCGGTCTCGCCGGCTTTCTGTTCGCGACGCAAGAACCGGGTGCGCGCGCGCAGCAAACGCAGCCGGTCAAGGCCGTACCCGCGGTAGCGCTGGCGACGCCGTCGCGCACCGCGAATGCGAAGCCCGACGATGAACGCGACCTGCATATGCGGCAGAGCCCCGCCTATCAAATTGATCGTGGCGATGACGATTACGGTCTCGGCAAGAATCACGACTCGAAGCTGCCGCGCTATCCCAAGGGGGGGCCCGGCGCGCGGACGCCGCTCGACCTGTGGCGCTATTCCGGACGAGGCGAAAGCTCCTTCGGCAACAGCAATCTCGGCATGCCGTTCGCCGATTGGTTGAAGATGTGCACCGAGCAGAAACCGCAACTGATGGCGGACGTTCATAAGTACATGGGGGGACGCTACGACTTCTCGGGCGAAGTCATCGAGGGACAGCGGATGTCCGGCGGCAAGGCGATCATGCGAGGACCAGTCGCGCGGCTGCGAGATGTAGCGAGCTTCGCTGAACTCGCGGCGTTATCTCCCGCGGAGATTCAGGAACGCGACATCTTCCCTTACGTTCCGCTGGCACACCCGTTGCAGACGACGGCGCATATGCTGTTTCCGGATCAATGGGTTGCCGCGCACCCGGAACACCTCCGCATGGACGTCGACTTCGACATGCCGGACGCGTACCTGCCGGAGTTTCCGCCGCCTATGTTTCTGACGACGCACAAGGAACTTGGCGATGTCACCGACGGTCGCGAAGTGACGATCAGCAATTACTACGAAATCTTCAACGGCCTGCTCACGGGCGAGCAGATGGAAGGGCTCAAGGAGTTGCTCCGCCCGACGGCGACGACCTGGTTCAACCACACCGATCATCGCGTTACCGTGGAACCGAGCGCCGGGGTTTCTTGTTTCTCGTGCCACGTCAACGGACACACAAACGGGGCGATCGAACTCGCGCCGGATAGCCGCCCGAACCAGGCCCGGCTGCGAACCGATACGCCGACGATGCGCGGCAACTACAATATCATGCAGCTTTCATCCAAGCGGTCGATCCGCAGCATGGATCACTTCGCCGAGGTGGAAGAGTATTTCGACGGCGATCCCGGCGCGCTAGGGCAGCCGATCGGGCTGGCGAATCGCCAGCGCCAACTGACGAATCGCATGGGCGATTTCAACGCCTTGCTCGATTTCCCGCCGGCGCCGAAGCTGAAGCCGCTGATGAAGCTCGACGTCTCCCAGGCGACTCCGGAAGAGCTGCGCGGTGAAGCGTTGTTCCACGGCAAGGCGCAATGCGCGTCGTGCCATTACGGTCCGGCGTTCACCGATGAATACATGCACGACCTGCAAGTCGAACGGTTTTACGTCGGTCGCCCGGAAGGTCCCATTAAGACCTTCGCGCTGCGGGGAATCAAGGACTCTCCGCCCTACCTGCACGACGGCCGCTGTCCGACGCTGCACGACGCCGTGGAATTCTTCAACCTCGTCCTGGAGCTGAAGCTCACGGACGTTGAGAAGCAAGAACTGGTCGCCTACATGCTTTGCTTATAGTTGGCGAAAGGACCGACGAACTCCGATGGCAAACGAAATCAAGAGAGCCGGAAGCGTTAGCGCCCGGAGCAACGGCCGCTTTCGCAACGGAGCCGCTCAGGCCTCGACGAGCGCCGGCGAGGGCGCGAGGCCGACCTCGATCGCGAGGTCGCCCCAGGCGCAGGTGTACGGCACGCAGATCGGCGTAACGTTCGACGGAAAGTGGACTTCATGTCCTTTTCCCAGCACGACGTTCGGCAGGCTGATCGAGAGATTGAACTCTTCGAGCTTCGCTTTCGCCGCGCCGGCGACCATGTTGGTCAATTCGCCGACGGCGTCCACGACGTCGCCGTTGAGATCGTCCGCCTCGGTCATCAGCATGACGGAAGTCGCTTTCAGCGCCACTTCACGCGAGAGGCTGAGTACCACGGTTCCCACGGCATTGCCGGAAAGCCCGATCACGCCGCTGACCTCGTAATGCGGCGTGTCGGCGGACTTGAGCGCCAATTGTCCGCGATGCACCGGGCACGCCAGCATCGTTTCGAAGGCGTTCGCCAACGACGTCATGAAGGGATTGATGTACTCGGCTTTCATGCGGTTGGCGTTCGGATGAAGTGAGGGCCAGGGAGCAAAGCACCGCGTCAAGGGCCGTCAGGGCGATCGACGCTGCATCGCAATCCGCGGCGCAGTGCGAATAAGTGTGCTGCGCGATATTCTCGTAACTCTAGAACGCGCCACTTGCCTGTCAAATTGCCGGGAATCTCCCTGCGTCGCGCCAAGAGCCAAAGGGCGATGCGACATTTCTTCCAAATCAGAATCGGCTTAACCGTCACAAGTCCACTCGTACCGCGCCGCCTGACCGTTGCATTCATCCACTTCCACGCTGAGCCTCGAGGGGCGACAACCCAACCGGGCGTCGAGGGCTTCCCGGAACTGCGTGACCAGATGCCGCGCCAGCAGCTCAGAGCTGGTGTTTTCCACCGGCAATAGTACGCAGTCACTCCGCGGAAACACCCAACGGCGGTCCGCGAAAACCGCTTCAACGCTGGACTCGTCCTCGCGAACATGAATGAGCGCGTGCTTCGTCGGTAACAACACGCGATGATCGAGCGCCGTCACCAGCTCGCGCAGAATCGCCAACGCCGCCACGAAATCAACGACGAAATAGTCCCGGTCGAGCGGCCCCTCGATCTCGGCCGAAACGCGAAAATTATGCCCATGCAACGGCTCGCACACGTCGCCTTGATAGGTGACAAAATGCGCAGCGCAAAACACCAGATAATCCTTCGTCAACCGTACGCGGTAATTCTCAGGCATCGTATGGAATCTCGACTCGTGAACGGAGAATTGTCCACGGAACACATGGAAAGACACGGGAAAAGGAGGAGGAACGAGTTGCTTTCAGAACTCGTCGAAACGCTTCACGCGGCAATCACCTACCGCTCTTAGCACGATATGCCCGCAACCATTTTCGGTCTCCCTTTTCCGTGTCGTTCCGTGTATTCCGTGGACAAGAACTCCTGTCTGTTTTCGCATGTTTCGCGGGCAATTATTCCGCAGAGTATTTCCAGGAAGCCGCTTCTTCGCCGTCGAGGCGGAGCGTGAGGCACTTGGCGCTGCCGCCGGCTTTGACGAACTCGTCCAGCGGCGTTTCGCGTGGCGTGAATCCCCGATGCTTCAGTTCCGCGTGCAACTGCGTGCAGCCAGTATTGGTGACGACCGTCTTTCCCACCACGACGGCATTGCAGGCGAAGCGGCGCGCCTCGGCTTCCTCGACTGCAATCAGCTCCGGCACCAGTTCTCGCAGGACCTGGCGGCCGTAGTCGTCGAATGCGTTCGGAAAATAAATCGCCGCGCCCGGGCGCAACGGGCAAAAACAGGTGTCGAGGTGATAATAATACGGGTCGACGAGCTCGAGCGGAATCACGCGGCAGCCAAGCAACGCGCCAATCTGTTGATGACCCCGGGCATCGCTCCGCATGCGGTAACCGGCGAAGAGCGTGTCTCCGCAGAAGAGCGCGTCGCCGGCGCCCTCGAAGTAGACGTCGTCGGGAACCCGCTCGATGCGAAAGCCGTGCCCCGACAACCACCGCTCGAAATGCGGTTGTTCCCCCTGGCGTTCCGGATGCTTGAAATGCGCCGGCACGGCGAGATCGCGAAAGATGATCGCCGCATTGGCGGTGAACACGAGGTCCGGCAAGCCCGGCTGCGGGTCGACCAATTCAATCTTCGCGCCGGCCGCTTCTAACGTCTGCCGCAATGCCCTCCACTGCTCGCGCGCCATTTCAACATCCGCAGGCCGAGCGCGATTCATCCAGGCATTGATCTCGTACTCAATGCCATAAAAGTCCGGCGGACACATCAAGATCCGCGGCGTCGTCATGACGGCTGCTCCCGAAGAAGTTGCCCGCGAAACACGCGCAGGTAGAAGGACGGAGTTCGGAGCACGAAGTACGGAGGATTGACCACGGAATTCACGGAACGACACGCGAAAGGAAGAGAGTTACAACTTGAG